>JAZQTR010000169.1:0-22894 GCA_045630865.1 Victivallaceae bacterium
GGTATATTCCGTTTCAGACGGAGAAAGTGCCCTGCGCCTTGCCCCTAAAATAAAACCGGATGTCGTACTGCTTGACCTTATGCTCCCGGGAATCGATGGTCTGGAAGTCCTGCGCTCCATGCGGAGTGAACCTATGTTCCAGAACACCGCAATCATTATAATCACCGCCAGGGGAGATGATGACGATGTTGTCACCGGTCTGGAAAACGGAGCAGATGATTACCTTGCAAAACCATTCAGCAGCGATGTTCTGCTCGCAAGGATCAAAGTTCAGTTGAGAAGACTTGACTCCTCGGTCAATCAGTCTGTTATCTCTCTCGGAGAACTGGAGCTTGATCAGGAATCCAGACTTGTCCGTCTGAACGGAGAAAAAATCCCGATGACCGCAGATGAGTTCGACACACTCTATCTTCTTGCCGGAAATCCGGAAAAAGTATTTACCAGACGCCAGATAATTGATCTTATCAAAGGCGGAGATTATCCAGCCAATGACCGCGTTGTCGATATCCGCATGATGAAAATACGCCGCAAACTCAACACCTGGGCGGAACATCTTATTACAGTGCGCGGCGTGGGATACAAGATCACCGACTACTGAAAATGACCAGAAAAATCCAGCTTTATTGGTTCTTTCCGCTTTTTATCGCGATGCTCGTGGCGGCGGCGGTGGTAGTTATCGACTTGCAGATCAACTATTTCCGCACATCATATTTCTCAGCACTTGAACAGGAAATCAGTCTGCGGAACCGCATGATGGTCACCGTATGCAAAGATATGTTCGAGACAGAAGCCACACCTGAAAAACTGGAAAAACTTTTCAAAAGACAAGCTCAAAATCCATTTGTTCTGCGGATCAAAAAACGCAGCGGCGGCCCTGTTGTTTTCCAGACAGCAAGAACTCCGGAACGTCTCACCCGGCTTATCGAGGCTCCGGAAGTGCGAAAGATCATGCGAAGTCTGGCGCAGAACGAAGTTCTCTTCAAGTACAATCCCTATTTTGACACCTGGTTCGCCTACAATGCCATCAAATTCAGCAGCCGGAACGAACAGTATGTCCTGCTGATGGTCGAGCAGTGCGACAGTATCACAAGATTGGTCAAACTTTCCGAATTTGCCGTTATCGCTTTGAGTGCGCTCGGAATATGCATCATAGCCGGTTTGATCATCTACTTTCTGCGGCAGATCCATTCTCCGCTGGAAAGGCTGGAAGTGAGCACGAGAGCTATCGCCTCGGGTGATTTCAATTATCCGGTCTATGTTCCGCCCTCCGGAGTCGTGCGTAAAATCGCAATAAGTGTCCACGATATGGCAGAGCATCTGCGCGGACAGATCGTCCAGCTCAAGGCACATGAGAGCCGCAGAAGAGAATTTCTTGCTGCGGTATCCCATGCAATGAAAACTCCGCTTACCGGAATTCTCTCTGCCGTGGACGGTATCAAGCAGGGCGCACTGGATGATCCGGAGTTCCGGCAGGAGTGCCTCAAAGCTATTGAAAATCAATCTCTGCGCCTCTCCGGACTGCTGCATGAATTTATAAGTTTGAGCGCAATCGAACGTCAGGAGCAGAAAAAAGACAAAGATTTTCTGCCGGTCAGAATTGTGGAACTCGCCAAGGAAGCGTCTGTAAGTTTCCGGCATGGCTCTGCCCAGACGGAATTCATATTTGAAGAAACAACTCAGGAAGAGATTCCCGGAGAACCGTCGTTGCTGATACAGGCTTTTGAAAATCTGTTTTCCAACGCTGTATCGCACGGCAAAGCAACAGTCATCCGCACCGCGCTCAAAAAAGAAAAAGATCACTTTGTCATAGATGTCTGCGATAACGGAACCGGAATTTCCGAAGATCACCGCAACAAGGTCTTCGAAAGATTCTACCGCGGAACCGCCAAACGTCCGGAAAGCGTGCCGGGAAACGGTCTGGGGCTAGTGATTGTGAAACGTATCTTTTCTCTCCACCATGGAGATATCCAACTTGTTCCCGGATACGGAAACTGGCAGACTGTTTTCAGGATCACCATTCCTTTATCCGGCAAATAAGATACTCAATACTGCAAAAAACGGTACACTTTATGGTTGGGACTTTGCCAGAGCAGACAGCAAGTGCCGTTGAAACGCTTTTCGATTCCGCTTGAATCCTCGCTTGAGTTGATCACAACAACTGCATTGTGCGGCAGTTGGAGGATTTTTCCGCGCGGCCCGTCAAAAGCAAACCTGTTCATATCCGCCCCGCACAGGGCTCCATAAAACATCACTGACCACGGGTCGGAACTGAAGCTCATATAACAGACGGGATAATCGAGTTTGGAGACCGTTTCCGCCGCAGCCTTGGGGGTGTGGCTACTTCTGACGTACCACGGGGTAAAATAGTCATCATTGTCACCTCCATTTATCCGGTTGAGAAGCTGACGGCTGACAGGACTCCAGTTGAGCACTGCGGTACAACCGACGGTAACGGCAAAGATGGCCGGAAGCAGGATTTTATATTTCCTGCCGCTGCGCTTGCGCAGTATCGCCAGAAATGTCTGAAAATACCGGGATGTCACAGCCAGAAACACTCCGGCAAATGGAAAAAACACCCGTGGAAACGGAGCTGTCTCTGTACCGAATACCAGAACTGGAACCAATATAAATGCTGCTATGCGCCAATCCCGGACACTCCTTTTTTTGCGGATTACTGCCGCAGCAAGAGAGCAGATCACCGGAATAAAAGCGATGGCAAAATATGTCGCAGCAACTGCCACAAGCACATCCCATGGACTCTGCCACCCCTCCCCCAATCGGCTTGCCGCGTAGAGCTGCGGAAATATCGGCAGCCAGAAAATGGCAAACGCAGCTACCGGAATCACTGCCAACATATAAAAACGGATACGGCGGTAAAATATCTTTCCGCACAACGGAAGAGCGTAAACAACAACAGCGGCACAGACCAGCAGATCGCTCGGCAGAACCGCAACACACCCCAGTGAGGATAAAAAGTAAAAGGTTCCGTCCCGTACTCCTCCACTGCGGGCAAAGGCACAGGCAAAGTGCAGAGTCAGCGCAGAAAAGAAAAGAGCCGTCATATATCCGCGCACCGAAGTCGCATAAATGGCAAACGGCAGGGAAATCGCAAATGAAGCAAGCAGAATGCGGTAAGCTGTTCTCTTTATACTCATGAACGAAAAAATAAGAAAGGCAAATGCTATGCCCAGCGACAGCAAACGGCACCAGAGGTCGGATGATATACCATCGGGCATCAGCAGATAATGCCAATGCAGAAGAAAAGTATATCCGATATGGTTGTTGGGTATGACGTATGAACTGTAGATTCTGTCGACCGGCAGCAGGGCAAAGTTGAGCAGCGTCAGGGATTCATCAAACCAGAATTGACGCCCCAGCAACTCACATGCGCCGAGAGCACAGAGTATAACCGGCAGAAAAATACCGTATTTGCGGAGTTTTTCCATAGGTCAGGCAAGGCTCTTTCTGAAACGGATCAATGATACCCAGAACAGTACGCTGCCGATCACAAGTAATGCCAGATACTGTTTCCAGACCACATCGATACCTGCTCCGCGGAAAAGTATCGACTGACTGAACTCCACGATGTGGGTATTGGGCGCAATCAGCATTATATCCTGAACCCATGAAGGCATGCTTTCCCGCGGAGTTGTGCTTCCGGAAAGCATCTGCATCGGCAGCAGCACCAGAATCAGCAGCATACCGAGTTGAGGCATGTTCTGCGCCATGCAGGCAAGGAAAATTCCCAGCGAAGTTACTGCAAAAAGATGCAGTGCAATTCCGGCGATATAAAGCAGCACAGATCCCTCAAGCGGAACAGCCAATGCTCCTTTGATGATAAACACCAGCGACAGCGATGAAGCGGCAAGCACCACAACCAGCATCGACCAGATCTTGGATACCATGATCTCAAAACTTGTGACCGGCATGACCAGCAGATGTTCGAGCGTTCCGCACTCACGCTCACGGATGAGAGCTGCTCCGGTCAGGATGATCGCCAGCATGGTGATGTTGTTGACCAGCTGCATAACGCCGCCGAACCAGATCTGGGTGAGATTTGGGTTGTAGCGGTTACGGATGACAGTGCCGGCAACGGAGGAGGAATCAGAGGAGTTTTTGTTGGCAAACTTACTGATTTCCTGCGAAATGATCTGCTGGATATATCCGCTTCCGGTAAAAGCCTGCGTCATGCGTGTTGCATCTACGTTGAGCTGAATCTCCGGATTGCGTCCGGCGCGGACATCGCGCTCAAAGTCGTGGGGAATAACTACGACAAAGGTATAGTTTCCGCTGTCCATTTCCTGATCTATCTGCGGATGACTTATCTCTTTTGCCCGGATGAACATCGGCGGCATAAAGGAGTCAGTTATCCGCTCTGACAGCTGGGAGTGATCCTCATCGACCACAGCTATTGCCGCATTGGTGATGGAGTCCGGCATGGCTTTGGCGGAAACGTATACGCCGAGCGAGAAAGAGTAGATTATCAGAGCCAACAGCATATGGTCGCGGAAAAGTCCGCGTATCTCCTTGACTCCGAGGTGGAATATATTTTTCAAAGTCTGCTTCATAGTGGTCAACTCTCCTGCTTTTTCAAACAAAGCACTCCGGCACCGATCACCACCGGTATCGTCAGGGCAAGCACCAGTATTTCAAGTTTCAAATCGGCAAAACAGAGAGCTTTGTTGAATATTCCACGGCTGATGAGCAGCATATAGGTCGTGGGATATATTTCGCCGATGACACGCGCCAAGCCGGTCTGGGTGGATACCGGGTTGGTCATTCCGCACATCTGGGTAGCCGGAAGAACAGTTCCCAGCATAGTGAGAAAAATAACTGCGATCTGACTTCGGGTCACAGATGAAGCCAGCAATCCGAGACCGGTCGAACAGAAACAGTAGAGAACAAGCGAAAATATCAGCGTCGGAACACTGCCTTTGACCGGAACACCGAACAGCGTCACCGCCATCGTTATCAGCAACAGAAAGCTTAAACAGGAAAAGAGCACATACGGCATCTGTTTGCCCAGCATGAACTCAACTCTGGTAAGCGGACTCACATACAAATTGATGATCGACCCCATCTCTTTTTCTCTCACCACGGCAAGAGCGGCAAGAATCGCCGGAATCATCATCAGCAGAATCGGAATGACCGCAGGAACCATCGCCGGAAGACTCAAAACGTCCGGATTGTAGCGGTAGCGCAGCTGAACCTGTGCGCCGCTTTTTTCCTCAATTCCGTTACTGCGGCAATACTTTTCCAGCCATTTGTTGTGGAGAGAATTAACGTAGCCGTTGATCGTTTCGGCACGGCTGGGCATGGCTCCGTCTACCCAGAAAGAGACCTCCGGAGACTTGCCCTGCTCCAGATCTCTTCCGAAGTTTGGAGGTATCTCAACCACCAGACTCAACTCTCCGGAGCGCATACGCTTGTCTATCTCGCCGTAGTGCAACACCGGCTTCTGCTCGATAAAATAGCGCGAACCTTTGAGATCAAGAGCGTAACTTCGGCTCAGTCCGCTCTGGTCACGGTCAAGGACGGCATACCGCAGATCCTCAACATCCATATTGATACCGAAGCCCATTACAACCATCAGAATCAAAGCTCCGAAGAGAGCAAGTGTGGCACGGATGGGGTCGCGCATAAGCTCGAGCATCTCGCGCCAGCAGCAGCTGTACCAGCGTTGAAAATTGAACTTCGAGTTGATGAATCCGGACAATCCGCCGAAACGGGCAGTTTTGCCGTGGGAACTTTCTGTTGCGGTATACTCTATTTTTTCCTTTGAGGCAGGATCAGCATCCTCAAGGTATCCGATAAATGCCTCTTCAAGGGTTGCCGCCTTGCGTTCAGCCACAAGTTTTGCCGGTTCATCGCAGGCGAGAGAGCGTCCTGCATGCATAAGGGATATGCGGTCGCAGCGTTCAGCCTCATTCATAAAGTGGGTGGTTATGAAGATGGTGACTTTATCCTTGCGGGACAGTTCGATGATCAACTCCCAGAAGAGATCCCGGGCAACGGGATCGACTCCTGACGTCGGCTCATCGAGAATAAGGATCTTCGGATGGTGAATGACTGCGGCGGCAAGCGAAAGACGCTGCTTGATTCCAAGCGGAAGCGAGCCGGGAACAGTGTTCTCCACACTTTCAAGCTGAAAGCGGTGAATCATCTCGTTGACGTGGGACTCCACCTCGTTTTCCGGAATACGGTACAATCTGGCGTAAAGCATAAGGTTCTGCCGGACGGTAAGCTCTCCGTAAAGCGAGAAGAGCTGTGTCATATAGCCGAGGTTGAGCCGGACATCCATACTGTTGGAGTCGACTGCCTGTCCAAAAAGTTTCGCAGTTCCTTCGGTGGCCGGCAGCAACCCCGTCAGCATACGCATAGTAGTAGTTTTGCCGCAGCCGTTGGAACCGAGAAAACCGAATATCTCTCCCCGGCGTATTCGGAAACTCACATGGTCAACAGCAGTAAAACTGCCGAATCTGCGAGTCAGACCTTCTGCCTCGATAGCGATATCATCGCTGGAAGTTTCCAGCGGGGGAACAGTCAGCGCCTTGTGTCCGGTGCGTCGGCTTTCAGGGAGCAGTTCAATGAACGCGGCATCAAGGTTGTCCCTGCCGGTTTTGGCAAGCAGCTCCTGCGGAGTTCCGGTGTCGAGAATTTTTCCGCCATCCATGGCGATCAGCCAGTCGAAACGCTGAGCTTCATCCATGTATGCCGTAGCCACGACAACAGTCATCTGCGGCTGCTCTTTGCGGACACTGTCAATAAGATCCCAAAACTGGCGGCGCGCCAGCGGATCTACTCCGGTCGTGGGCTCATCCAGTACCATCAAATCCGGATCGTGGATAAGAGAACAGCAGAGACCGAGCTTCTGCTTCATTCCGCCGGAGAGCTTGCCCGCCGGACGGTCGAGAAAGGGGTAGAGTCCGGTACTGCGGGTAAGATGATCGATACGCTTGCGCCGCTCGGCGGCATCATGTCCGAAGAGGCGTCCGAAAAATTGAAGATTCTCCTCAACTGTCAGAGTAAAATAGAGGTTTTTACCCAATCCCTGCGGCATATAGGCGATTTTTGGACATACCTTGTCACGGTGGGCCCTGCTCCGCATATCACCGCCGAGGACAGTGACTTCACCGGCATCAATGGAGTGCGCTCCCGTAATGAGCGACAGCAAAGTGGATTTGCCGACGCCATCCGGTCCGATCAATCCGACCAGCCTGCCCGGAGCTATCTCAATAGAGAGATCATCAAGTGCAGTCACCTTGCCGTAACGCTGGGTCACCCCCTTTACGCTTACGACAGGAGATGCAGAAATTGATTCAGGTTCGCTCATTTCTCACCCTTGAGTTTGAGCTGTTCCGGCCACTGGGCCTTGGGATCAATCTTGACCCATGCCACACCGGGAAGTCCGGTCTTGACATATTCGATGTACTTCTGGAGCAGCTCCGGAGCAATACGCGCCTTGATGCGGAACATCAGCTTCTGACGCTCAAGCTTGGTTTCAACGGTTTTGGGAGTGAACTGCGCAACACTGGCAACGTAAGAGATTTTCGCCGGAATCGGAGTGCCGGGAATGGCATCAAGAACGATGCGGGCATCAGCACCGAGGGCGACTTTTCCGGCAGCTGCCTCGGGCAGAAAGAAGGTCATGTAGACATCGGTGAGGTCAACCAGATTGACCACTTTGCCGCCTGCACCCATAACTTCTCCCGGCTCTGCGATACGGTACTGGATGCGTCCGCCCAGCGGAGCGGTAAGGCTGCTGTCATCAATATCCGCCTGAACGCGGGCAATGTCGGCATCGGCAGCCTGGATATTGGCTTTAGCTCCGATGGCGTCAGCTTTGGCTGCATTGAGCTGTGCTTCAGCCTGCTTGACGCTGGCTTTGGCTGCTGCAAGTTCAGCTTTGGCAGTAAGGTAGACGGTTTCATCATTTTCGAAAGTCTGCTGACTGGTGGCGGACTCTTTGAGAAGCTTGGCGGCACGCTCGTAACGCTTTCTTGCGCCTTCACAGCTGCTCTCTTTCTGCATAACCACTGCACGCGCCGCCTCAAGTTCGCTCTTTTTAACTTCGATATAAGCTCTGGCACTTGCTTCGGCGGTCACAGCCTGTTCGCGTTTGGCTTTTGCCTGTGCAAGTTCTGCTTCGAGAGTATTGGTCTGCATCTTAACCAGAAGCTGTCCTTTTTTGACCATGTCGCCTTCCTGAACCAAGACGTTGTCGATGCGTCCGGCAAGTTTGGCGGCGACTCCGATCTCGGTAGCTTCGAGCCTTCCGTTGCCGGAAGCGAAAGCGGGGTTACGGTAAAGCGCATTATCCCGGTAGGATTTAAATAAGTAAAAGCCGAGTCCGACAGCGGCGATAACGACCAGTGCAACAATAATTTTTTTCATGGATTGAGTAACTCCTGTATTTTTATGATGTATGAAAACTTCTCGCTGTGGTTACTATAGCATTTCAATAAAAAAAATCAATCGCAATTTCAAAATTGTTCTTGCATTTATATCGTCAGCATATTATTGTAAAAGTAACAGCTGATCTGTTAAAACACGAAAGGAGCAAAAAAATGCTGAAAAAACTGCTTTGCGCAGCAACCGTTATAACTTTTGCTGCAATTCCGGTTTCCGCCCGGGAGTCAGGAAGAAATACACCGGCAAACCCTGTAAATATAAACAATTTGCCATCCGCTGAAATCACATGGCACCGTGGACCGGGAAAAGACTGGGAAGTAAACTTCAACGATGCCATAACTAAAGCCAAAGAGCAGAAGAAAAAAGTTTTCATGCTTTCCACTGGCTCCGATTGGTGTCCGCCTTGCAGAATGCTCAAATCAAACGTTCTTTCTCACGCAAAATTTCAGCGTATCGCCGGAAAGAGTTTTGTGTTCCTCTGGCTGGATTCGCCCCGCAGAGCCCGCCTGCCGCAGGATCAGCTTCTGCACAACCATATCGTGAAACAGCATTTCCCTTTCGGCAACGGAGTTCCATCTGTAATCATACTTGATCCGGTAAATCAGAAAGTCCTCGGCAGAATCGGAGGATACAAACCGCTCAACGAATATCTCGAAGAGTTGAAAAAATACACCGTAAAATAATCCGGCTGTCCCTGATTTGATGTACTAAATGTACTCTTTTGAGGTTCTCTCGCAGGTTATGGCGAATATCATCAGGTCGTACGGCGGATTGTCTGCAGTAAAGATTTCAAAGCGGCTGATCTTTTTTTCCGGGTGCGGATTGAGGATGGTGGAAACGCCTATTTTGACTTTTTCACCGGGCGCGTTTACAATGATGGGAAGCTGTGCCACAATTTGACCACGGGAGAGTTCAGCGGATATTTTGCGTCCCTCCGGAACCTCTCTGCCTGCCGAAAGCGGTGCTTCGAAAGTTGTTCCGTCGCGGTAAGTGAGTTTCACGATTGCGACGCAGCTGCCCTTCTGCTTCGGACGGAGTTTCCAGTTGAAACCAGACGTCAGCAGAAAAGAGACCGACTCAAACTGCGGGTTGCTCAGCGGAATGACAGCCCTGCCGTCAAACTTGTCGAATTTGTCCCACGGAGTATCGAACTTGACCTGCTCACCTTTCATTGAGTGGGCGCGTCCGGTAAGCCGGAGCATGGCGAACGGAGCTTTTCTGCTCTCTGCCGGAATCAGAAACGGAATGCCGGCCAGTTCTTTTTTGCCGCAGGGGAAATTTCCGATGATCCTGTCGCGTGACGCGTTGGCTGTGCCGGATAAATCCACGTAAAAGTAGCGGTTTTCGCGGCTCACCCGGTCACTTGCCTGACGCATGGCTACCAGGCAGCCGGAATTGTTCACGAGCTGTGAAGCAAAGAACATTTTTTTGTCGTCCGCGGAAACATCACGGTCAAAAGCAAGGTTCAGAAATCTTATTTCAACACCATTTTTTCCGGTTGCACAGGCATCTCTGCCGCCTGATACAGATTGCTTCCAGCCGGAACTCTTTTCAAAAGCGTATTCCGGAAGAATACCGGAGTTCCAGGCAAGATCACCGCTGGAAATTCCACGGTAAACCGGATCATCTGTACCGGTGAACCAGACATACTCTTTACCGTATCTGTTTTTCCGGCTGACGGCTTTGGTCTTTAACTCCGGAGTGCCCAATGCAGAAGTCAAACTGCCGACAAGTTTTTCCGGAACGTTCAACAGTATGACACGTCTGTATTTTGCGGCACACTCTGCGACTTTGGCAACACCGTATTTTTCCACAGCATTTCCTGTGACAAAGAGCAGATCGCCGCCGGAAATATCCTCGCTGCAGCCGAGCTTGCGGAGTGTTGAAGCTGCAAAATCATCCATTCCGGAACAAAGCAGTCCGGGAACGCTCAATTGAGCAGACACAGAGGCAAAACTCTTTAATATATTGAGCAGAAGCTGTTCACTCTGAAGCAGCGTCGTACAACTTCCGGCAAGCGGCAGATGGGTGACGACTGCCCTGCCACTGCCGTACTGCATTTCCCAGAGGAACGCCTGTTCGAGTCCGATGGCTCCGTCAACCAGCACCTTGATATTTCCGGATGAACTCTTGAGCATTCCCTGATCGGCAAGAGTAAAGTCTTTGCGCCAGACGTAAAAGTCGCGGTCGCTCATACCTGCGAGGATGGGGTGGTCCGGATAACGGACAAAACCTCTGCCGTAACCGGTATCCCATTGGGAAAAAGAGATATTTCCGGGCAGGATGTTTTTGTTCCATTTGCGTTCAAAAAAGAGTACTCTGCCGCCCGCTGAAATGAAGTTGGCAAGTTTTCCGGCTCTGGAGGCAAGTTCCTCCTCGGGAACATCCGGCATTATCAGAAGGATTCCGTCACCCAATTTATCCGGATCAGCGGCTCGCAGTGTCACGCCGTGTTTGGCGGCGAATCCTGCGATGGGACTGGGATTTCCCCAGACAGAGCAGAACACTCCGGAGTTTGCCGGCGCGATTCTCTTGCGGATCTTCACCGGAGCACGGTCTGTGTACAGCTTACTGCCACCGGGAGACACCAATGCGGTAACAAGCATATATTCCCCCGTTTCATCGGGAATATCAAGTGCAAGATCAAACTCTTCGGTCACTCCTCCGGCAAGCGCGACCTGCTTTCGGGCAAGCCGATGCTGCGTTTTTCCTTCAAGAGTGACAACCAGCTCAGCCTTGAGCGGATAACCGTCATCCTCAAAGACGGCGAAACGTCTGATATTTTTTTCGCCTGCTGTAAATACCGGCATCGGGAAAACCGGATAAGCACCCTGCGGTTTGAATTCCTCTGCCAGAGTACGGATGAATTCCGACTCGACTCCGCAATAGAAAACAATCGGGGAGATCATCGCAACGTTCTGTTCGCGCGCTGCCCGGATGTGTCCGCGCCAAACGTTTCCGGTATAAATCTGTGAGAGCTGCGACTTTCTGCTGTCGTATGCTCCGGAATACAACGCCCTCAAACCCCGCTCTCCGGACTCTGCGGAGTGCATATCTCTTATAACGTGGGCATTGAAGTGTTCTCCGTAGAAAAGCGGCTTTCTGCCCTTGGGATTGAAGCGGTTGAAGTTGTCATGGTAGCTGTGCCGGGTGAGTTTCACAGGATCGCGCGTCCAGTAGAAGCGGCGCGGCAGCCCCTCGAGGGCACAGGAGTAGTGTACGTTGCAGATATCGCTCCTGCCGTTGGCATCACCGAATCCGGAGTGCTGTACCGGACGATTGGACTTGTCATGTTTCTTTATCACGGCATCCATACGGTTGAGGAAATCCATCGCATTCTGCGGACGGGGCGTCACCCAGAGCTGAAACTCGTTGCTCGCGCTCCACACCACTATCGACGGATGGTTGCGGAAATTTTTTGTAAAACGCTCAAGGTGTGCTGCGACCTCTTTTTCAGGCAGCCAAACGTGTCCGAACGCGGACTCGGCGATAATGAGGAAACCCGCCTCATCGGCTTCGCTGTAATACTCCGGAGGGAATATCTGACGGTGCAGTCTGCCGCAGTTCATACCGTACTTCATCAGCCGTAAGTAAGTATCTGCCGGAGACGCCTTTTTATCCTGTTTTTTATCGGTCACATTGAGCCGCGGATGCACCCAATCTTCCAGGTGTCCCCACGGACCGCGCAGGCGCACTTTTCTGCCGTTAAGGTAAAAATCTTCACCTTTGATTTCAACATAACGGTATCCGAACCTGACACGCTCACGGTACAGCTCTCTTTCACCTGACCTGATGACCGCCTCGGCAAAATAGAGTACCGGCTTGCCGATATCCCAGAATTCGAGTTCATCTCTGATCTCAAAGTGATGCTCTGTTTCCACAGATTTCCCTGCCGGAATCGATACTTCTTGTGAGGTTTGGAATATAGTTTTACCGGATTTATCACGGATCAGATACTCCATGACGGCAGATTCGTTTCTGCCGGTCTGATTGACGGCGCGGCTCTGCAGAATGACTTTTCCCTTTACCGGAAACACGGCAAGGTCGCAACTGCGCACTGCCGGAACCTTTTCCAGCACCACGGCGCGGGCGATTCCGCCAAAGTTTTTTCTGCCGCTGTGCGGGAAACGTCCCCTGCCCTTTTCATCCAGCACTCCCGCGTCGTAACCTGTGGTACGTACAAAAAGTTCACTCTTTTTGCCGGAAGTCAAATAATCTGTTATATCAAATTCGATCGGCAGACCGCCTTCGACGCTTTTTCCGGCGGGTTTACCGTCGATAAATATCTCTGTAACAAAGCTGCTGCGGATAAATTTGAGCAGAACCCGCTCGTTTTCCGGATTGAAAAACGGCTCGATATTTGCTTTGTAAGCAAATCCCAGCCGGGGAATTCCGCGTTTGCGCGCAGCCTTATGACATCCGGGATAAGAGAATGTTGTATGTTTGTCAGGCAGGCGGGCTTCGCCCCAGAAATCTGAAAAAACGGTCTTTTGCAATTCTGCTTTTGAGGTAAGCTGTCTTGCGTGGAACTCAGCCATCACCACTTTGGCTTTATCGAGCCGGTAGCAGGGAAGTTTTCCTGCCGTTATGACTTCAGGCTTGACGGGTGTCACCTTCTCTGCCGGAAACGGCTTACCGCTCACCGATATACCGGATATCTGCACAAAGGAATTTTTGAGCGGCTCCGGCTTGACGCTTATTCTGAAACAGCGCACACCACTCCTGCCGGTGTCAAAAACAAGTGATGTCCTGACAAAATCACCGTTCAAATCTTCAGGAGCCGACACACTTGACCATTTAATATTTTTGTAACTGACGGCGTCGGCGGAAGCTGAAAATCCGATACGGCCGGCAATTTTGTCATACAGAGCGCGCTGCAGGATAAAATCACACTTCACATACCGGAAGCTCTTTCTTCCGATATTCATAGCGTCGAGCGTCACAGTTCCGGGACGCCTGTCTTTGCGTCCATTGGGGCGTCCGGATATAACAGTTCTCTGCTCCGGCTTGCGGGAAAGAAAGAGCGGAGTGCAGCTTTCTTTTTTACTGCGGTAGAAAGCCATTCTTTCAAGATTCAGCTGTCCGTCGCTTTTGAAATCGACCTTCAGAACCTGCGAATAACCGGATACCGCAAGAATAAACAGCACAAAAACCGGAAACAGATGTTTTTTCATATGCATTTCATATCATCAAAGCGGCTGAAGGGCTATATCAAGAACCCACTGCTTGCCGTTGTCTGTCAGTCCGAATTTTGCCCAGAGATCAGGATATGATGCCGCCTCAACGTGTCCGTCAAGCAGAAGCAGGTTGGTGCGGTCACGGTGACGGAGCTGCATACCGTAGGCTGCATTATCACTGCGGTTGAAAACCGGAGCCTGCATCTTCACGGATGGATCAATGGAGTCAGCAAGAACGATGGTACGGCCGGGTTGTTTTGCCGGACACCAGTTCATTTCCTTCTGTCCGACCTGTGATCTCTTGACAAACCACTTCCACATCTTGGTATCATCGTTGCATTGACCGGGATTATAATGCTTTCCGGTAAGGGTACCGTTCATGCCGTACACCTCCCATGCCGGGGTAAAGTGGTTTCCGCGTTTACCCAAAGCATCAACAGAGGGACAGCGGTAACTCTTGAACGCATCAACATTTCTGGTATAAGCGTTGCGGTTGCTGAAATCCTTGTCGGAAGAGTTCACCTTGTGAATCTTTCCGGGAATCCTGACCAGAGTCGCCCAGGTCATCTCGTAATTTCCGCTCCTGAACGGCATGGGAATATAGTCGTCGAAGTTGTCACAATAGTTATTGAGAGCAAGTCCGCAGGACTTCAGGTTGTTGATACAGGTCGAACTCTTGGCTGTTTCACGCGCAGCACTCAAAGCCGGCATCAGAATAGCGGCGAGAATGGCGATAATTGCAATTACAACGAGAAGCTCTATAAGGGTAAAGCACTTTGTTGCTTTACCCGCCTGCAGGCGGCCAGTTTTTTTCGACATAACTATCTCCATTATGTTATTTAAAAAGTTTTGCTATTTCAAGTCCCTGCGCTTTGGCATCCTGAACAAACAGACCTGCGATGAGATTCGCCCCCTTGCCGGTGGTATGGGTGTTATCTTTCTTGTTGTAATGGAAGAAGAACAGCTCTCCGCTCTTCTCTTTTCCCTCACTTATAATAAGTTTTTTGGTGAGAGTGTTGAGATCAACAACAGGAACACCGCACTCTTTACCGACCTCGATTGCCGCTTCGGCGTACTCCCGGAGTTTGGCAGGATCGGCAAACTCGCCTTTTTTGTTGAAAAAGCGGCGGGAAATAGAGGTTGCAATGACCGCACTTCCACCTTTGGCGCGGGTTTCGGAAATGAACTTGCGCAAGTTGTCTTTGTATTCAGAGTTGACTTCAGCGTAACGTTTGGAGTCTTTTTTCTTCTGATCATTGTGTCCGAATTGAACAATGACGTAATCTCCCTTTTTGACCTGCGACACCAATTTATCCCAGCGGCCGCTGGAAATGAAGCTCTTGCTGGAGTAGCCGCTCACCGCCATGTTGGTGATGACAACGCCATCTTTCACATACTTTCTCAAAAGCTGCCCCCAGCCTGCCATTTTGACCGTTGTCTTGCGGTCGCACATGGTCGAGTCGCCTGCCATGAAAATGCGCGGCATCTCTGCGGCTGCAGCTCCGAAAACGAGAGCTGAAACAAGAAGAGTCTGGAAAAATTTGTTCATTTGCGTTCTCCTGATATTTTAGGGATTATCCATCATTGCTGAGTATATTATACTCACGAAATCGCGCTTTTACAACTTGACTTTTTTCAAAATAAATATATATTTGTATCAAAAACATATAACTTTACATTAAAACATGTTTTTCAGGGCAAATAAAATATGGGAAACAAGCCACTTCCGATCTGCGGTGCACCCAAAAACAGATTTTCCACCGGAATAACCAAACGGTCACAGGATTACGCAGAACATTTCAAAAAGAGTCTGAAATACGAGTGGTACGATGTTCTGCCTTACTCCTGCGGATTGTGGGCGGCGATCTACGCAGAATGCGCCAGTTCCGGAAAATGGGCCGCCTCACGGGAAAACGTCGGCAATATGTGCATTGAGTATATTATTGACGGCAGTTTGGAAATAGTCGCCAACAAGCAGACATACACGATGACTCAGGGAGATCTCTTTGTGACGATTCCCGGAACCGGAAATATCTTCCGCGACCACAATGAATCATCCTGCAGACACATCCAGATAATGATCATGGGCGGCATGGCGCGTCTGATACCGGAAATGCTCGGCATATCCAATCATCCCATCTACCATCTGAAAGATAATCCGCGCCGTCATCAGGAGTTTCGCCATATCGCCTCAAGGCTCAAAGAGATCAACCGCGAAAAAAATATTGACTTGGCAAGAGAAAACACAGAACTCACATACCGTCTTATGCTGATACTCTCTGAAATAAGATGGCAGCATGAGGTTCAGGAGCTGCCCAACGTACTTGCAAACGCCGTGAATATGATGAAAAACCTCAACAATCATATCGACTCAGTGACCCAGATAGCAGAAATTCTGATGGTGTCCAGAGCGACATTGACCAGACTTTTCCAGAAGTACTTCAACACATCCCCCGGCACATTCTGGAACAATCTGAAGATAGAAACTGCCAAAAATCTGCTGAATGAAGAGGGAATATCCATAAAGGAAATTTCAGAAAAGCTCAACTTCGATAATCCGTTTTACTTTTCCACCGTATTCAAGCGGCAAACCGGGTTGTCGCCGCGGGAGTTCAGAAAACAGCTGAAGTCAGGGCGTTTTTTATAATATCTGGGGAGCTCCCGTAACTGCGGTCAGATTGAAGACGGAGAACTGCCGCTGCAAATTGATTTTCAAGCGTTAACGTGACAGCAGATTCATGCTGAACAAAATAAAGGTAATGAAAATATGAAATCCCATATAACCGCAGCAATCACGGTGATGTGTGCTGCACTTTTTGCCGGAGAAATAACTGTTTACCGCCAGGGCAGAGACGCCTGGATACAAAGCCGTTTTTCTGAAACACAGGATATTGTCATCGGAGTAATGCTCGATGCAAACGAAAAATCATACCTCGTTCCACGCGGAACAGACATTCGTGAGGTATCAAAGAGGGGCAAACTTCTTCACATCAACGGCGATGAATGTCCGGCAACTCCCACTGGAATCGGAACATTAGGCGGCAACCACGGTTCTCCGCACGGAAGTCTGGTGACAGCTCCTGACCACGGATTGACAACAGAAGACTCCGGCAAAATCATAACAGATGAAAACGGCACAAAGTACGTAATTGTTAATGTACCTGACCAAAATACTGTTTTCATGCATCCATTCAGCCTGACTCCGGATTCGCCCATCGGACGTCCGAAATTTAAACGTCACGATGGTCAGAAACTTTTTCTTGGCAACAAAGAAATAAAATTCACCAAGTCAGTTATGGGACAGCTCCGTCCGCTCAATTTGATCCGGCGCAATGTTTTTCTTGTAGACGGAAAAACGCCGCTGCCTGATCAGACCGTTGTCAAATGCAAATTCCTTGACCACCATTTTGACTACGATGTTGCAGCTCCGGAGGAAGCGGTCAAGTACATCCACAGAAAGTCCGATGCAAAGACGGGAAAATTATTTACCCACAAAATGAAAATGTTTTATTTGGAAGATAATCCTGATTTTGCCGATTACGCAAAAACTCCTGTAATTATCCAGAACAAAAACTGCATGCGTTATGAGGATAACGGAGCAATGGTCTGTTATCGCACCTGCCGCTACCCTGTAAGTCTCTCTTATTTCAACCAGATGGATATGATGTTCGGTTGGAGCAAATACAACGAAATAGCACGCGGCAAATACCAGATGTTCTATATTCCTAAAAGTAAGCCTCTCTGCGTTACTCTCAAAGGAAACAAAAAGGTGGAGCTCGATTACACCCGCGGTGTGGATATAACAAAATATCTTGACTTCAGGGCATGGCTTGCCAGGGCAAATGCAGAGAATCCGGAAAATCCGCCTGAAAGGTTCATCCGGGTCACCGGAAAAAATTCTCCGGAATACGGAATCGCCATCGGTTACTCGATGATCACCGGCGATACTGCTCTGGATAAACCGAAAACTTACAGAACCCTCTACTATGCTCACAGAAGTACCGGCAAAGTGTATCCGACTCTTTTTACCGTCAATAACAGCAAGCCGGGATTGACATTCAATACCATCGCATACAAGCAATACTTTGCGCCGTCAAATGATCCGGAAGCAACGTATTTCTACTACCACACCCAGGGAGATCATACTGTAGTTTACTTTGAAGCTCACAAAGCTCTTGAAAACAAATTGATAAAATTACCGCAGGAGTTTGCCGGAAAAACATTTTCCGTCATAGAAAAAACGCCCTCTGTTTCCCTGCGTTCAAACAACGTTGTGCCGTCAGAGGGAATAAAAATCGATATTTCCCAGCCTTACGGATTTATTGTTTTGAAAGTCGACAAATAAGTTCAGTACACCCCGGATTACTTGACGCAATCAGGGATATTTTTATTCAGACCGCACTGCTCATATAACTGTTCTATACAGGGCGATTTGTATTTGATGTACTCATCAATATCATCCGGAAACAACCGGGCGGCAGTCTCCTTGACGGCGCTGTATTCTTTTACGGCGTCAGGATTGCTCCTCAAAAAATTCCGGAACGTAATGTGGCGGTGCAGTTCAGCAGAGTTCCGCGGACACACATACAAATGGTGTTTTTTCAAATGCGGTTTGCCGGAATACCCAAATGCCTCACGCCCTTTTATGCCGAGATCACCCTCGTGGATATATCCCAGCTCCGCCAATTTTCCGGCAACAGCCGGAAACACTGAATAATCTTCGATTATCACATCCAGATCGACACATGGTTTTGCCGACATGCCCTCAACAGAGGTGCTGCCGATATGTTCGATGCCGATAATCAGATCTCCGGCTGCTCCTGCAATTTCGCTTTTTATTTTTTCAAAATCGGATTTCCACGCCGTATCATAAGGCTGGACGACAACTTTCCCTGTCCGCATTTACCTCTCCAGTAATTTATGTTATTGTAACTCTCTAATCTCTAAAACTTTACATAAAAATCCACGAATAAAGGTCGCCGACCTTTACATAGCAGAGAATTTCCGGAGATTTCTATTCAAACACACGCTTTTGAGAGCCTGTATCGTTCTCTATGGAGAGAACTGCTACGGAATGAATTTGCTGTAAAGCTGTGCCGCATTGCCCGGCTTCGGTAGCTGCCGCTACTCTACGCCGCGGCATCCTTCGCCCGCTTCGTTTCACTCAGCTTATTTTTGCAGGCAAAAAAAATCTACGAATAGCAAACCTGAAGGCTTGCCATCCGTAGCTTTAGCGAAGGATGGTGGGCGTAACAGAACTCGAATCTGTGACCCCTGCCGTGTGAAAGGAGGGCTCTAACCAACTGAGCTATACGCCCTCAAAAAAAATGGCATCTCCAACGGGATTCGAACCCGTGTTGCCGGGATGAAAACCCGGTGTCCTAGGCCTCTAGACGATGGAGACGCATTAGCGAGGTTATGTTTTATAAAATACTCCGTTGTTGCTGATTTTGCAAGTGTTTTTCAGTTTTTTTTGCAAAAAATTATGTTTTTTATCCACATACCCTGCCCTGATTATAAAAAAAGCGGCTCTCCGTTTTCCGGAGAACCGCTTGCGGTATTATTTATAACGCCTTACTTTGCAGCGGGGGCCGCTGCAGGAGCAGCAGGTGCAACAAGGTATTTCACCTTGGCGTTCTTCTCAAGAGTTTCAACATACTTCTGCTCGGCAGTCATCGCTTTCTGATTCTCAAGGTAGTCGACGAGACGCTCCTTGACTTCAGCAAACGGAACCGGCTTCGCGCCCTGGGAGGCGTCGCGGCGGATAATGTGGTAACCGAACTGGGTGGTCACGACATCGGAAATTTTACCCGGCTCAAGCGCAAACGCGGCAACTTCAAACTCGGGAACCATCTGTCCCTTGCTGAATGCTCCGAGGCTTCCACCGTTCTTTCCGGAGGGGCAGTCGCTGCTGCTCTTGGCAAGAGTATCAAAGAGAGCAGGATTCTTGGTGACCTGAGCCTTGATGTCGTTGATCTTGGCGAGCGCAGCCTTCTTGGCAGCATCGTCAGCCTTGGGATCGACTTTGACCAGAATATGAGAAGCTCTCACAGATCCCTCGGGATCAGCAGGACTCTTGAACATATCAGGATTGGCATCATAATATTTCTTTGCCTCATCCTCAGTAACTTTGATATTCTTGAGGTAGGTCTGCTCGGCAAACATCATCTTGGCGATTCCCTTCTGCACCGCAGGATTGGAAACCATAGCATCAATGTGCTGGTTGATGTTTTTGCCCTGCATTGCCAGCTGCTGGTTCAGCATATCAAGCTGCTCCTTGGACGCTTTCTTAAGCTGGTCGGTGATGTACTTGCGGGTATTCTCGGCAGTAGCCTTGAAGCCGCTCTTTTCCATCTCTTTATCCATCAGCTTGGAAACCACAACGCTGCGAACCATCTGGGGGGCCATCTGGCGGATCATGTCAGCAGTAAGATAGGAAGGGATCTTGCCCTCGGGAAGCTGCTCCATAAAGACCGCAACGACCTCCTGTTTCTTCAGCGGAATGCCGTCAACTTCGGCAACCACTTCAGGAAGTGATACCCAAATGTCTGCGGCAGGCTGTGTCTGCTTTGTTTCTGCTTTCTTGGCGGGCTCTTTCGCCTTGGTTGCTTCTGCGGCGAAGAGAGAGAGTCCGGCGACTCCGGCGAAGACCAGAGAAGCCATTTTCAGATTAGTTTTCATTATTTTCCTCCATTGTTTTCTGACCAGACCTGTTCTCCCCCTGCAGATCAAAGCCTGTACACTTTATAAGTATAAACCTTCCCGCTTCTCTTTTCAAGTCCGGGAAGGCTTTTTATTGAAATTATTTGCTCAAATCAGCGATTGCGGCCTGCGCCGCAGCAAGTCTTGCCACCGGAACACGGAACGGACTGCAGGATACATAATCCAATCCGGCCTGATGGCAGAACATCACAGATTTTCCCTCACCGCCCTGCTCTCCGCAGATTCCGATCTTGAGATCACTGCGGGTGGAGCGTCCTCCGGCAACGGCAAACTTGATGAGTTTTCCGACACCGTTGACGTCGATAGTCTGGAAAGGATCGTTCTCAAGGATCTTGTTTTCCATATACTCCGGCAGGAATGCACCGATGTCATCGCGGCTGAATCCGAAAGTCATCTGGGTAAGGTCATTGGTTCCGAAGCTGAAAAACTCCGCCTCTTTCGCCATCTCATCGGCATTGAGCGCGGCGCGCGGAATCTCAATCATAGTACCGACCTTGTACTCGACAACAGTGTTGTATCTGGCGTTGACTTCTGCGGCAACTCTTTCGAGAATTTTCTTCTGGAAACGGATCTCTCCGGCATCGCAGGTGACCGGAATCATAATTTCCGCCTTGCAGTTGCCGATCTCAGCTGCCGCCTCAAGGATGGCGCGCATCTGCATTTCGGAAACTTCCGGATAGGTGATTCCCAGACGGACGCCGCGGTGTCCCATCATCGGGTTGGTTTCGTGCAGTGCTTCGGCACGTTTGGCTATATCGCCGACATCGATTCCCAGCTCTTTCGCCAGAGCCTCGCGTTTGGCAGGCTCGCTGGGAACAAACTCGTGCAGCGGCGGATCCAGCAGACGGAAAGTCACCGGCATTCCCTTCATCACCGAGAGTGTGCTCTTGACGTTCTCTTTGACATAGGGGAAAAGCTCATTGAGGGCAGTAATACGCTCCTCTGCGGTAGACGAGAGGATCATTTTGCGCAGATAGAAGAGCGGCTGCTCACTGTTTTTACCGTAGAACATGTGTTCAGTGCGGAAAAGTCCGATTCCCTCTGCACCGAAAGCCACAGCGCGTGCAGCATCCTCCGGGGTGTCAGCGTTGGCACGGACACCGAGGCGGCGGAACTTGTCTGCAAGCTCCATAAAGCTGCGGAGTTTCGGATTCTCGCTGGAGTCGACAGTTGCAACGGCTCCTGCGTAAACGTAACCTCTGGTTCCGTTGATACTGATGATATCGCTGTCGCTGAATACTCTATCGCCGATCTTGAGCGTCTTTTCGACCTCATTGACGATGATACTTCCGGCTCCGACGATACAGCACTTGCCCCAGCCGCGGCAAACCAGAGCCGCATGGCTGGTCATTCCGCCGCGGGCGGTAAGGATTCCGGTTGCGGAGCGCATACCTTCGACATCTTCGGGGTTGGTCTCCTCGCGGACCATGATCACATTCTCACCGCGACGCTCGGCTGCAACTGCCTCGGGACTTGAAAATACGATGCGTCCGACCGCACCTCCCGGACCGGCAGGCAGTCCTTTGGCGATGATCTCCGCCTTCTTTTCGGCAGCAGAATCAAGAATCGGATGGAGCAGCTCATCAAGCTGCGTCGGTGCGACCCGGGTAACCGCAGTCTGCCCGTCGATCAATCCCTCGGCAAGCATATCCATCGCCATATTGAGAGCGGCGGTACCGGTACGTTTTCCGACGCGGCACTGGAGCATGAAGAGCTTGCGCTCCTGGATGGTAAACTCAATATCGAGCATGTCGTGATAGTGCTGCTCAAGTTTGCAGCGGATATCGAAAAGCTGTTTGTAAATTTCAGGATAGAGATCCTCCATAGAGGGAAGCTCTTTATTCTGCTCATTGCTGGTATCTTTGTTGAGCGGATTGGGAGTACGGGTTCCTGCGACCACATCCTCTCCCTGCGCATTGATGAGCCACTCACCGTAGAATTTATTGTCGCCGGTTGCAGGATCACGGGTAAAGGCAACTCCGGTTGCGGAGGTGTCGCCCATGTTTCCGAACACCATGCTCTGGACGTTCACCGCAGTACCCCAGTCATCGGGAATGCCCTCAATGCGGCGGTAGGCGACTGCCTTCTTGCCGTTCCAGCTCTTCAGGACGGCGCAGATTCCGCCCCAGAGCTGATCGCGGGCGTTGTCGGGGAATTCACGTCCGAGAGTCTCTTTGATACGGACTTTGAAATCGGCACAGAGCTGTTTGAGGTCATCGACTGTAAGGTCGGTATCGCTTGTATATCCTTTGCTCTCTTTGAGCTCTTCCATCATTGCATCGAGCTGACGGCGGATGGCTTTGCCCTCGGCAGGTTCGATTCCCTCGGCCTTCTCCATTACCACATCGCTGTACATCATGATCAGGCGGCGGTAGGCATCATAAACGAAACGTTCGTTACCGGTTTTGGCAATCAGTCCGGGGATGGTGGCAGTGGAAAGACCGACATTGAGAACAGTTTCCATCATACCGGGCATACTGCTGCGGGCGCCGGAACGGCAGGAGACCAGCAGCGGATTGGCGGAGTCGCCGAATTTCATACCCATTTTTTCTTCGACAAGTCGGAGGCCAAGCGGTCTTAGG
>JAZQTR010000170.1:0-2271 GCA_045630865.1 Victivallaceae bacterium
GGTCGAAAAAGCGGTGTTCTCATACTCGGTTTGAGGAACGATTTTAACCTCCACCATTTTTTTTACCCTCATTTTTCAAATTTAACCTCAAAATGAACAAAAGCGCGGAATCTATCCCGCGCTTTAAGCTCAATAAAATAGAGTAAAATCAAAGCATTTTCAAAAATTTTTCGATATCATCTTTTGAAAAGACCAGTCGATCTTTGAGCAGATCTGAATTTGACTCAAATCCGGTTGCGAATTTGACTATTTCGGCAACGGATACCGAAACAGATTCCTTCTGCTCAAACATCCCGGCTGCGAATTCTGCAGCGGCCTCTTTATCGACAGTGCCGTTTTTATTAATGATCCCAAGAGCTTTTATTGCATCATTATCGGAAAGTTTTTCTGCAATTTGCTTTTTCCTGGCGCGGAGTGCACCATTCAGAATAGCAGCCGTGATCTCTGATTCACCGGCGATATGCGGAATAATTTCCGTCTTGAGAAATTCATATACAGCATCAGCAGTATTCATATTTACTTCCTGGTGAAAAACTCCCCGCCAAAGCGGGGAGCCTGCGTGATCCGGATTACGGATTAGTAGTTGTTGCAGCCTGCGTGGTCACCGTTCCGGAAACCACGACATTGGTGGGTTGCGCATTGCTGGCACCGCCGGCAGTCGCAGCGAGCTGAACAGGCGGACAAATCTGACTTGCATCGATCACGCGCTTGTACTGAACGAAATTGCACTCCGTCCAGCGGCGAATGTCGCAGTCCTCATGTGCCCGACGTTCACTTTCCGTTTCGATAGCATGGCCCAGATTGGTAAAACCAAGCTTCATTTCGCTCTTCAGTGCTTCGGTATCTGCTTTTGCAGCAGAAGCGACAGCCGCGAGCTTGTAGCTGACTTTGAATATCGCTTACGATGTCCTTAACCTGACGGATCCGGAACGGCGGCAGAAGTACACCGGACCAATCAAAACGGACTCATACGGCAGGCAAGCCCCCAAGGATGCTCACGGTTCAATCAATCTGCCCCGGCACACATCCTCGGCAAAAATCATTATCGACCACATAATGCAGCTTTTTGACCGTGTTGTTGATCCCAATTTGCTGGTACGGAAGATTACCATCGGAGCAAACCACATTCTGAACGAATGCGATGTTCCTGAAGAGGTACAGGAACAACCAGATCTCTTTGCCGATCACGAAGCGTTGGAGAAGCAGAAAGCAGCTGAAGATGCTGAACTTGCCAAAGAACGCCGACTTCAGGATGCTCTGTTGAGTATAAAAAAACAGTTTGGCAAGAACGCTGTACTAAAAGCCATGAGTTTGCAGGAGGGGGCGACAGCCAAAGACCGCAATCAGCAAGTGGGAGGGCATAAAGCGTGAGTCGTTACGATGACATTACAAACCTTCCGCACCATATTTCTCCGACACGACAGCGGATGTCCATGCATGATCGGGCTGCACAGTTTGCCCCCTTTGCGGCCTTGGTCGGCTACGATGATGCCGTTGCCGAAACAGCCCGTCTGACAGAAGCCCGTCCGGAACTGGACGAGCAGGAGCAGCAGGCTATCAATGAACGCTTGGCGTACATTGCCGACCATATCCACGAACAGCCGGAAGTCCGCATCAAATATTTTGTCCCGGATGAACACAAATCTGGAGGGGCTATTGTGGGAATTTCCGGCAAGGTCAAAAAAATATCTGCCACAGACGGAATACTCATGTTTGCAGATGGGAACAGCCTGCTAATTAGAGATATTATTTGCATATCAACAAAATAAGTTAAAATCTGGCACGCTTTTTGCTTGTATGTTGGAGAACACAACTTTTACCAACATGGAGGCATAATATGAAACTTTGTGGACTTGATTTTGAAACTGCCAACAGTTGTAACGGTAGCATCTGTTCTGTCGGAGTGGCTATTGTAGAAACTGGCGAGGTGCTTGAACGGAAAGAGTATCTCATAAAGCCGCATAAATCGCTCGATTGGATGAGTAAATTCTGCCGAGATATCCACGGAATAACTTATGAAGATTTACGGGAAAGCCCAGAGTTTTCAGAAGTTTGGCAGAGTGTAAAAACAATGCTGATTTCTGCGGATTGCGTGGTAATCCACAATGCTCCATTTGATCTGCGACATTTACATAATATCTTATCTTTGTAGCATTTACCATCAGTTTCATTTGATTATGTATGCAGTTTGCAACTCTGCCGACACCACTTCCCGGATGCACATTCTCACAGCTTAAATTGTATGGCAGATATGTTTGGCATAACATTTCA
>JAZQTR010000171.1:0-1769 GCA_045630865.1 Victivallaceae bacterium
CGGAGTAATAGGATAAATGGCGGCAACTTCTGTAAAAGCATAGGCGGCGTAGGCGCAAGCCTCGTTACCGTCCATGGTAACAAATTTTTTCTCTTTGTTCATAGGAAGATACTCCTTTTTTTGCCCATCAGTCGGCGACGATACCCTCGACTTTGGCGATGTTCAATCTCTTCGCCGCATCTTCACGCATCTTGTATTTGAGGATCTTGCCGGCAGCATTCTGCGGGAAAGCCTCGACAAAGTCCACATAACGCGGAACTTTATGTTTTGCCATATTCTGACGCACATAATCCTGAAGCTCGGCGGCAGTCATACTCTCGCCCGGTTTGAGAATGACAGCGGCGAGGATCTCCTCACCCAGCTGCTTGTCCGGGATACCGATGACCTGAACGTCCTGAACCTTATCGTGGGTGTAGATGAACTCTTCGATCTCCTTGGGGTAGATGTTCTCACCGCCGCGGATGATCATATCTTTGAGGCGTCCGGTAATTTTGTAGTTACCTTCCGGAGTACGCAGAGCAAGGTCTCCGGTGTGCAGCCAGCCGTCGGAGTCGATAGCTGCAGCTGTTTCACGCGGCATCTTGTAGTAGCCCTTCATGACGTGGTATCCGCGGGTGACAAATTCACCGATTTCGTTGTCGGCAAGATCTTTTCCGGTTTCCGGATCGATGATGCGGTTTTCGATTTCCGGCAGGTCACGTCCGACGGTCGCCACACGATCCTCGATGGGATCGCTGGTGGTGGACATCGTACAGCCGGGGGAAGCCTCGGTCTGACCGTACACGATTGTGATCTCGGTCATATTCATCTTGTTTATCACATCCTGCATAACGGAAATGGGACAGGGGGAACCTGCCATGATTCCGGTACGCATATACGAGAAGTCGGTCTTGGGGAAGTCCGGATGACCGAGCAGAGCGATGAACATGGTCGGCACACCGTGGAAACAGGTGATTTTTTCCTGATTGATACAGGCGAGTGCCGGTTTGGCCGAAAAGTAGGGCAGCGGCAGCAGAGTTGCGCCATGGGTCATGCTTGCGGTCATTGCCAGAACCATTCCGAAGCAGTGGAACATCGGCACTTCGATCATCATGCGGTCGGCAGTGGAAAGATCCATGCGGTCGCCGATACATTTACCGTTGTTGACGACTCCGTAATGGGTGAGCATAACGCCCTTGGGGAAACCGGTGGTTCCGGAGGTGTACTGCATGTTGCAGACGTCGTGGATATCCACTGCGTCGGCGCGGCGGTGCAGCTCTTCAACAGGAACGCTGCGGGAACGCGAGATGGCATCCTCCCAGGTGATCGCACCCTTCTGACGGTAGCCGACAGTAATGACGTTGCGCAAAAACGGCAGGCGTTTGGAGTGCAGCTGGGCTCCCGGACGGGTGTTTTCCAGTTCCGGACAGAGCTGGGCGATGATTCCGGCGTAGTCAGAGTCTCTCCAGCCCTTCTCAAGGATCAGAGTGTGGGTATCTGACTGTTTGAGCAGATACTCCGCCTCTGCGATCTTGTAGGCGGTATTGACCGTCACCAGCACGGCACCGATCTTGGTGGTCGCCCAGAAGGCGATGTACCACTGCGGAAGGTTGGTCATCCAGACCGCAACGTGGCTGCCCGGCTTGACGCCGAGAGCGATCAGACTGCGGGCGAACTGATCCACATCATCGCGGAACTCCGAGTAGGTGCGGGTGTAGTCGAGCGTGGTATATTTGAACGCCAGATGGTCGGGGAACTCCCTGACCATAGTATCCAGCACCTGTGAAAAG
>JAZQTR010000172.1:0-2561 GCA_045630865.1 Victivallaceae bacterium
CTTCAGCCCACCAGCCGTCAAGAATACTGCAGTTGATAACGCCGTTGATAGCAGCTTTCATGCCGCTGGTTCCGCTCGCCTCCTGGGGACGGCGGGGATTGTTGAGCCAAACGTCAACGCCCTGAACCAGTTTGCGTGCCATGCCGATATCGTAGTTTTCAGCGAAGATCATCTTATCCTGCACGCCGTTTTCCTGTGCGAACTGAATAAGGTCTTTGATAAGCTGTTTTCCTTCGTTGTCAGCCGGGTGAGCCTTTCCGGCGAAGATAAACTGAACCGGACGGCTGGTGTCACGGAGCAGAGCAAGCAGACGCTGGGAGTCACGGAGAAGCAGAGTTCCGCGTTTGTAGGTGGCAAAACGTCTGGCGAAACCGATGGTAAGTGCATCAGCCTGAAGTACGGGCTTGCCTCCATTGGCGTTGCTGCCGTCGTCACGGAGATAACGGACATTGTTCTGCGCCCATTTTCTGGCGTGACGGATGAGTGACTGACGGCAAAGCTCGTGAGTCATCCACAACTCTTCATCTGGCATACGCTCAAGTTCAGCACGCAAACGGTCGGCATCCGGATTCTGAATCCATTTGGGGGAAAGATAACGCTCAAAGAGCTGTCCCATGCGGCGGGATATCCAGCTTGCAACGTGAACGCCGTTGGTGATGCTGGTGATCGGAATCTCTCCGCAGGAGCGGCCGGGCCACAGATGTTTCCACATTCCGCGGGCGACTTCTCCGTGGAGTTTGCTCACGCCGTTGCTGTAGTTGGCGGCAAGACGGAGTCCGAATACTGTCATGGACATTTCAGAGGTGCGCCCACGGTCGCAAATCGGAATTCCCCAGCGAATGACACGCTCAAGATCAAGGTGAGCTTCTGCAGCAAACACTGAAAGATAAGGTCTGAGAAGATTGATGTCAAACACTTCGTTTCCGGCAGGAACCGGAGTGTGCGTCGTAAAGATATTGGAACGCCAGACAACTTCAAGCGCAGTATCGGGATCGTATCCGAGATCGTTTACAAGGTGGGAAATACGGGCAAGAGAAAGGAATCCGGCGTGGCCCTCATTCATATGGCAGACCGCGGGGTCACATCCCATGGCAAGCAGAGCCTTGACGCCGCCAATACCAAGCAGCAGCTCCTGATGCAGGCGCATACGTTTGTCGCCGCCGTAAAGACGCCAGGTGACTTCGCGCAGATCCGGCGGATTCTGGGGCAGTTCGGTGTCGAGCAGAACAAGCGGAACATTTCCCACCCAGAGAACCCAGACCGCAACGTAGATATCGCGCTCGGCAAGTTTCATCTGGATGGTCAATTCATCGCCGTTTTCGTTGCAGGCACGGACAACAGGAAGATCCTGAATTTCAGAAATGGGATAATGTTCGATCTGCCATCCGGTGCGGTCAAGCACCTGACGGAAATATCCCTGACGATAGAGCAGTCCGACTGCGACCAGAGGAAGTTTCAGATCGCTTGCCGCTTTCAGATGGTCACCGGCAAGTACACCGAGACCGCCGGAAAAGATGCGGATGCTCTCGTGGATTCCGAACTCGAGAGAGAAATAGGCGACCTGGCGTTTGCAGACATCAAGTCTGGTTTCAACATCACGCTCATACTCTGCCTTGACTGCAGCAAGCTGACGGAGATATCCTGCGTCATGGGCAAGCTCTTCCATTCTGCTCTGCGGAACATTGCGCAGGAACGCTTTGGCGGTTCCCTTCTGTTTGCGCCATGCGGCAGGATCGATACGGACAAAGAGCTCAATGGCATTCTGATGCCAGCACCACCAGATGTTGTTGGCAAGAGTTTCGAGGAAAGCAAGTTCCTCCGGAATTCTGGGTGATACGTTATATAACTGAAGTTCCATTTTCATTCTCCGGGGAGTTCGTTTTATTTCAAGCAGAAAAAGCAATCCCCCCGGATGTTTTTTCTGCAGTTTCCGGAAAAATCACACTCCGGAATAAACTGAAAAATCCGGCACAATGCCGGATTTGCAATTACTTTTCTTTAACTGACAGCACACTGTTGAGTGAGCCGATGTCGTTGGGGATAAAGTTGGGATTTGAACTGTCAAGACACCACTGACCGTCAACAACGAACTTGTACTGGTACTCGCCGGGAGCAAGACGGAGCTGACAGCGGTACACACCATCACCATTTTTGTCGTTCAACTGTTTTTCCGGCTGCCACCCGTTGAAACTGCCGGCGACTTTCACATCACGTCCCGGGGCATCTTCGTAGACAAGAGCCACGTAACGCAGGCCGGAAATACCTCTCTTTTTTTCCATAAAATACACCAAAGCCTTTCATTCATGATCTACCATCCGCATTCTCAAAAACTCAACAACTGCGAATGATACAAGTGTCACATTATAATATAATATGACTGGCACATAAAATCAACTTTTCCGATATTTTTTCCTGTTTTTATTTCCATTTCCGTTGGCACCGGCAGCAAGAAAACCTTTGCTCCGGGGAGGACCTGTACGGCGACGTTTAAGCACCTCTATCTGCTGGCGTCTTTCTGCAAGTCCCCGGTTGACCGTAATCGGATTGCCATCGGCATCTTT
>JAZQTR010000173.1:0-2765 GCA_045630865.1 Victivallaceae bacterium
ACGACATGGCTACGATCCGACTTAGTCATCACCACTCCTTTTACCTTCTTCGCTACCGTCGGAGCTATTGTCCGCGTCGGAGCCACTCCGGTCTTTGCTGACATTGATCCTGTCACTTTCAACATCGATCCCAAAGAGATCGAGAAGAAGATCACTCCGCGTACCAAGGCGATCATTCCGGTTCACCTTTTCGGACAGTGCGCCGATATGGATCCCATCAATGAGATCGCCGCCAAGCACAATCTCTTCGTTATCGAAGATGCCTGTCAGGCTATCGGTTCCGAGTACAAGGGCCGCCGCGCCGGATCTATGGGACGTTACGGTGCTTTCAGCTTCTTCCCGAGCAAAAACCTCGGATGCTTCGGCGACGGCGGAGCCGTTACCTGTGACAGCAAGGAGCTTGAAGCTCTGCTCAAGATCTACCGTAACCACGGTCAGAGCAAGACCTATATCCATGAGTACGTCGGCGGAAACTTCCGTATCGATGCTCTTCAGGCCCGTATCCTTGAGATCAAACTCAAGCACCTCGACTCCTGGAGCATTGCCCGTCAGGCAAACGCTGAGCACTACGCCGAACTCTTCGCCGGAGCCGGACTTGAAGACAAGATCGTTCTGCCGCAGAAGGCCTCCTACGATGTCCGTCACATCTACAACCAGTACTGCATCCGTGTCAAAGATGGCAAACGTGATGCTCTCAAGCAGTTCCTGACTGACAACGGCGTCGGCTGCGCGATCTACTATCCGCTCTCACTGCACCTGCAGGAGTGCTTCAAATCCCTCGGCGGAAAACTTGGCGACTATCCCGTCTGCGAAGAGGCGACCCAGGAGGTTCTCGCTCTGCCGATCTTCGGAGAGTGCACCGCGGCCGAGAGAGAGTACGTCGTCGAAACCATCAGCAAGTTCTACAAGTAATTTCAGGATCTTCTGATGGGACATCACCACCGTAAAGATGAAAATTACGAGTTCAAGCCGCAGAGTCTTCTGCGGCTGCTCGGCTATTCAAAAAAATACTGGAAATGCCTGACGATCGGTATCGTTGCAGGTATTCTGGTCGGTGGTTCTCTTTTTGTCAGTATATCAATGATTCCCCGGCTGGTCGGAGTCGTTGACTCCGGTCAGACTCAGGGAGGTAAAAAACAGAAGGGTTCTGACAGTGCTGCGGCTATAGTCAAAGCAGTCAGCAAACCCGGCTTGAGCGAAGCGGAAAAAGTCCGCATCGCTCAGGATATACTGGTTCCTAAAGATGATGATCCCAAACTCACCCAGCTGCTCAAACAGGCGGAAAGTACGATAAAAACTTTCCGTCTTCCCTGCCGTCTGGAGAACCGGACAATATACATCGATTGGCCGGTGAAGTTATCCTTTGAGGCTGTAAGCCCCGACGGCAGACTTGCCTGGCAGATATTCATCATCTATACCGCAGTTTTTGTCGGAGCGTGGTTCGTCAAGTCCGTTGCCCACTATATCAATGGCTACTGTACCCGCAGAGTGGGTATGAAAGTTGTGGCGGATATGCGTCAGGAGATTTTCGGACACCTGCTCGGACAATCCTTGAGCTTCTACAGCAGCAACGATGTCGGTCACCTTATCAGCCGTTGTACCAACGATACAACTGCCCTTGAAGATTGTGTATCTCATGCTGTCGAAGATCTCACCAGTGCGCCGATACAGATAATTTCCTGCTTTATTGCCATCATTGTTGCGTGCCACGAGTATAACAGTTACACGCTGGCGATCGTTCTTCTTGTCGGAACTCCGCTGATGATCGTGCCTCTGCATTTCCTCGGACGCAAGATCAAAAAGGTCTACAACCGCAGTTTCGGACGTATCGCCGAGGTATTCAGCAGAATGCATGAAGCGTTCTCCGGTATCCGCGTGGTCATTGCTACCCACTCTGAAAAATATGAGTGCGACCGTTTTGATAATTCCAACCGCCGCTATATGCGCCAGCTGCTCCGGGCCGTACGGCTGCAGCTTATGGTGTCTCCGCTTATGGAGTTCCTCGTTGTTGCGGCAACACTTGTTTTTCTGATAATTTCTTTCGGACAGGGTATTACTGTAACCCAGCTTGCTGCTTTGCTGGCTCCGGCATTTCTCGCCTACCGTCCGATCAAGCAGATATCCAAAGTTGTTACGCTTATTCAGCGTTCAATGGCGGCAGCTGACCGCTATTTCGCGCTTCTTGACACTGATACCAGTCTTCCGGAAAAGCCGGATGCTGTTGATATCGGCGGCATCAAAGAGTCCATTACTGTTGAGGACGTCAAGTTCAACTACGGTGACCGCACTGTTCTGGATGGCGTCAGTTTTGAAATCAAACGCGGCTCGATGGTCGCCGTCGTCGGAGAAACCGGTTCAGGAAAAACGACGATTGCCAATTTGATCGCCCGTTTTTATGATGTCAACTCCGGAAGTATCAAAATCGACGGTGTTGATGTGCGCGACTGCACTATTGACAGCCTGCGCAAAAATATCGGTGTTGTCACCCAGGAGCCGATCCTGTTCAACGAAAGTATCGCTTTCAACATTGCATACGGTAACGGAGAAGTTACCCAGGAGCAGATTGTTGAGGCAGCCAAACTTGCCAACGCTCATGATTTTATCGTTTCCGGCAGACACTCTGACGGATATGATACCGTGGTCGGCGAGCGCGGATTCAAACTTTCGGGCGGAGAGAAGCAGCGTGTGGCGATTGCCCGTGCCATACTCCGCAATCCTCCGATTCTCATTCTTGACGAGGCTACCAGAAGTCGGATCGTAGCCAT
>JAZQTR010000174.1:0-3047 GCA_045630865.1 Victivallaceae bacterium
GCGGCACGGTGCCACGGCAGCTCCAGCTCTCCGCCGGCAGTGAGCCGCTCGATGAAGGCGCGGGAGATGAGGTGCATGGCGGGACTTCCGGCAATGTAGCAGAGTTTACCGTTTTCATCGGTCTTCTCGGCAAGCTCTGCCGGAAGATCGCTGTACTCAATGATGTTGAGCCGGTTGTTGGAAATACAGAAGTTGCCAAGCTTCTCAAAGGGACCGGTTTTGGCGAGCATGACTGCGCTCATTTCAGCCTGCTCAAGTTCGTGCAGTCCGATGAAGAGCGGATTGGTCATTTTGACCAGCGGATTGTCGACCTGGAAATAGGAGATGATGTCGGTTCCCTCTTTCTGCATTCTCTCGAGTGCGCCGGATTTTCTCAAGGCGAGCAGAGTTCCGCCGTGGCCGTCGGGTGAGAGGCTGAGGGAGTCTTTAGCTCCGAGAAGGAGTTTGCCGTCGTAACCGATGGCGGGCATGGTTCCCTGCGTGAAGAAAAAGACCTGATCTTTTTCCAGACCGAAGTAGTCGTTTTCGGCGAAGAATTTGGTGGTAGCTTCGTTGTTGAGCATGCTGGTCATAATGTACCAGCTGTATTTGACGCCGTATTTTCTGCCGGCGCGCAGCAGATTCTGGGCGAAGTAGGCAAAAAGACTGCGTCCGGTCACAGGTCCGATAGGATAGGTTCCTTTGGGGCCGTCAAAGCCGAGGCGGGTTCCCTGACCTCCGGCAACCGTGAGGAAACAGACTCTGCCGGACTTCAGCAGTTCGATTCCAAGATCATAAGCTTTTTTGTACAGCCCTTTCTGCTCTTCAGTTTCCGGAACTTCCGGAAAATAGGGCGCAGGGGCAAGGTCATCGGGAATATCGGTCTTCGGACGGTTAAGTACATACTCAGGAACCAGTCTGGCAAGTTCCGCAAAGTTGATGTTTTCAAGCTGCCCGGCAAGCTGCTGCTGTCCGGCTTCATCCAGCTCGTCCCAGTAGCGCAGTACCTGCTCCTGTCCGGCTGACTTTATGGCGTTCAAAAGAGTATCGTTGATCTTCATTTTTCTGCTCCGTTTCTGTGGAAATGATGTTTTATAAAATATAATATTTGTATTCCGTTTTTGCCAGTCTTTTTTTTATAAAAATCAACTCTTGGCCGCTTTTTTTCAGCCGCAGGAAAATTTTTTCAGCCGCGGTTTCTGTTACCGGATTTTTGTGAAAAATAAAAAAGGCAAACCTTTGACAGTTTGCCTTGATGTTTCTGACATCCGGAAGATGTCGGAATGTTATACCGCTTGTTGTTTTTTGCAAGGAGCTTTCCGGCTCACCCTGTTTTGCAATGTTTGCCGGTTTGGAGTTTGGCTCGCTTTGTTTTACAAAGCTTGCTTTTATGCTCTTTCGCTTTGCGAAAATCGCATGGTTTGGAGTTTGACTCGCTTTGTTTTACAAAGCTTGCTCTTATGCTCTTTCGCTTTGCGAAGATCGCAGAGTTGAGGGAAAACCTTTGTTGAAACAAAGGTTCTTCCCCCAAGCCCCCTTTCCAAAAAACTTCAGGTTCTTCAGCGGTAGATCGGACCGAGTGCCGCGCAGGCACGGTAATCCGCACCCTCGCTATCCATTCCGAATGCACTCCAGGTGCTGGGACGGTAGATGCCATCCTCTTCGACGTTGTGCATGCAGACCGGAATACGAAGCATTGAAGCCAGGGTGATGAGGTCTTTACCGATGTGGCCGTAGTTGAACGCACCGTGGTTGGCTCCCCAGTTCGCCATAACGCTGTAGACGTCTTTGAACGGACCCTCTCCGGTAAGTCTTGGAACGAAGAAGGTTGACGGCCAGCCCGGATCGGTACGTTTGTTGATGATGTCAAAGGTTTTGTCGTCGAGGTCGCAAGTCCATCCTTCGGCGATCTGCAGAACCAGACCGATTCCTTTGATGGTATTGAGACGGCACATAGTCACCGGCATACCGCCCTTGGTGAGGAAGTGGCTTGAGTAGCCGCCGCCGCGGAAATATCCGAGGTTCGCCGGGATCCAGCTGGTGGCGTCGAGGTTCTTCTGGACCTCTTCATCAGAAATCTCCCAGAAGGGTTTCATGATCGGCTTGCCGTCGCACTCGGCCTGTCCCGCAGCATCGAGGCAGGTTGCGCCGGAGTTGATGAGGTGGATGAAGCCGTTTGCAGCAAGTCCGGTCGGTTTGATACCGCTGACGCGCTCAACAGCCTCGGGACTCCAGTAGGTACGGACATCGGAGAAGCCGGAGGCGGTTCCGGTCAGCAGGTGACCGAAGAGCATAGCCATTCCGTTCATAGCGTCGTTTTCGGTAGCGACTACATAGGGCTGACGTTTGCCTTCCCAGTCGAAGGAAGAGTTGAGGATGGCTTCCATAAAGTCGCCGTTGGGCATATGGTCAGTCCACTGACGCTGTCCCTGGAATCCGGATGCGATGGCGTTGTGTCCGAGAGCCTCTTCGCCGAAGCCCAGCTCAGCGAGTTTGGGATTGCCGCTCATAAGATCTTTGGTGATGATCGCCATTTTGACGACATACTCCCAGATCTCTTCCTGACGCTCTTTGGACAGGGATTCTGCGTTGCAGATATCATCACCCTGTTTGCAGTTCTTTTTTGTCCACTCGAGAGCGATCTCAAGCTCCTCGGGATCGATGATGTTTTCGTTGACACGGCGGATGAATTCGCTCATATCGATAGAAACACAGCGCATACCGAAATAATCTTCGAAGACGTTGGGATCGACGATGGATCCGGCAATACCCATTGAGACGCTGCCCATTGAGAGGTAGCTCTTGCCGCGCATGGTGGCGACTGCAAGACCGGCGCGGGCGAAGCGCAGGATCTTTTCCTTGACATCCTCGGGGATGGTGGTATCAGTGCTGTCCTGAACGTTGCGTCCGTAAATTCCGAAGGCGGGAAGTCCCTTCTGGCTGTGGGCGGCGAGAACGGCGGCAAGATAAACTGCGCCGGGACGCTCAGTGCCGTTGAATCCCCAGACTGCTTTGGGGGTGAGGGGATCCATATCCATAGTTTCAGATCCGTAGCACCAGCAGGGGGT
>JAZQTR010000175.1:0-2665 GCA_045630865.1 Victivallaceae bacterium
ATCGGAATCGTGGCTTCGCGTCTGGCGCGTGATTACAACCGTCCGACCATCGTGCTTACCATTCAGGGTGAAAACGCCTATGGTTCCGGACGCAGCGTTCCCAGTTTGAATCTGGTCGAAGTTTTGAGCAGCACCTCTCACCTGCTCGAGCGTTACGGCGGCCACCCGATGGCTGTCGGTATCGGACTCAAAGCCGAGAGAATCGCAGATTTCTTTGAAGCAATGGATCAGGAGATCCGCAAACAGCTCGACAGCTCTGATCTTGAGAGCTATATCTCATATGATGGAGAAGTCCAGCTGCGCGAGCTTTCCAGCGACTTCTTTGAGCAGCTTGGCAAACTCGGTCCCTTCGGACACAGCAACCCCAAGCCGGTCTACCGTTTCAACGAGCTTCACGTCGCCCGCTGCAACGCCGTCGGCGGAGGAGCCCACACCCGCGGAACCCTTATCAGCCGCGACGGTGAAATCGACTTCATCGCATTCAACAAAGCTCCGTCGATGTTCCATAACCGGGTGATCGACGTTCTGGCAACGCCGCAGATCAACAAACACATGGATCAGGATATTCCGCAGCTCTGCATCGTGGATTTCCAGGAGTCATACTGACAGAAGACTGTCTGCCGGTTTCATCCGGAAGAGTGCGACAACTTTTCGCTTCCGGTGTGACAGATTTAACCGGACGGTGCGACAGGATTTACCGGATACAAGCCGCTTGACCTCAATGGTCAGGCGGCTTTTTTGTTGGCACGGTTTCTGCTTAGTTCTCTGTGGGCAATAAAGCCCGGAAGAAGGAGAAAAAATGAATATGCTGGCAAGAAACAGGAAGTACGATCTGATGGGAACCAACCAGATGTCACAATCATTCGAAGAGATGATGAAGTCTTTTCTGAAAAGTTTTCCGGGATTCCGGAGCGAACTTCTCTTCGGCAGTGCAATCGACTCAAAGCTCGAAGTTGACATCAGGGAAACAGATGTATGTATCCAGCTCCCATGCCCCGGCTGCAAAGCCGGAGATTTCGAGATCGAAGCTGTTGGAGATTTCGTTACCGTCAAGGTCAAAAAACGTGATGAAAAAAGTGAACACGGCCACATGGAACAGGAAAAAGAGTGCTGCTGTCACTACCTCTGCCGCGAAAGAAGTTTCAATGAGTATGAGGAAAGCATCAAACTTCCGGTCAACATCGACGGAAGCAAAGCCTCCGCAAAATACGAGGATGGCATTCTGTCCGTCACAATTCCGCGCCTTGCCGCAGAACAGGGAAAAGTCCGCAAAATAAAAATAAACGAATAAGGAGAAAACATCATGAACAAAGTCACCCAGGAAGTCGAAGAAGTCAAAGCCAAACAGGTCATCGAAGTGCGTCCGGCAGTGGATATCCTCGAGTCAGACAACGGCTTGAAGATCGTGTTTGAAGTACCGGGAGCAAACTCCAACACCGTAAGTGTCGAAGTTGAAAACGGCATCCTCTCAATGAAAGCAGAGAGTGCCATCACCAAAGGCGGTTATCCGGTGCGGTTCACCAGAGCGTTCCAGCTCTCCGACGCCGTAGACATCGAAAAGATCACTGCCAAAACCTGCGATGGACTGCTGACGCTGAATCTGCCGAAATCTGCAAGAGCGGCAGTTCACAAGATCGCCGTTCAGTAAAACCGCACATTAACAAGCACCCCCGAAGCCGAAACCGGTTCCGGGGGTGTTTTTATTGCTGAAGATGTTTTGGGAACTTCAGATACAGCGTTTTCTGCCGTATTGAGCGATATGTCCCAACTGCTCTTCTATCCTCAAAAGCTGATTGTATTTTGCCATACGCTCTCCGCGAGACAGGGAGCCCGCCTTGATCTGTCCGGCATTGACAGCCACCGCAAGATCAGCGATGAAGCTGTCGACCGTCTCTCCGGAGCGGTGACTTATTATCACCTCGTAACCGGCATTGCGGGAAACTCTCACCGCGTCGAGCGTCTCAGTCAGTGTTCCTATCTGATTGGGTTTTATCAGAACGGCATTGGCGGCACGGAGCGATATTCCGTGTTCGATGCGCTCGACATTGGTTACAAAGAGGTCATCTCCGACCAGCTGCATCCTGCCGCCGATACGGGAAGTCAGAACTTTCCAGTTTTCCCAATCCTCCTCGGCGAGTCCGTCTTCGATGGAGTCGATGGGATAGCGGTCTGCCAGCATGGAGAGAAATTCTATCTGCTCCGCAGCGGTGAATACGGCTCCTTTGCTGCCCTCAAATTTCCGGTAATCATAGAGCTTGTTGTTTTCGTCGTACAATTCATTGGCGGCGCAGTCAAGAGCGATGGATATTTCATCTCCCGGAGTGTATCCTGCCCGCTCTATTGCCTCTATGATCAACTCGAGCGCAGCCAGACAGCCGCCGTCGAGCCGGGGAGCGAATCCGCCCTCATCGCCGACCATCGTGATATGGTTTGAACTGCGAAGCAGCTCTTTGAGCGAGTGGAAGACTTCAACTCCGGCACGCAGGGCGTCAGAAAAACTGCTGAAGCCGTGAGGACGTATCATAAACTCCTGAAATCCCAGTCCGGCGTCACTGTGGCAACCTCCGTTCAGGATATTCATCATGGGAATCGGCATGACTTTGGCATTCACTCCGCCGAGATAGCGGTAAAGCGGCAGGGCAAGCTCATCGGCGGCCGCTCTTGC
>JAZQTR010000176.1:0-12355 GCA_045630865.1 Victivallaceae bacterium
CAGAGCGGTTCCGAGCTGCTTCAGGTTACCGGCGCAGTTGCTGCGACGGGCGCGCTCACGGGCCTGCTGCAGAGCGGGCAGGAGCATTCCGGCGAGGATCGCGATAATGGCGATCACGACGAGGAGTTCGATCAGAGTGAATCCACGACTTTTTTTCATTTTTTTACCTTCTTATTTTTTTGAAGTTCTGTTTTTACAGGAAATTCGGATCCTTGAATCCTTTTTTCCACTACTGGTATATATTATACCGATTATTTCACACTTCGCAAGGGGCAATTTCAAAAAATTTCAAATTTTTTTAACAAACCGCCCCCTGTCGGTTGAAATTACTGCTCTTCACCGACTGCCCAGCGGGCGAAGCGTTTGATCTTCAGCTGGGGATAGAGTTTGGCGAAAGTGCTCTTGTCATCTTTGACCCAGGGCTGATTGCTCAGGCAGACCTCGGAGAAGTAACGGTTGATCTTACCGGCAAGGATCTTCTCGAGCATTTCGGCAGGCTTGCCGGCAAGCTTCGGATCAGCAGCAGCGGCGATCTCTTTCTCTTTGGCAACAACTTCAGCCGGAACATCGGCGGGAGTGTTGTAAGCGGGATTGAACGCAGCGACGTGCAGGCAGATGTCATTGAGGACTTCAGCAGAAGCCTCACCCTCGACCTCGACCAGAACGCTGACGCGTCCGCCCATGTGGTGGTAGCCGCCGAAGTTGCTTCCGGTGCCGTTCCACTTCATGGCGCGACGGAGCTGCATGTTCTCACCGATGGTGGCGATGTGGCTGGTGATGACGCCTTCGACCTTGGCGTTGAGAGCCGCGGTGATGTCACCCTCTTCATCCATTTCGAGAGCAGCGGCGACAACGCTGTCGACCAGACCGGCGAACTTCGGAGTCTTGGCGGCGAAGTCGGTCTCGCAGAGCATCTCGACGATGACAGCCTTGCCGTCGGCAATGGCAGTCCAGACCTTACCCTCGTTGGTGGAACGTCCGGCCTTCTTCTCGGCCTTGGCGATACCGGATTTACGGAGGTTCTCGAGAGCCAGTTCCATGTCTCCATTGGCGGCGGTGAGAGCCTTCTTGCAATCCATCATACCGGCTCCGGTCTTCTCGCGGAGTTCGGAAACCATTTTAGCAGTGATCATACTGTGTTTCTCCAATAATATACAGATTATTCCGCGCTGTCAGCTTCGGCCTTCTTGGCAGCAGGCTTGCGGGCGGCGGGTTTCTTGGCGGGAGTCTTCTTGGGGGGGGGCTTCTTCTCGGCCTCGGCGTCAGCAGCCTCTTCCTCGGCGACGCGTTTGGCGGCCTCGGCGGCGTCACGCTCCTCGGCGACGCGCTTGTGGTGGATCTCGGTGGCAACCTTGACGGCGTCACGGAAAAGTCCGAGGATCACTTCGACGGATTTCACGGCGTCATCGTTGGCGGCGACAGGATAATCGACCATGCTGGGATCGCCGTTGGTATCGACGATGGCGACGATCGGAATGTTGAGCTTGTTGGCTTCGCGGACAGCGTTCAGCTCGTTGCAGACGTCAACAACGACCAGAGCAGCGGGAAGCTTCTTCATGTTGGCGATGCCGTCGAGGTCGCGGTGAAGTTTCTCAACGCGGCGGGTCATTCCGGCGATCTCTTTTTTCTTCATGCCGTTGACGCTCTCGCCACCGAGAACAGCGTCGATCTCAGCCATCTTGGCAACGCTCTTGCGGATGGTGACGTTGTTGGTCAGAGTTCCGCCGAGCCAACGCTCGGAAACGCTGTACATACCGGTATCAGCGGCAGTCTCTTTGATAAGGTCGCGGAGCTGACGTTTGGTTCCGACGAAGAGGATCTCTCCGCCGTCAACCACGGTGCGCTGCAGAAAGTTGCAAGCCGCAGCGATCTGATACATGGTCTTGGTAAGATCGATGATGGTGATACCGTTCTTGGCTCCGTAGACGAACTCCTTCATCTTGGGGTTCCAACGGCGGGTCTGATGGCCGAAATGACATCCGGCTTCCAACAGGGTGTTGATAGAAACTTTACCCATTTTGCGTACTCTTCCTTTCTGTTGCGGCTGCTTTGTATCAAGCGACCTTTTTATGTTTGGTTGTCCATCCGGGATAAACTGCGTCCGACGCAAACAAGACACAATCTGCCCACGAATATTTTTATAATATAATACACGGGCATCACAATTTCAAGGATTTTTCTCTTTTCCTTTAAAAATTCCGCCGCTTACGCCAAAATAAAACCGGGAAGAGCGTTATTGTACACCCTTCCCGATCAACTGCGTTCTCTGCAGAAGATATTACTTCTGCTGGAACTCTGCGACCTTCCACGGCTCGCAGTTGAGTCCGCAGAGGATCTTGACCAGCTCGCTTCTGGAAGCGTTGTCAGTCCTCGGAGTGATGAGAACTGCGGCGATCTCCATTTCCTGCTTTCTCGTACCCTGAAGTGTCACGCTCGAAGTCCTGCCGAGGGTCGTCCAGCGGGGTGAGAAGTAGGGGAACTTGTTGTGATCGTTGTCGATGGGGGCATCCCATCTGAAGCGTCCCTTGCCTTTTCCGTACAGAGCCTTGTAAAAATCGGTTCCGGTGTTTCTTCCGGCAATGGAGGGAACAAGCTTGCCGCCGGGCAGCACAAGCGCAAGATCCTGACCGTTACCCTTGCGGGAAGTTCTGGCACGGGCGTCGGCAGTGTTCATTCTGGAAAGCACCCAGACGGTGTAATCTCCTGCCGGAATCTCCGCAAAGTTGAAAGTGACCTGTTCTCCGGCTTTGCTCACGACGGCGCAATCCTGAACGCATTTTTCATTTGCCGCAACGACCTTTGCTCCATCGGCAACCTTGGCATCTTTTGCAAGCAGCAGACGGACATTTTCAGACACCAGCACGACCAGCTCTTTTCTGGCTCCGTTGTCGTTGATGACGACGTTTTCAAAACGCGGAAGGGCGAGTCCTGTTTTGGCAGTGACAGTGAGTTTTCCATCAGCAAGCACAGCAGTTGCTCCGGAAGTTGCGGAAACCACGGCTTTTCCGGAAATGCCGGAAACCTTGTGGCTCACACTCTTGCCGGGTTCGACCGCAGTGATCTGACGCTCAAATCCGGGCATTGCTCCGTTGTAGGGAGCATCCTCAATCACGATCTCTTTCACGTCGTTGCGGTAGGCTATAGTAATGTCAGCCTTGTCGCCGCCATCAACCTTGAAGAGAATGGAGTTCTTTCCCTCTTTAAGCTTGCAGTTCTGGATACGGCTGTTGAACATGACTTCAGTGTAAGCGTCAAATTTCGCAACCTTGCTGATCGGAGCTTTGACCTTGATATAGTAGGCGTGACGCGCTCTGACGGCATAAGTTGCACGTCCGTCGGCATCAGTGACCAGCTTGCGGAAACTCTTTCCGCCGTCGGTGGAAATCTCGATTTCCGGCTGTTTGCCGTCGACAGTCACCGCCTTGTAGCATCCGGCAACGATGGGATAAGGCAGGTGGACAGTGTAGCAGAAGTCATTTGCGGTGATCTTCGTGAATGCTCCGTTATCCGCCGAGGGCTTGCCGCTGAAGCTGAAATAGGCGTTGGAGTAGTGCGGGAAAGGTCTGTAGACCTGATAGAGCTGCTCGGTGGAAACAACTTCAGCCGGAGCCTTCTTCGCCAGACGGAACTCAGCCGGATACGGGAAGGGATCGTTGGGATGCACAGCAGAGGGATTGATGCAGCGATCCACCTGAATATCGTTGTAGTTTCCGTCATTGTAGAAGTAGAAGCGGGCCTTTTCACCCGGATGAAGGATATAAGCGATACGCTCCTGCATACCGGGAACGTGGCGGGCATATCCGCGGGTTGCTCCCTGACGGGCAAATGATGAGCCGCCGCCTTTGCCCCACGGCTGGAATGCTCCGTTCTCGCGGTCAAGCTCTTTGAGGCTCGCCGGAGTTTCGTTGTCCGTTCCCGGGAAGAACATCTGGGCAGAGAGATCATAGACGTGGTTCTTGCCGCCGAAATAGACCTGCTGGAAGCTGTGTCCGTAACCTGAAGTCTGGGTAGTCGGCATGTTTCCGGCGCAGGCAAGCATATTGGCGGTCATATTGTTTAACGGGCCGCACTCAAAGCCGCAGTAGCTGTTGAGCAGTGCCAATGCCATATATGAAGCGTGCTTGGGTTTGTTGCTGTGAGCAGGAAGATCCGCCTGATGGGTCATAAAGTAGTCGCTTGCTCCCAGCACCAGATTGAAGATGATGTTGGCGCGCTCGTATTCAGAGACCCGGTTGCTGTTGAGGCTGTCAGCGATATCGGCAAAGCTGCGGGTATCAAGCTCTTTATTGGCAATAAGAACAGGATGGCGAAGCTCTTTGACATCTTCCGGACAGGCGATTTCAACATAGTTCATGTAGGCCTGCGCCGGAATGGTCAGCTCTTTTCTGCTTCCGGCAGCAGCAGTGTACTTCACGACATTATCCTTACGGGCTGCCTTGAAGTCGCTGACGGTGGGCATGTCAGGATAGTTGAGGGAGTTGAGAACAACATTGGGATTTGCGCTGTCCAGCAGCTTTTCAGGATAATACTGAACCATTTTGCCGTTGCAGATGAAACGGCGGGCCTTGAGAGCACGGGTGGTGGAGTTGAGTGAACCGTAGACGATTCCGAGACCGTTGGCGGTTTTTCCGTCAATACTGCGGTCAAAATCAAAGAGGGCATAGGTATCCTTGTCAACAGCGAATGATTTGGCAGGCTGGAACTCGCCGCTGTATCTCTTTCCGCCGGAGACCCTCACCAGATCGACGTATGCCGCCGGAGCTGCGACCATACTCTGCCTTGCTCTGTTGGCAGTGTTGCCGATGGCAACGACCTGAGCGATCTGATCGTTGGCAGGAAACTCTTTTTTATACTCACGTTTCACAAAACTGTATTGAGTATTGCTGTAAACTTTCTTTCCGTTTACGAAACACCCGACGCCATCTTTGCCGTACTGGATGGCGACATGGCTCCATTTGCGCAGTTCAATCTTATGTTTGAACTTGAACGTCTTGTGTTTATCAGTTCCATCGTAGATGGTGAGCTGCCACTCGGCATTCGACGGAGTGTAAGCAGCAGAAAACAGAGAATCGATCTTCCTGCGGATGACCTTCTTTCTGGGACCGTAGTTGTTTCTGGCGTCGATCAGGACAAACTGGCGGCGTTCACGGTTGCTCCAGCGGGGATTCACCCACGCTTCAACAGTGGCGTCATTGAGCGGCCAGAAGCACTCTTTGTCACTCTTTACCTGCTTGGCTTCGCTGTAGACAGCGTGGCTGTTGGGGGAGTAGTGGAAAATCGTGGTTCCGTCAAGAGCAAGAGCAGCGTCACCGGCCTCACCGGAAATACCGGCGGCAAAAAGATTGTTGTTATAGGCAGGGAAAGGAAGCTCCTGCGCCTTGCGGATCGCCAGCTTACTTACCTCCAGTTTTGGCAGACAGATATTCCTGTCTTTGATCTTGAGTCCGCGGTTGTCGAAGCTGAACGCCTGCGAAGCGAACTGGAATACAACGGCGATCTTTTTCGCATCCTTGTGGAAAAATCCATACTCCTGATAGTGGGTTTTGATTCCGGGAGCGCGCATATGGCTGATCCAGCGCGGCTCGGTAAGGCTTTCGGGGAGCAGTTTACCGCGCGCATCATACTGCTCGACTCTGATCGCTCCGCCCCAGGTGATCGGAGCGCAGGACTTCACTTCGAGTTCAAGCACGGCAGGAGTTCCGGCATATCCCTCCGGAAGCTCCGCAAAATATTTGACATCAGACCAATTGAATCTGCCGACGTCGATACGCAGATTTTTGCCGGAATTATAAATTTTGGCTCCGGAAGTTCCGGGCTTCCATTTTGCAGGAGAACTCAAAGCTCCGGCAACGATATTGTCTGTCGCATTGACACAAACAGCTTTCTTTTTTTCGCCGCTGACTTTGGCATAAAGTTTGTAAGTTCCGGCAGGAACGCTGAAACGCAGAATATCTTTGCTGCCGGTATTTCCGGGGATGATGACCGCACCGGTATTCTGCTCACCCTGCGGAGTCACTGCCAAGACTTCGATTGCGGAATCAGCTGAAATACCTGCCATTTTATCCAGTTTGGCACGGTCGATGGCGATTTCGTAAGGAACGGCAACATCATTTTTGCAGTTCCATTCGAGGTCGAATGTCACCGGCTTGACTCCCCCGTATCCGGAGAGCGCGGCAAGCGCCAGTAAAGCGGTCAGAACAAATTGGTGTTTTTTCATACTGTTTCCTTTCTTCTGATATTGGAAAATTTTATTTCAATTTGCTTATTTCTGTCAGTATTTCCATACGCCTCACCGGGTCAAGTTCAGCTGCGAGGGCGGAAAACAGTTTCTTTTTTTTGTTTTCCAGACGCAATTTCCGCAACTGGCAAACGCTGTCGCGCACAGCTTTATCCGGCTCTTTCCACTCCACACGCTCAACCATCAGGCGGCTGATCTCCGGCTCGGGAGTTTCATTCAGCATGTTATTGAGCATTGAATCAAGCTGGTCGTATTCTCCATTCAAAGCAGCGTTGACCGCGATATTTATGGCCCTGGATACATTGTTTATATCCGGAAGCTCTCCGGGTTCCAGTACATCAGCTATAAATCTTGCCGTGTTTTCGCTGTGCAGCGCAAGCTCAAGCAGTGTAAGCAGAGCCGCCGGATAACGCTTTTTGACGGCGGCGACAGGCTTGACGGGATCTATGACCGGCCTCTTCTCTTTTTTACTGCGGACAGCGGCTAATTGGGACTGAATCGCCTCCGGCGTCACACCCAGTTTTTCTGCGGTCTGGCGGATGTATGTTTCAAGCTCCACCTGATTGCTGACCAGATCCAGCAGCTCCGCCATATATCCGGCCGCCCCTGCCCTGCCGACAGGAGTGGAAAAGTCAAAGTGTTCAGGAAGTTCATCAATAATTACATCGTTCCACGCTCTTGCGCTCTCAACAGCCGCTCTCACCGCTTCGCTGCCGCCATTTTTGAACAGCTCATCGGGATCTTTTCCGCCGGGAATACGGATTACTTTCATATCAACTGAAAGCGGAAGGCACACCTCCACCGCGTGACGCATAGCCTCACGTCCGGCGGAGTCGGAGTCAAAGGCAAAGCAGAACGTATTGGTATAGAGCCGGAGAGTCCTGCCCTGATCCGGAGTAAACTTCGACCCCAGCGGAGCGACGGCACAATCGAATCCGGCACGGTGAAAAGCGATGGCATCCATCTGGCCTTCACAGATGATGGCGTACTTTTTGTCGCGTATTCCGGTGCGGGAGTGAGAGAGTCCGTAGAGCAATTTGCCCTTGTGGAACACAGGAGTTTCTCCGGTATTGATATATTTGCCGCCGTCTTTGGGCTTCGCCTCGAGAGATCTGGCACTGAAGCCGACGGGACGGCCGGAGTCATTTTCTATAGTGAAAACCAGACGGTTGCGGAAGAAATCATACACCCTGCCCTTTTCACTGCGCCGCGCCACTCCGGCGTTGACCAATTCATCGTCGGTGTACCCGAGTTTACGGCAGAAATTGACGACTTCATCCCAGGAGTCGGAGGCAGCTCCGATCTTGAACTTGTCTATGACATCCTGCGGCAGACCGCGTCCTGCAAGATAGCGTGCGACTTCACTGCCGGGATTCTGCTTCAATTTGCGGCAGAAAAATTCGCTCACCTTTGCGTTGATTTCGTAGAGCCGCTCACGGCTTCCGGCACGTTCACGGGCATGCTGTATGCTCTGGTCGCCGGAACTCTTTTCAGGAATGAGCACCCCGGCTCTGGCAGCCAGCATACGGACGGCTTCGACAAAAGGCATATTTTCCCGCTCCATAAAGAAACGGAACACATCTCCGCCCTTGCCGCATCCGAAACAGTGAAAGCTCTGGCGGTTGGCATTGACGTGAAAGCTCGGAGTCTTTTCATTGTGGAACGGACACAAACCCTTGTACGTTCCCGCTCCGGCACGCTTCAGCTGAACAACACTGCCGATTATTTCAACAATGTCACTGCGGTTGCGTATCTCTTCAATTATGTCGTCAGGAATCCCCGCCATTGTATAAACACCAATTTTCCCGGCTTGAAATATTCCGGTCAGTTTTTCATCGCGCCGCGCGCCTCTTCAAGCTCGGCGGTGTACGCCTCTTTTCCGGAGGCTTTGGACTCGAAACTCGCATAAAGCTGACGGGATACCCGGCGGTTCTTCGCATAAAACTCACAGAAACGCGCCGCATTGAAGATCACGTCGATATTATCACGGTCGGCCTTGTAGGCCTTGAGGAAAGACTGAAGTGCCGGAGAGAGTTTTCCGCTCCGGGCATAGATGACGCCGAGCTGGCTGTGGAGTCCGGGGTCATTGGCAAAGCGTTCATCCTTCTGAAGCTGGAGAAGATATCTCAACGCCGCCGGAGATGACATTCTGCCGAGAACATTACAGATAAGTACTCTGGTGTCAGCCGACTCCGGCTTGAGCTTCAGTGCCGCAACCAGCGTATTGACCGCATCGGCGCAGCGCAGAGGATCGAGGCTGTAAAGTCTGCCGAGAGTGTACATGGCGGCAAAATTGCCGGGATCGAGGTTAGCGGCACGGCGGGCAGAATCCAGAGCCTGATCAAAATCTCCGGACTTCTCACAGGCGATGGCGCGCATGATCAAAGCTCCGACGTGATCCGGCGCACCTGCGGCGGCACGGTCGGCGAACTTGCGGGCATTCTTCCAATCTCCGGTCTCGGCGGAACGGATGGCGGAAACCAGATTCTCTTCGGGGGTGTTTCTGCCGCATCCGCAGAGGACGATCATCGCAGAGGCGCAGACCAGTGTAAACAGCAATATCTTTTTCATTTCAGGTACCGATTCAGTTTTTCCTGATAAATTTTCCGGCGGCAAGAGTGATGATATACACTCCGCTTGCTATAACGACGATAACGGGACCGGCAGGCAAATCGCTGTAATAGCTCGCCAGCAGGCCGCCAACAACAAATATCCAGCTGAGGCAGGTTGCTCCCAGCATCATACTCCAGAGATGTTTGGTGAATGTTCCGGCAGAAGCGGCAGGAAGAGTCAGCAGGGCGATCACCAGAATTATACCGACAATGTTGATCAGCAGCACGATGGTCAGCGCAGTCAACACCAGGAGCAGAAGGTAGATAAGGTTGACCGGAAGTCCGCGCAGACGCGAAAACACCGGATCGAAAGTGGTCGCAAGCACGCTGTTGTAAAAGAGAAATGCCGGAATCAGCACCAGCGCATCAAGAATCATGGTCATATATATACTCTCGCGGGAAATCAGCAGGATGTTTCCGAAGAGATACCCCTGCCAGTCAACATACCCGGGAGTGCGGTCGAGAAAGAGCAGTCCGACAGCCATACCGAGTGCCCAGACCACGGCAATGACCGTATCTTCACGCTCTTTGGCGTATATGCTCACAATGCCGACAAGAAGTGCGGCAAGTACAGCACCGCATACGGCTCCGAAATTGCCGCTGCACCATGATATTCCGGCAACACGCTGCAGAAAGAGAGCTATGCCGACGCCTCCGAGGGCAGTGTGCGCACTGGCTCCGGCAAGACTGGAAATGCGCCGGGTGACTACCATACTGCCGATGACACCGAGTACAGGCCCGGCAAGGACTCCCAGCAGAATGGCATTGCGGAGAAAAGCAAGCTCCGGAGTGAACAATTCTCTGACGGCATCAATCATTTTTCACCTCCGTCGTGGCAGTGGCAGAAGCAGGAGTGGTCGTGACGGATAAGATTCACTTTATGATGATAAACCGCATCCGCCGCTTCAGAGGTGAACTCCTGTGAAGTGTGGACGGATACCTTGCGGTTGACACAGATTATATGGTCGATCTCTCTTGAAACAAATCCGAGATCGTGGGAAACCGTCAGCACCGTCATGCGGCTGCGGAGAACTTCGAGGGTACGGTAAAACTGCTCTTCAGCTCCCGGATCGATGTTGGCAGTGGGCTCATCAAGCAGAAGTATCTCCGGTTCGGAAGCAAGTGCGCGGGAAATCAACACCCGCTGACGCTGACCGCCGGAAAGAGTTGAAAAACTGCGTTTCTCCAATCCGGCACATCCCATCTCATCCAGCGCGGCGAGGGCTTTTTCACGGTCGAGTCGGCTGTAGCCTCCGAGAAGATTACGCCGCGCTCTGCCCATGAGGGCAACTTCGAGAACGGTTGCCGGAAAAGCCGCGTCAAGCTGATGGTACTGCGGCATATATCCGATCTTGCGGGCGGCGGCAGACGGAGTCTTTCCGAGAATACGGATAGTGCCGCTGTCGGGAGTGAGCAATCCGAGAAGCAGTTTGAGCAGAGTGCTTTTGCCGCCTCCGTTGGGGCCGACGATACAGCCGGACTCTCCGCACTTGAGCGCAAAGCTCACATCATCAAGTGTCGGAGCATCACCCTTGCGGTAACTGAAAGTGAGGTTTTTCACCTCGATAACTGTATGATTGCAGCAGCAGCTCATTTGTTACCTCCGAAACCGTCAGCGAGAGCGTCGGTTATGTGCTTCAGGGTACTTTCAAGGTCGAATGCCAGAGGATCTATCTCAACAGTTCTGCCGCCGATCTCACGCGCAAGTACGGCCGAGTTGCGGGGATTGAACTGCATCTGGGTGAAAATAACTTTGACGTTGCGCTGTTTTGCCTCTTTTATGACCTGGGCAAGACGTGAGGCGGAAACCTCTCTGCCGTCAAGTTCAACAGAGTGCTGCTTCAAGCCGTTTTCACGGGCGAAGTAACCGTAAGAGGGATGATAGACAAAGAACACCCTTCCGTTGTAAGGAGCAAGACGTTTTGCGGAGTCAGCCTTGATTTGAGCGAAACGCTTCACAAGGTTTTCGCAGTTGCGGTCATACTCTGCGGCACGCTCCGGATCACATTTTTTGAGAGCGGCGGCAATGTTTGCAGCGATAATGCAGGCATTGTCAGCAGAAAGCCAGACGTGGGGATCACTGCCGTCAGAACTGCAGGAAGTTCCGTCGGAGTGGGTGTGTCCGCACTGGTGATCGTGATGGTTGTGCGCGTTGCCTGACTCATCGAAAGTAAGACGCCTGATTCCGGAAGAAACGTCAACTGCGGGAGTGCGTCCGGCAAGAGATTTACCGGCACTCACCTCAAAAGGCATGCCGGTCGAAAGAAAGAGCATGGCTCCGGAGGCTTTTCTCAAAACAGACGGTCCGGGAGCATAATCATGAGGACTGCGCCCCTCGGGGAGCAGAGAAACGGCAGTGATATTTTTGCCGCCGATCTCCTGGGCGATCCATGCCACAGGCGGAAGTCCTGCGACTACGACATTATCAGGCAGCGGCTCTTTCTCGCCGGAACATCCGGAAATAAAAAGCATAGCCAAAGTCAGAAAACAGAGCAAAAAGTTCTTCATATTCTGTAAAAAGTCCGTAAAATCATAACTGCATAAATCTACATTTGTAAATATACCGTCAAACAGGCATCATTTCAAGCTTTTTAACGATTATTTTACAGGGAAGAACATGGCGGCCGGAGTTTTTCAGGATAAAAAAACTCCGGCGGTTTGATTTCCGCCGGAATCAGGAAAAAACTGTTTTTTATATCTCAACTTTACTTTTTTGCAGCATCTTCCTGCGCTCTGACAGTAATAGCTGAAACCTTGCTTTCGGCAGATACGGATTTCAAATTGAGCTTGGCTTTAATGAAATATCTGCGTTCAGTTCCCGGTTTGACGATCAATTTGTCGAGAAAATCGAGGGGAACTTCGACGGAAACAAACATTTTTGCTCCGATACGCAGCGGATAGTGCATGACCGGTCTTTTGGGAATGACAGGGTAAGTTATCCAGCGATCTTCTTCGGGAGCATGGGTATTGGGAAACCAAATCTGAACAGATACTTCGATGTTATCCGGCTCGTGCGAGAACCACTCCGGAATACTGATGGGGGTATTGCTCAAATTGCGCAAGATAAAGGTGACGGTGCGATCCTTGCCGGAAATCAGCTCGGGATTTCCTGAAACTGCAAGCTCAAGCCGGGCATTATTTATGACGGGGAAGGATTGACGCTCGACAGAACCGAGACGGCTTTCCATCTTTTCAACTTTGGTCTGGACACATCCGGTAAGCAAAACGGCGCAGAACAGGGCAAAACAAGCAAAAATTTTCATAGTAAAAGTCTCCTTATGGCAGGTAATATAGCCCGTAGCGCAAAATTTTTCAAGCAGAAAATCTTGAGTGCCGCTCATTTTCACATCAGCCGGATTTGCAAAATCATTCAGCGCGGGCATATGCAGAGACACAAAAAAAGCCGCTCCCCATCCTCCTCCGCTAAAGCTGCGGAGGACTAATCGAGGGAGCGGCAATACTCAGCTTTTCTTGTTAAGTCGGATCGTAGCCATGTCGTTCTGTG
>JAZQTR010000177.1:0-14587 GCA_045630865.1 Victivallaceae bacterium
CTGACATACGGTCGCAGAATCCGTATCTGACACGCAGAATATCTATGACTGCCGCCGCCACCTGATAGTTGCGCGAAGCTTCGAGCAGAAAACGCATATCAAGCTGACGGAAAAAACTTGTAATTTCCTGCATTTCAGACCGGCTGAAGAGTTTTCTGAACTCTCCGCGGGTGAATTCAAAACAAAGAAGCAGAGCAAAAGTCGTCCAGGCACTTTTTACATCATCTACTCTCACGGAAGCAAGAGTCCATCTGCGGCAGTACTCTTTGAGGTCGATCCGGCCTGTATTCCATCCTTCGCCAACACCGCGGATAACACCACCCAACACCAGCCAGCCGGAGTCCTTGGTGTCAATTTCTCCGTCTACGACCATGCGTCCCTGCTCATCTGTGTTGATGGCGGCAAAAGTCAATGCTGAATCAAGAGATGAAAGGTATCTTTCGCGTTTCACGGTATATTTTCCTTCAGGTACAAACTTTTTATTCAATCTGCGTATCAGTATGTATAAAAAATACCGTTCTGCTGCCGAAATAGCAAACACTGCAGCACACTTTTTGTCAAAAATATTCTCGTCCGGCACAGTCAGATGCGAACAAACTGTTTTGCGTATTTGACAAACCACCGGCTCCACAGTATATTTTAGAAACGTTACCCTCGGGGTTACAAAAGCGCTTTGTATACCTGAACTGTAAAGTTCCGGATATTGACATAAACGACCAAAAGCAGTTCTACACCGCACTGTTTTTGTATCGTGGCAAACCATCCTCCATATCAGCGGATTATTGAAAGTCCGTATAAACTTGTCAAAGGAAGTAAAAAGTGAAAAGAAGCGTTGAATTTTCCGGCAAGTCGATTCTTATCGACGGCAAGCCGACCCAGATCATATCCGGAGCTATCCACTACTTCAGAATCCACCCTGATTTGTGGGAAGACCGCCTTGCCAGAGCCAAAGCCATCGGAATAAATACGGTGGAAACCTATTTTGCCTGGGATCAGCACGAAAAGCATGAAAACTGTTTTGACGACTCCGGTATTCTCGACTTCTGCCGCTTTATAGACACAGCCCAAAAACTTGGTTTGTACGTCATAGTCCGTCCGGGACCATTCATTTGCGGAGAATGGAACAACGGAGGTCTTCCGCCGTGGCTCTGCGCCCTCGACAACTGCAAGATCCGCCGGACAAATGAAGTCTATCTTGAAAAACTCAAACGTTACTTTGACTGGCTGCTTCCCCGGCTCGCCAGCCGCCAGTACACCAGAAACGGCAGCATCATTATCGGAGTGGTCGAAAATGAGTACGGCTGGTTCGGACGCGACACAAATTATCTGCGCGAAACGGCAAAAATGTTCCGGAATCACGGCTTTGACGTGCCGCTGGTCACGGCGGATTGTCCGAAATTTCCGGTAACGCTTCTGGGCGGATCGGTTCCGGAGCTTCCGGTCACCATCACCATCGGGCCGGACTGCGACCTTGAAAAGAGTTTCAATATGCGCGATGAACTCTTCCCGGGAGGACCTGAGTTCTGCATGGAATACTGGACAGGCGGCAACGGCGGCATAACCCACTGGGGAGTTCCGCGCAACCGGGCAGATGAGTCTGAACAGAAACACTTCTGCAGTGAGCTTGATAAAATCCTTGCCCGCGGAGCATCAGTCAACCTCTATATGCTGCTGGGCGGAACCAACTTCGGCTTCACCAACGGAGCAAATACAGAAACTCCTCCTTTTGACTCTTACGCCTGCGGTGTGACCAGTTATGACTATGACGCCCCCATGCACGAGTGGGGAGATGCCGCACCGAAGTTTGCAGCAATCAGAGAAGTGATAAAAAAATACAATCCTGATATTCCGGAGATCCCGGCTCCGGTCGCCAAACGTTCTTACGGCGAAGTGACACTGACTGGATCAGCGCGGCTTTTCGATGTTCTTGATAAAATATCAAAGCCGCAGAAATACGGTGATCCTCAAAAGATGGAAACACTCGGTATTCGGCAGGGTTTCCTGCTCTACCGGACGGAATTACGCGGCCCGCTGGGCAGAGAAACCATACGTCTGCGAAACCTCCGTGACCGGGCACAGATCTGGATAGACGGTAAATACTCCGGTTCCCTCTGGCGCAGCGGCAAGCAGGATCATATCGATGTTGAGATCAATAAGCCGGGCGCAATTCTGGATATACTGGTCGAAAATACAGGTTACGTCAACTACGGTCCGGCCTGCGGAACAGAGAGAAAAGGCGTCGATCAGATACTGGTCAATTTTGAGCGTCAGGATGATTTCATCCACTACGCTCTGCCGATGGAAGACGAGATACTCAAGCAGCTCACTTTCAAAGAAAAGATTTCAAATATTCCGGATGATCCCGTATTTGTCAGGGGATATTTTGATGTCGATGAGATCGCAGAAACCTTCATCGCATTTCCGGGGCAAAAAGGATGCATATGGATCAACGGCTTCAACATCGGCAAATACTGGAACATCGGCCCTGACACAGCTTTGTATGTACCGTCAGCTCTGCTCAAAAAGGGACGCAACGAGATCGTTATTTTTGAGCAGTACCAGCTCCACGGAAAAATAAGTTTTCAGGATCATCCGGGACTGGGAGATTTTCAGGATTTCTGACGGCAAAAGAGCTATCCGGCCTGAAATCAGAAAAATCCTTTCAACTTATCGCTATTAAATAGCGTATTGCACTTGATTTTTACAAAAGCTATGATATTTTATATGAATATCGACTGCAATTTTTATTAACATTTTGTATATAAACGTAAGGAAAATCAACTATGGCTCATATGAAGTCTGCCATCAAGCGCATCCGCACCAGCCGTGAGGCCAACCTGCGTAACCGCGCCCGCATCAGCGAGATCAAAACCATCGAGAAGAAGCTGCGCGCAGCCGTTGAGGCCAACGACGCTGCCGCCGTCGAACTCGCCCGTGAGTTTGCCAGTGCTCTCGACAAGGCTGCCAAGGTCGGCACCATCCATGCCAACCGCGCTGCCAACAAGAAATCCCAGGCTGACAAGCTGGTCGCTGCGATGGCGAAGTAAGTCAACACTTACAGATTCTTTTGAGATCACGCCGGATCGTTCTGAACGATCCGGCTTTTCTTTTATCCTGACTTGAAAAATACTCTCCACGGCTGTATATTCCCTATGTGCAGATTGTATTATCTGATATGGAGCGCAAACCTTTTTATGCATAATATTTTGACATCTTGCAGCACACTGTTGCACCGGGGAATATATGTTATTTTCCTGCTGTGCCTGCTGCCGCTTTGCGCGGAAGAAAAGGTTGACAGCAACAGCCGCTGGTTCCTTGCCGGAACCGCAGACACCCGGGGCATACAGGACTCAGCGGCAAGAGAAAAACAACTGGTCGCAATTCTTGATGCCCTCTGCAAAGAGAGCAATAAACTTGCCGTTGAAAGCAGCGAACTTGCCAGTGAGATACTCGCCATCCTGCCGGATTCAGGAGTAAGTCCGGCAAGAGCTGCAAGACTCCGTCTGAAGATCGACGAAGTACAGCGTCAGGCGGGTAAAGTGGCATTGCGGACAGAGTCTGCAAAAAAAACTCCGGCTGAACTGCTGGCGAAATGCCGTATCCTCACGGTTGACAGAACCAACAGGATCGTTGCCATCGAAGCCGGCTCCAGCAGCGGAGCTTTCAAAGGAATGGTATTCAAAAATATTCCGGGCGGAAACGTAACGCTGAAAATCGTTATGACACGTCCGGATATTTCAGCAGCCATAGTGACTGCCGGAAATATAGATCAGTTATCCGCCGGAATGACGGTTTCCGCCGTGGAACACAGGAAGAAGTAAACTATGAACAGGCGCAACATCAAAGGAGCATCCCTCGTCGAGTCGATGTTTGCCATCTGTATCATGTGCCTGCTCTTTTTTGCACTGCTCCAGATATGGTACTGGTGCAACGCCAGACTGTTCTGCCGCTACGGAGCTTACTATGCCGTAAAAGCCAAAAGCCTCGGCTTCAACAACACCATGACACTGCGGGCGGCAAGGGTTGCGGCGATTCCGGCATCAGGGCCGTCAAGAAGCAGTGGCGACGCAGCAGAGAACGCAAGAGCTTATATGCTCCAGGGCGACGGCAGCGGCGTGAGCTATCAGTACTGGCACCCCACCAGAGCCGGAGAGCCGGAACTTCAAGTCAGCGGCAACTTTCAGGGCGACGACATCAACGCGCGCGTAAAGATCCGTTATATGACCATGCTGAACGACTCACTGGAAAAAATCTTCGGAATAACTGAGCCGCCGGATCCGCAGGCTTCTGTCAAAATGTACAACTACGGAAATATCTATCTGGAGGAGTAAACCGGTGAAATCAAACTCCTCCCGAAACAATTCCCAGTCAGGACAGGTCATTATTACCGGTGTAATAATGCTCGTTGTCCTGCTGCTGCTTCTGCTGACGCTCTTTGACGTCCACAATCTCATACGCTCGAAGTTCAAATTTGAAACCGCCCAGCAGTCAGCCGCTCTTGCCGGAGCCAACTGGCAGAAAAACACCCTCAATCTGATCGGAGAGATAAATCTGCTCAAAGCCTGCGCCGTAATGCTCGAGGGTGAAAAAAACTGGGATATCCCCCTGCCTCCCGCCGAAGATGATGACGGCATAGCCAGACGGATGGCGATACAGGGCAGACTTGATCAGTTGACGGAAATGCAGACAAGAATCAGTTTCATCGGTCCTGTAACCGGATACGCCGCAGCCCAGCAGGCGGCAAAAGCAAACGGTATGCGGATCATCAAAAACAGTGCATCAAACGGAAACGGCGCACTCGCAAGTTATATGCTCAGGCTTCAAATCCGCATGGCTTCCGGAGAGGTATCCCCCATAAACAACTACGCCTGGTATCACCCGTATATGTCAATGCTCTCGAGGATATCGGAGTCCGGAGTCGCGGTTCTGCCCAACGCCCGCGGAACCGGCCGTCCGGTCGCCAGTCCCTCCGCGCTTGCAAAAAGCAGTTTCTACCGGGATATCATGCTCCACAAATATGAGATCGAGAGAATCCGCTCCAAAGGCAAACGGGTACGCGGCGACCAGTCTTCATGGAATGGGGCAATCTGCAATTTTGTCCGTTATTATCAACAGTGGAGCGACCACGTTCTCAAGGATACCCGCTACTGGGATATCGATTTCAACCACGACAAATTCCCCAACGAAAGCGAGATATTCACCGTCGGAGTCCAGACCGGTTTTTCGACAGATCAGAATTGGGAATACGAGCCGACATTTTCAAACCATCTCGGAGAAAACAATCTCACCCAAGAGAGCATGCGTTATCCCGACCGCCTTACTCTGCCGGGAGAAATGAAGTGGTTCTGCTATGACTCCACCTGGTATCCGCAAAGTTACATGGAGTCTTACTCAAATTACAAGAGCGAACACTTCGATTACTGGTTCGGCAGTACAGTCCTGCGCAACAAGGTAAAGAGCAAATACATCTATGAAGGGGCGGCTGCATACACCGAGGCATCTTCACTGCAGGTCGACCGTTCGGTAAGGTTCAGACCGGAGCGTCAATATCGCGATACCCAATCCGGCATCATCACCAAACGCAATCCGTATTCGACTACGGTCGGAACAAAACGCAGTGTCAATGACTTCTACGATGACTCTTTTTCCACCAGTTACCGTCCGGGAGCTATCGCAAAACCGTTGGGTGAACTGACCGAAGAGAGACCGCCGATAGCCATTCCAGTCATACTTCCGGTATTCGATCAGGCGGTGCTTATGCCGACGTATATGCCGATACCGATGGGTTTTGAAGTTCTGCGCAACCTCAACTCTCCGGTAGACGAGTTCCTTGCCTGGCTGGCTGATGAAGAAGTAAGATCAGTATTCAACTACAAGAACGATCCCCCCGCCGGAACAGATGAATTTCTTCTTGCACTTCAGATACTCTCTTCTGCAAAGGAGTTCCGAAATTACGGCTGGAACGGAGAAACCACCGTCAACATCCAGGAAGAGCTGGCCAAAAACGCGAATTTCCTTCTTGAGTGGCCGAAAAATTACGACAGATATGTCTATTCAGAAAATAATCAGGAAGGACTCGGCTGGCTTCAGGAGCCGCGACTTTTCAGCGAAGTGGCAAAAGGCAAAGCCGGCAGTATAGTCGATACTCCTGATACCCTCAACGGCGGAACCGCCCAGAGGCATTACGTCACAAAATACACCTATTATGTCGTCGACTCCAAAGGCAGAATCATGACCAACGTCGACAGCGACCCGACGATCCGTTACACGACGTACGCACCCGGTACCGGCGGAGGCGGAACCACCATCCCGAGCAAATACGACGCATCAAGAGGACCTGCCAGAATATGAAACAGCTTGACAACAATGATTCCGGTCAGGCGATGATAGAGCTTGCCCTCATGCTGCTGCTTATGACCTTTGCCACGATAGGCATGCTGCTGGTGTGCGGATTATCTGACTTTTCCGGTGAGGCGTTGCTCGAATCACGCTTCAACGCCGAATGCATAGCACGGACGGGCCACGCGGACTTTTCCGGCCCGGAATTCGCCACCTGGAACAACGAAAACAATGATATTTACAGCGACCGGCTGAATATTCCGTTTACCATCGGAGAGCGTCCGGTGAGAGGTACAGCCGAAACAGGAACATTTGCAAATGAATTGAACGATCCGTCGCGTTCTGTACCCGACCAGACCGTTCCTTACGGCAATTACCGTAAACTCAACACCTATCACAAACTCAATGACTTTGACGCCTCGATGTTTTCAAATGATTTTTACGAGAGCTCACTCAATCAGACAATGCTCGACGCGGCCAATCTCGCTTCAGGCAGTCCGGACAACAATTCCGGCAATCCGCTCGGCAACGTTCTGAGCAGAAGCGGACACCGCAAAGCGGCAAAACGCAACCCTGCCGCAGATGATGCATACAATGCCCTTCTGCGAGGTATAGCAAACTTTTTCGGCGTGGATCTCGAAGATGCGGGATACCGGATCAGCAACGCCCACAGCAATAAAGCATATATTCCCGCAACCACCCAGGCAACGGAGTAGACAATGATATTATCTGCCATATTCACCGGAAACGAACTTCTCACCGGAACCACAGTAAACACCAATATTGCCGGACTCGGCAAAATGCTCACCGCAAACGGACTTGTTCTGCGCGACTCATACACCTGCCGCGACTCCGGAGCAGACATCTGCCGGATGCTCGGATATGCACTGGATAAATCTGACACCATCATCATCTGCGGCGGTCTCGGCGCAACCACAGATGATATAACAATGGAAACTGTGAGCCGCTTTTTCGGACTTCCTCTTGAGCGTGATCCGGAACTCGAAGACAAAGTACGCAAGTTCTGGGCCATGCGCCACACGGGACACTGTCCCAAAGCACAATTCAAGCAGGCGATGATCCCGCACTCGGCACGCAAACTGGAAAACCGCTTCGGTTCAGCATCAGGAGTGGTTTTCGATACTCTTTTTGATAAAACAGAGCGCAGAGTTTACGTTCTGCCCGGACCTCCGCACGAATTTCTGCCGATGATAGAAGAGTACGTTGTTCCGCAGCTTATTGAACGTGCAGGAAACGAGAAGATCTATACGCACGGTTTTCTTGCCTGCGGAGTCGGAGAGCAGAAAGTTTCAGCCGTTGTTCGCCAGCTGGGAATACCGGCAGAGCTGCTCTGCGCTTATACCGCCTCAAGCGACGGCTGCCGCTTCTACCTTTCCGGAAAATGTGAAAATCTGGTCATTGAGCAGCTCGAAAGAGTGAGAGCCGCTCTTGGAAACGCCGCATTGAAAAAGGGTGAGCTTTCTCTGGAGGAAAAACTCATCTCGCTTCTTGCCGGAAACAACATGACTCTTGCCACCGCAGAATCCTGCACAGGAGGTCTTATAAGCTCCAAAATAACCTCTGTTCCCGGGGCCTCAAGCGTCTATGTCGGCAGTGCAGTCACTTACAGCAACGAAATGAAGCAGCTCCTGCTCGGAGTCTCTGCAGAAACCCTTGAAAAGTACGGAGCTGTAAGCAGCCAAACCGCCGCCGAAATGGCGCACGGAGCCTGGAAAAACCTGAAGGCAGACGCAGCAATAGCGGTCACCGGCATCGCCGGTCCGGGTGGAGGCTCCGCCGAAAAACCGGTAGGTCTGGTATATGTCGGAATCTGTGTCAAAGGCGATACCCACACCATAGAACTCAATCTGCGCGGCGACCGGGATATGGTGCGCGCAAGAACCTGCTCGATGGCGTTTATCGAACTGTTGAAAACCATTTCCGGAGAGCAGAACAATGCTTGAATTGATCAAGATAAATAATTACGCCCTCATAGAAGAGTGCGAGCTTGAATTCGGTCCCAACTTCAACGTTGTCACCGGAGAATCAGGTGCCGGAAAGTCGATATTGATGGGAGCCGTGGCTTTTCTGCTCGGAAACCGTACCGACCGTTCAGTTATCCGTACCGGTGCAGACCGTGCCACAGTAACCGGATGTTTCATCGTTCCGGAGGAGTTGAGAACCAATATTGCCCGTCAGCTCGAAGAGTGCGGCGTGGAGTTTGATTCTTCATCCGGCATACTCGCTCTCCGCCGCGTGATTCTGCCCGGCTCGACGCGCAACTTCATCAATGACACTCCGGTCGGAGCCAAAACCATTTCCGGGATCGGAGAGCAGCTCATCGATCTGCACGGAGCCAATGAGCATCTCTCGCTCACCAGTCCGGCCCGCCAGCTTCAACTGCTCGACCATTATCTCGGACTCGAAGATGAGAGAAAGGCCTGTTCCGATGCCTGGGATAAACTTCAGCAGCTCAAAAATGAGCGGAACAATTTTTCCTCCGACCTTCCTACCGCCGCCGAGATGGAGCATCTGCAAAATACCATCGACGAAATCAATGCCGTAAATCCCGCACTTGGCGAAGATGATGAGCTTGCCGCAAAACACAAGATAGGTGCAAGCGCAAGAGAGATCATCTCTTCTGCCAATGAGCTTGCAAACCTGCTCAACGAAGGAGAAAACTCAGTAGCAGATCAGCTGGGCAGCGCGTTCCAGAAACTCCAGGAGCTCGGCAGAATAGATGAAAACCTCGTTTCCGGATTGATCGCAGAGTGCGGAGATATCCAGGATAGAACTTCAGAGCTTGCCCGCAGTATCTCCGCTCTGGCAGATAAAGTGGAACTCGATCCTGAAGAGCTGCTCGCTATCGAAAACCGGATGGAAGAGATTTTCAAACTCAAACGCCGTTATGCTCCTGACATCGGACTTATTCTGGAAATACGCGATAAGGCCGTTGAAAAACTCGAGCGCGGCAGAAATGCAGAAGCTCAAATAAGAGAGTTTGACCAGAGAGAAAAGGAACTCACGTCAATCCTGCAGGAGTGCTGCCGCAAGCTTTCCGGTTCCCGCAGAAGCAATGCGGATAAATTCACAAGTGCAGTTGCAGGCAAACTTCAGAATATCGGATTTTTCCGCAGCAGTATGAATGCCGAGTTCACCGACTCCGCCCCCTCCCCCAACGGTGCAGATCAGATGGAACTCTTTTTCAGTGCCAACCCGGGAGAGGCTCCCAAACCTCTGCGCAAAATCGCCAGCAGCGGAGAGTTGTCGCGTATCATGCTTGCTCTCAAAACTATCCTTGCCGATGCGGACTCTGTTCCGACAGTGATCTTCGATGAGATAGACATGAATATCGGAGGCGAAACCGCCAACCGGGTCGGCGATGAACTCAAGTCGCTCGGAAAACACCGCCAGATACTCTGTATATCCCATCTGGCACAGGTCGCCGCAAGGGCAGACGTTCACTTTCAGGTGGTCAAAACATCATCAGATAACAGCACAAAAACCCATATCCGGCGTCTGGATTCCACCCACGGAGAGCTTGCCAGAATGCTCGGAGGAGGAGCCGCTGCAATCGAGCACGCAAAAACATTGGGCAACCGTGAATAAGCACTTATTTGATTTTTCAGTTCTTTTTTGCAATAATGTTTACTCTAATCAGCTAAATTAACTTGAATTTACCGCAGTTTGTGCTATATTTGGATTCTGACAAAGTTGTTTTGATTAACCAATTTTACAATAGGAATTACAGAGAAATGAAAAAAGACATCCATCCGACCTATCAGGATGCCATCGTCTCCTGCGCCTGCGGCGAAGTCTGGCACATCAAGTCCACCCGTCCCGAGGTCAAGGTAGGCATCTGCGCCAAGTGCCACCCCTTCTTCACCGGCAAACAGAAATTTGTTGACACCGCCGGCCGTATCGACAAATTCAACCGTCGTTACAAGAAGGCGTAAGTTATTTACTGCTTCATGGCTTGCCCGTAAAAAGGCAAGCCTTTTTGATTTCTGAATATGACACCGTCTGATATATCCGGATACATAGAAAAACTGCGTTCGAGAGCAGATGAGCTGGAAAAAAGGCTCGCTGATCCCGAAATATATTCGCGTACCGATGAATTCAGAAAAGTCAATCAGGAACACAGCAAACTCTCAACTCTGCTTGAGAAATACGATCTCTGGGTAAAATCCCTATCCGATCTCGAGGACAACCGGGCGATGCTCGCTGATGAGCAAGATAGCGAACTGCGCGAGCTGATCGAAAACGATATCACCCAGTTGACCGGAAGCTGCGCTGAACTTGAAGAGAATATTCAGATATCCCTTCTTCCCCCCGATCCCAACGACTCCAAAAATATCATTGTAGAGATCCAGCCTGCCGCGGGCGGTGATGAAGCAGCCCTGTTTGCCAGCGAACTCTACCGCTCGTACCTCTATTTCGCTGAAAAACAGGGTTGGAAAGTCGAAGTACTTGAGCAATCCGATACCGACCTCGGCGGAGTCAAAAACGTATCGTTCTCCTTTTCCGGCTGCGACGTCTACAGCAAGATGAAGTTTGAAAGCGGAGTCCACCGTGTACAGCGTGTCCCGGCAACTGAAGCTGGAGGCAGAATCCACACCTCTACCATCACGGTTTCGGTCATGCCTGAAGCCGAAGAGGTCGAACTTGACATCCGTCAGGAGGATCTGCGCTTTGACGTGTTCCGTTCCAGCGGTCCCGGAGGTCAGTGCGTCAACACCACCGACAGTGCTGTCCGTGTCACCCATATCCCTACCGGACTCTCGGTTGCAAGCCAGCAGGAAAAATCCCAGCACCGCAACAAAGAGATCGCCATCCGTATCCTCTACGCCCGCCTGCTTGAGCGCAAGCAATCTGAAGAGGCGGCAAAGCAGGCGGCTGATAAACGCTCTCAAGTCGGAACCGGAGACCGCAGTGAGCGTATCCGCACCTACAACTTTCCCCAGAACCGGGTGACTGATCACCGGTTCAATGTTTCAAGTTTCGACCTGCCCAAACTTATGCAGGGCGACCTTGACCTGATTTTGAATCCCATACTCAAGCTGGTCTGTGAACAGCAGCTTGAAAGCCTGAAAAACAGCTGATATATCTGCGCTGTACCTGTCATTCTGATTTCATATTGTCAAAAAATTTCCAAAAAATCTGATAGTATCAGTTGACAATATCAAAATTGCAGTATATATTAGTATCATAGTTTACAGGAGCAGATACGATGTCATCACACAGCGACTTATATGACTATATATTGACGATGATAGAAACGGAGCTTTCGCCGGGAGAAAAACTTCCGGGAGCCCGCCGTTTTGCGGAGCGTTTTTCTTGCGCCCTGCCCAAAGTACAGTCGGTACTGGACTCCCTCGAACAGAGCGGTATCATTCTCAGTAAAGAGCGCAGCGGATCTTATGTCCGGGATGGCTACAATGAGCGCATACTGCCGCAGAATGTGGCTTGCAGTAAATTCATCCGTGCGCTGACGCCTGAACAGCGTTGGGATTTCCGGCGGGAGTTCCCGGATATGAGGCTCACAGAGAAATTCAACAACGGCGGAGTGGAGATATTTTCTTCGTTCCGTATTTTGAGCCGCCAGCATCAGTACGAGGATCTCGGAGAAATCTTTGAAGAGACCTTTCCGGACTGGGAAAAATCTTTTTATGCCGATGCTTTGAAAATGCTCTCTGTAGATGGCAAACTTCATGCCGTACCGCTGATTTACTCGCCGCAGCTGCTCTGGTTCAATGCAGATATGTTCAAAGAAACAGATACCCCCCTGCCCGGCAACGACTGGAAATGGGAGGATTTTCTCAATGCGATACGATCACTGCACAGAAAATTTTCCGGCAGACGGATCATAAATTACTCGACTGAATTCCAGCACTGGGTGGGATTTATCCTTGCATCGGGCGGACTCTTTTTCGGAAACGACACAAAATCAGTCCTTGCCGACTCCGCAAAGACAGTCGACGCCTGTCTCCGTTACGTCAATCTTCTCCGCGAGCTCGACCTTGTCGAAGACAGCAACAGCAACGCCACCCAGTCGTTCTCTAACGGAAAACTTGCAATGTTTGCCGGTTTCAGACAGTCATCGTACTATTTCAGGGAATACGGCATAAAATTCACTCCGCAAGCAGTATATATGCCTGATCTCGGGGGCGGAGTGAACCATCCGGGGGCTGCACTAATCGCATTCCGCAAGGGATTTTACAGCCGGGAAAAAATCAAAAACATACTCAGGTTCTGGCTTTCCGACTCAATTCAGAACACTCTTGGCAGAGAGAGATACGGTATTCCGTTCCTGCGTTCAGCTGCCTTGAACACTCTGGATAAGAGTTCTGCGCCGGATAAATATCTGCTTGAAAAGATGCCTGCGCTGACTATGAATTATCACGTTCCCTCCGAGGAACTCGGTTCGATCCTTTCCAGAGCCTCACATCTGGTGAACCGCAGCACTCCGGAAGAACTGCCGGAAATCTTGAAAGAGTTATCATCAACTTTGAGATTTATCAATAAAATCAACTTAAAAAGGAGTTAAAAATGAAATTTCAAAGAACAATCCTGTTCATCGGAAGCAGCTCTTACAACGGCTTGATTCCTCTCGACAAATTCAAAGAGATCGCTGAAACCGCCGCAGAAACCGGTTTCACTCACATCGATCTGGGCAGTGCCATGATTGAGCGCAGCCGCCATCAGCTGACCAACAACGGCTACTACTGCAAAGATTACGACTTCTACACTGAATACACTGCGGCATTTCCGGGATACTTCAAGTTTTTCGTTCCGGAAACCCTCAAGCCTTACCTTCCCGCCGACACCGCCAAGAAGAACCTTGAGTCAATGCACGCCAGAGCAGAGATACTGCAGAGCATCGGACTCAAAGGAGCCCTTTTCGGAGCTGAACCGCAGTTCCTGCCGGAGCAGGCTTACGAAGATCATCCGGCGTGGCGCGGTGCCCGCAGCGATTTTTCCGGACGCAGCCAGATTGCCTACTTCTCACCCTGCATCGACAATCAGGAAATCCGTGACCTCTATCTTGAAGCCGCCGAGGCGATTTGTGACGCAGCTCCCTGCCTCGACTACGTCCATATGCTCACCGGAGACTCCGGAGCCGGTATCTGCTGGGGAGAACTCTACACCGGAACCAACGGCCCCGCCTCCTGTGAACATATTCCGATGACCCAGCGCATCTCAACTTTCTGCGATGTGTTGAGCCAGCCGATGAAAAAACACGGCAACAGCGATGCGATGGCTATTCTCCACCGCACCACTCCGTGGGGACGCAGCTGTCCTGTCCGCAAAGCCGCCGGTGCTCCCGGAGGCACTGTTTACGCCGCCCGTGCAGTTCTGGATAAACCGCTCTGCTATGAGGATCCTGTAACTGCTCTCGAAGAGATCGCAAAGGCCGACGGTTATGACAACCTCATCTTCCAGATGGAAGCTCCCGAACTGATGATGGTCAAGGGTGCTCTCTATCCGGAAGTCATCAAATCAGCTCTGGCTGATGTTCCACGCGGCACCTGCGACATTGCCAACAGAGTCAAAAAAGCTGTTGAAGTAACCCGTCCGGAGCGCAACGCAGAGTCATTCACCGATGCGATGTTCCTGGTCAGTCAGGCCTCCCGTCAGTACCGTCTTCTCAACTGCAACCTGTTCTATGGAAGCATGAGCGAAAGATGGCTCACCCGTCCTCTGCTGATCTACATTCCGCCGTTTGATTCCGAAGAGACTGCTTTCTACCGCAACCACATCTTCAACGTCAACGGAGAAAAGGCGTTCAGAGATATTCTTGACTTCCACGGAAACCGCTGGATCAGATTCGGTGAGACTCCGGAAGCCGCCAGAAGTTCCGCTTTCCTCTGCGCCGATATCATCAGTAAGCTTACCAGAGCAATCGATCTTCTCGGTGCGGAAACTGATGAGGGATGGCGTATCCGCGGCTTGCGCTGCTTTATCAGAAATATCCGTCACCTGCTGCTCTTTACCGGAGAACACGATAAACTCCGCAACGGCAAAACCATTGACCGTATCTTCCTGCAGCAAATCATGCGCAGCGAGCTGGATAACTGCGACGAGATGATCGAAGTTCTGGAAAAAGGCCCCTCCAATGTCCTGCATCTTGCCAAGGATAAAGACACTGAACACACCTTCCAGTTCGGTCCTGATCTTGCCGATCAGCTCCGTCTGAAAAAGAAGATCATGGTTGCCCACTGGCACGATCTGGATGATGTCATCAGCG
>JAZQTR010000178.1:0-5706 GCA_045630865.1 Victivallaceae bacterium
CACCTGCACCAACAACCAGAAGCAGCTCGGACTTGCCAATATGAGCTATCAGGAGGATTTCCGCGGCTGGTATATCCCCACCTACTTCAATAACAAGACCGATGCCGTCGGGCGCGATGCCTTCATCGGCAATGCAAATTGTCTTGCCTCCGAAAACCAGGGAGTCATCTGGCCGTACTTTATCGGTGTTCACCCCGGACGCAAAGGCGTCCTGAAGTCTCTCGGTTATATTCGGAGTGATGTTTCAAGACCCCGTGCTTCATCCGGACTTATTTGTCCAAGCGACAAAGATCCACGCAGAAGTACCGCGCAGAAGGATGGTGCTCACGACCAGTGCTTTTTCTCTTACCGTCTCAATTCTTTTATCGGTGGAATTTTCAGCACCGGCACCACAAACAATGGCATTTGGATGAACATTTCCAACTGGGGACACCACAAGATTCTGAAAAAGCCGAGCCAGACTCCGATGTTTGTTGATTCAAACAACTTCCTCAACAGCGGCTCCTACCGCACCTGTTATTTCGGACACAAAACCAACGGTTCATACGATCCCGGCGACCCCTCGGTGTGGGAACTCGGCGGAATCACCACCGACACTCCGGGCAGAGCCGGAGCGCGTCACAACGGAGCGATCTCCACCTGTTTTGCTGACGGTCACGCAAAGCTGATCATGACTCCGATCCCGAACAGCCATACCGCAGAGAATCGTCTGCACTGGGCAAATCCGACTACTCTTGACCGCACTGATCTCAACTGATAAATACAATACTGACGGAAAAATAAATGAAAAAACAACTTTTCACCCTGATCGAGCTGCTGGTGGTGATCGCCATCATCGCCATTCTCGCCGCCATCCTGATGCCAGCTCTCTCTCAGGCCCGTGAGCGTGGCAAGAGTGCGACCTGTATGAACAACGAGAAACAGCTCGGACTTGCCAATGCCAACTATATGAACGACTTCAACAGCTGGTATCATCCGACCTATTTCTGCACCAAAGAGGCTCCTGAAACAAACCGCGTCGATCTCTTAATCGGCAATCCGGTCAATGGCGGCGACAACGCAGGAACCCGCTACTGGCCCTACCGTTTCGGTTCATCGAGCAGACGCCCCAAACAGCTGAAGTATCTCAGCGGCGACGTAAGCAGTCCGAAATCCCCCTTTGTCTGTCCGAGCGACACCAATCCGATGGGATTGATCGAAGAAGGTATTTCTGCTTATGATACCGTCTATTACTCCTACGCGGTCAACGCATTTGTCGCCGGAGATTACTCCAGTGCCCGTAAGGACGGCATCTGGATGAACGTTGCGACTTTCGGACATCCCCAAATCCTGAAACGTCCGAGCCAGACTCCCCACTACTCCGATACCAGCGACTACCGCAAAAGCGGCAGAAAATTTGCAAAGTTCAGCCACAAGAACAACTACTCCGGCAATGCACTCAACCCCGCCGATATCGAAAACTGGATGAACCCCAACGACTCCCCCGGAAACGTCGGAGCACGTCACAATATGCGTATCAACGTGGCTTTCGCTGACGGACACTGCAAAAGCATTGCTGTTCCGATCGCCAACAGCCACAACTCAAGCACTCAGTATATGTACTGGGCAAGCCCGTTACACATAGACCGTTCGGAACTGAACTGAGGAACAAAAAGAGGATAAAATGAAGAGAGGTATTTTACTGACGGCATCCGCCGCCGGAGTTGTTCTGCTGACAGCCGGATGGCTGGATGGCGGATTCGCCAAACGTACACAGATTGATATCGACAGCTTCCGTCATCCGGCAGGCAAGCCGGTCTTGCTGACCATCGATCCCGGCAGACTTGAAAAGGCAAGCGGCAGTAAGTTCTCCGCAAACACCGTCAAGCTCGGTTACGAAGATGTCTCCGGCAAAGAAGTCGAAGTGCCTTTCGCCACCGGATGTCTGGATAAAGTCGATAATAAAATGCGCCTGAACTTCGTTTCTCCCGGAAATGACGGAAAGCTCTATCTCTATTTTGACGGAAAAAGCTCTGTGACTCCCAAGAGCGCATATTTCGATGTCCTGGGCGCAAACGCCCTCAATGCTGCAAAATACTGGAGCAACGGACTCCTGAAAGCCACGCAGGGCAAAGGCAAAATGACGCTCCGCCTGAGCAGACTTGCAGTGAAACCGACTGATGATACATATGTCGAACAGACATTTCCGGTTCCGCCGGAGCTTCAGGGCATGCCGGTAACGTTTCTGCTCGACGCCTTCAACCACTCCAAAGCTATGTGGCCGTTCTCTGTAGCCATCGTCAGCATGGATGCCAAAAGAAAAATCATCGGCCAGCCCGTCTGCGACACCCGCTGGACCATGATGCAGACTGTTCCGGAAAAACCCTACCACATCCGTCAGGAAGGCAAAATCGATCCCCGGGCAAAATTCATCCGTGTCCGCCTCGTCGCCGTCAGAGCAGGTGAAGCCCGCAACTTTGACGTTTTCGGCAAACCGCTCGCCGATCCCGCCTCATCTCTTCCCCACATCGACATCACCCGTCTGATGCTGATTCCGGGAAATATCGCCACCCTGCCCGGAGCAAATCCGGAACTCTACACCGCAGGTGTCGCTTCCGGAACTTCAGCTCTCAAACTTGACGGCAAAACCTCTCCGCTCTACAACAACTTTCCCTCCACCGTCTGGGGACAGTCTCACCACGTAAGAAATCAGGACTACGTCTTCTGGCCCATCGGAAAAGAGGGAACCGCAGAGTTCTATCTGCGCTTTGATGAGCTGCCCAAAGAAAGCACTGTCATCCTCGACAACGGCAGAAACCGCAATCCGAGTTTTCTGCGCCTTGAGTATGCCAAAGGCAAATTCTTCCTCAAGATGAACAGCTACGGCAAAAAAGACAAAAACTGGCGCAAGCCCGATTGGGATCTCAACAAAACGATCCCGGCAAACCTTGAAAAGGGCAAATGGAACCACTTCGCCATCACCTGGAGCCAAAACGGCGTCAACTTCTACATCAACGGCAAAAAAGTGATGAGCGATCCGGCAGTTATCACTCCGGCTGAAGTTCTCCTCAAGAAAAACGACAAAAACAGCAACATCGCCGAATACACCTGCTTCGGAGCCGATGCCCACCGTTTCTACGACGACAGCGGTACTTCTGTAAGCAAGCGTTATATCAAGGGTGCAGTTGATGAACTGCGGGTATCAAAAGTTGTGCGCTATACCACTGATTTCACTCCGGCAGCAACTTTTGCGGCAGACGATGACACCTGCGCGCTCTTCAGCTATGAGAAAAACTTCGACGGAGTCAGCGGAGTCGGTCCGCGTTATATTTCCGGCAGCATCTACACCGCCGGAGTTCCGCCGCGCGCCGACGTCTTCACCGTCGAAGAAAAGAACGGCAGCAAAAGCGTTGTCCGCTACGTTCCCAAAGAGATCCCCGACAGCAACATGCCGCAGTACTTCATCCGCGAAACCAGCTATCCCGTTCTTCCGACTCCGGAGGACTTCAAGATGGCCCGTATCCCCAAAAGCAAAACGGCATATCTTGCCAACGGCGACAAACTTGAGCTGACGACTCCTGACCACACCGTTCCGGAGTACGTCGAGATCAAGGCGGTAAACGAGCCGGTCAAAGCCCCGTTCCTGCGCCACCACGGCGAGATCGACGCCCGCAGCTTCGCCGATATCGGACGCAGCATCGACTTCTCTGACTGCAAAAACGACCACGAAAAGGCGCGCAAGACGTTTGATTTTCTGGTGAGCAGCACCGACTATTTCACTTTCGCCGGTGCAGAGTTCCCCCGTTACAGCAACACCCCCATGCACGCCGGAAGCAACGGACTGGTCGCCATCAACAGCTACGCCTGTTTCCAGTGCGGTCCGCTGAACGGCATCGCCTCGGGACTCTACGTCAACGGTCTGGGCTACCCATCGGTTCTCACTTTCGGAAACGGACACCTCTTCCAGCAGGTTCAGCTTAATGGCAAGCTCCGGGTGTTCGATCTCTCGGCACAGCAGTATTTCCCCTCCCGCGATCAGGACGACGCGGCGAGCCTCGATGAGCTGGAAAAAGACATCTACCTCTTCCAGCGTACCCGCCGCCCGACAGGTGCGGTCAGCCACTTCTTCCGTATGGGCAGACGCGGTTCTCACTCGGTCGCAAACGCTCCGCGCGAGCGTCTTGAGTACACGCTCTATCCGGGCGAGAGCTTCCGCTACTATCCCGCCAACGCCGGAGTCTCAAACGATATCAACGTGCTCGACTGGCGCGGCAAGCGTCTCGGATATGTCGCCGACACCTGGACAGATCATCAGAAAGAGACCGGTGCCGCTGTCGAAGTCGCCCGGGTCATCCAGCGTCCCCAGCCGCACACTTCGCAGGGTATCTTCTTCTACGACGGCAAAGTTTCCGGCGGAGCTTTCAGCAACGTCAAATCCGGCAGCTTCTGCTACCGTATCGACAGCCCCTACACCATCATCAAGGGTATCTACAGCGTGCCGGATAAGAACGCCTCCTTTGAGTTGAGCTACGACAAAGGCAAAAACTGGAGAAAGCTCGACTCCGCCAACGGCATCTGCAATGTAGAATACGCCCTGCGCGGACGTCACGTCGCCCTGCTCAAAGTCACCACCTCAAAACGCGACAACTTCAAGGCGACCACCTGGACCCAGATGAGTCCGCGCCGCCAGACCGGACTGGTCAGAGCCGGTAAAAACGCCCTGCTCTTTTCCACCGACGGCGGCAAAGCACAGGTCACTGTCGCCTACAGAGAGCGGGCAAAAGAGATCAGCTTCGACGGCGGATTCTTCTTCGGCGTCGTTCCCGGCCTCGAGCGTCAGCTCTTCACCCTTGAACCGGGCAAATCCCGCACGATCACCGTGAACGGTGCAAGTGCCAAAGCCTCGGTCAAATCATCCGGAGGACTCAAAGCCGGATTTTCCGGCGGAAAACTCACCATCACTGCTCCGGCAGGTATCGAAAAGGGCGTCAAATACGTCATACTCACCGACGGCAATGCGGTCAAGGCCATCGACGTACTGGTCTGCAAAGGAGTCAAAGAATACACCGTCAAAGACTTCACTCCGGCAAAAGTCAGACGCCAGCGTGACAAGCTTGAACTGCGCAAGGCGGATTCCGGCAGAGTTCAGGATGTGGTCAAAGGCTGTGCCACCTTCGACGTTTCCGGCGTCACCCCCGGCAAATACGCTGTCTTCTCACTCACCCGCCGCGACAACCGGATACATTCTGTTATGCAGACAACTATCCATAACGGAAAACAGGAGCTGGTCGGTGCCCGTACCCGCAACCCCGGTTTCGAGTACTACAAGGCTACCTACGGTCCCTTCCCCGCCCGCTGGGTGAACCGCACTGACAAAGAGAACAGCATAAATCCCTGGTCACGTTTCCGCTGGGATGTTGCGACCGGCAAGGATACTTATCCGCGCATTTCCAATGTTCCGCTCCTCACAGAGATCAAAGCAGGAAACAAGCCTCTGCACATCAACGCCCACACCGAGTGTGCAGGTGTGATTCTGCTTCCGGCAGAAGATCGCTACTTTATGTATATGACCGCCCGCAACCTGCTCAACATGAGCAGAGCGGACTGGATGTTCGACAACGTAAAATAAGGGATGTCAACAAATCATCCGGTATCTGAAAAAAATAAAACGTCAACAAATATCACAGCTATTTATCATGAAGTCAAAAATTATCACTCTGCTGCTTC
>JAZQTR010000179.1:0-8806 GCA_045630865.1 Victivallaceae bacterium
GCCATCATAACGCCCCAGACGGTTCCGAAGAGTCCGCAGAAGGGACTCAAGCTTACCAGAGTGCCGAGCAGACCGATACGCTTTTCCAGCTCCTCGATCTGATGGGATACGGCGCGCTCAAGCACCGCCTCAATTGCGTCGAACTGGGCGGCTGAAAGTTTTACCGGAGTGACGGGACTTCCGGCAAAGTTGATTGCGCCGCGGCTGCCATCTTCGTAGAACTCCAGCAGTTTTTCAACTCCTGCGGAGTAGATTGCACCCAGCGGTCCGGAGTCGCCCATACCCTCTCTGACCAATCCCGGGGTGGCGAGGTTGCGGTTGTTCGATTTGAACATCGCCAGGAATCTCTTTGACTGCCTTTTGGCACGGCTCAGAGAGTATCCTTTGTCGAGCATGGTTGTCCAGGTGGTAACAGAACCCAGCAGCAGAAGCAGGACGATCGCTTTGCCCACGCTGTCGCTGTTTTCATAGGCGTAATAGACGCCGGGGACCGAAGAAAACAAGAGAAAATACATCAGACTGGCTCCTTTTTTGAATATTAATAAAAAATCCCTTGCATAAAATATAGTTGCGGTATTATATTCTACAAGCGACAAATCGTAAAAAATTCACGGAGATTTCAAATTATGGCTGAAGAACGCGTTTTATTGGGCTTTGATGTGGGTGGAACCAAGATCGGAATCGGACTCGGAACCGAATCCGGCAAGATCATCAGCAGTGCCCGTATCCCCAACGTTGACACCTATCCCGAGGACATCCTTCCGCAGATGGTTTCCGAGTCGAAGCGTCTGGTTTCCGAAGCCGGACTTGAGATGCAGGATGTGGCGGCGTTCGGTATATCCGTTCCTTTCCCTGCCGACGCTGTCAACGGCATTATGACTGCTCCGACCAACAATAAGAAGTGGCGCAACGTTCCGATCTTGAGTTATCTCAAGGAGCAGCTGGGTATTCCCGGATGTTTTGAGAACGATGCCAACTGTGCCGCGCTTGCCGAGTGGTTCTTCGGTGCCGGTAAAGGCTGCGAAAACTTTATTTTCCTCACCCAGAGCACCGGTATCGGCGGCGGAATCATCGCTTCCGGACGTCTGGTGCGCGGCGGCGGAGCTTTGAGTGCCGGTGAGTGCGGACACATCTGCGTCGAACTCAACGGCAGACCCTGCAACTGCGGTATGCGCGGCTGCTACGAGGCATACGCCGGCGGACGTGCCATCGCCAACCGTATCCGTGAGGAGCTTGCCGATCATCCCGACACCGCAATCTTGAAGTTTGCTGACAACGATCCTGAAAAGATCGATATGGTTGCCGTCGAAAAGGCGGTGCGTGCCGGTGATGAGTATGCCTGCGCCATCTGGGATGAGATGAGCATCCGTAACGCCCAGGCCATCGGTATGTTCATCAATATCTTCAATCCCGAGAAGATCATCCTCGGAACCCTCGCCTGGGCGGTCGGCGATCTCTACATGGATCCGATCAAAAAGTATCTGCCGCAGTACTGCTGGGCGGAGCCGCTTGCCAAGTGTGAGCTTGTTCCGAGCGGTCTGCGCCGTGACATCGGCTCCTATGCCGGAGTTGCCGCTGCGCTCAACTATCTCAAAGAAAATACAAAATAAGCCATCCGGATTCCGGCGTTATGTTCAAAAACAGCGACATCGTTTGTGCCATAGAGTTCGGCACCTCCAAGATAACCGTACTGATCGGTGCTGCAGGTGAGGATCGCAGTGTCGAAATTATCGGCAGGGGCAGTGTTCAGTCGCGCGGCATAATCAAGGGCGAGATCACCGATGCCAAACAGGCGGAGGCGGCTCTGCTCTCTGCTCTCGAAGAGGCCGAAAACGCCTGCGGTGAGCTTGCCAACTGCAAAAGTGTGGCGGTCGTGGTCACCGGCTGCGGTATCGAATCCATGCAGGGATGCGGAAGTACCGTAGTCAAAAACGATCAGCGTAAAGTCACAAGTGACGATATTTATGATGCCGAGGAAAACGCTTCCATCGTCAACCTCTCTCCTGAAAGGGAGATCATCAACCGCAGTCCGCTCTACTACCAGCTCGACGGCCGCAAGGTGATAAATCCGGAAAATATGCCCGGTATGCGCCTCGATGCCCATGTCCATCTGGTGCACGGTATCAGTTCACGTATCGCCAACTTCACTTCAATTGTCCGCAACTGCGGCTTTGACTCCTCGATCATCGACGTCATCTTCTCGCCGCTTGCGGCAATCACCGGAATCATCTCTTCCGGAGAAAAAGACGGCGGCATACTGCTGGTCGATATGGGAATGGGCTGTACTGATTTTGCGGTCGAGTCAGATGATGGAGTTTCCGCTTCAGGCGTGCTTCAGATCGGATTCGATCATGTCGCCAACGATCTTGCCGTCGGTCTCGAACTGCCCATCGACATCTGCCGCAAACTGCTCGAGTCAGGTGAGATCGCAAGAGCAAGAAACGCCAATCAGGATACCATCGGATTCCCCGGCGGACGCATGATTCCAGTCACCAGTTTCGAAACCATCGTGGACTGCCGTCTGCGTGAAACATTTGAGATCATCAGGGAGATGCTCGAAAATGCCAAAGTTCAGCATAATATCCACATGGTCGCTTTCACCGGCGGAGCTGCATGTTTTCCGCGCGCTCTTGATCTGCTTGAAGAGGTCTTTCAGGCGCACTGTCAGGCACGTTTTCCGGCGGATATCCACGGCGCAGTCACCGGTCTGGACAACCCGCGTTTCAGTGCCATCTGGGGCGCGTTGAAATACGCTGCCATCTGTCTTGACCGCAACGGAACCGGAACGACCACCGCCATCGACCGTCTGGTCAACGGCATCAACCGGCTTTTCGACAACAGCCGAGACGGATTGCGCAACATCGGTAAATCAATCAAATTTTAGGATATAATCTATGTCAGAGCAGAGCCAACTGTGCGTTATCGGTATCGGCGGAGCCGGTTGCAGAATAATATCTTTTCTCGCCGCCAGTCCCGGAGCGGATAAGCTCCGGCTCTGTGCCATTGATACCGACCGCAGCGGACTGGAAACCAGCACGCTTGCTCCGGATAAATGCCTGCTCGCCGGTGAACTCTGGCGCAACGGCAGAGGCACCGGGGGCAATGTCATCGACGGACAGCGGGCCGTGGCACATGAACGCAAAAATATCGAGAATCTGATCGGAAACGCCAGAATGGTGGTCATCTGCGGAGGACTCGGCGGCGGAACTGCCTCCGGAGGTATCCCTATCATCCTCTCCTGTGCCTCAAATCTCCATGTTCCGACAGTGGCGATGGTATCTCTGCCGTTTTCCATCGAGGGAGGCATGCGCCAGAGGACAAGTGAACAGGCACTCTCCAACGAGATAATCAAGGTGGCTGACTCTGTCATTGCCATACCCAATGATCTTCTCTTTGCCAGTCTTGATCCGGCTACTCCGCTTGCGGAGGCGTTCAGACTTGCCGATGAAGAGTTTTCGCGTTCAGTGCTTGCCATAACTTCCATACTCAATGCCGGAAACCTGCTCAATGCTGATTTTTCCGACTTCGCCTCACTTCTCTGGCGTCAGAAGAGCCGCTGCGCTATCGGTGTCGGAGTGGTCGATGTCAAAGCCGATGGCAAGTTCACTCCGGAAAAAGCCTTTTCCAGACTTCTGGAATCCCCTCTGCTCGGCGGGCCATCCCGTCTGTGTGATGCCGATGCAGTCATTCTCACGCTGACCGGATCTCCGGCACTCTCATTGAGCGATGCCCAGAGCGTCTTTGCCATCGCCTCAAAGCATATCGGAAAAAAGAACCGTATCCTGATGGGGGCAGCAGTCGATCCGGCGTGGCAGGATGTTTTCCAGTTTACCGCTCTGACCATCAAATATGAGGAAGAGCCGATCAAACCGGCTGCCGAAAAACGCAAGTCCAAACGTGCCGCACGCGAGGAGGAGTCCGGAGATATGATCCAGCAGACTCTTCCCTGGACAGATGCTGAATACAGCAAAGGCATCATGGAAAAGACCACCCCGGTAAGATGGAAGGGCGAGGAGCTGGATGTTCCGACTTTCCAGCGGCGCAACCAGATAGTTGATACCGGCAAGAATCCGCGCTCTTGAAGAAAGTGCGTTCCGGTGGTATATTAATACATTATGCAAAACAACAGAACAAAACCCAATATCAAAGATCTTACCACCGTTCCCAGACGCTGGTTTCCGCTCTGGCGTCTGGATGGCTACATCCTGCGTGAATTCCTCATCAAGTACAGTATTCTGATGCTGGTTTTCATCATCCTCTTCATTCTCGGTGATGTCTTCGATGACGTACAGGATTTTCTCGAGGCCCGTGCCGACTGGCGGCAGATCGTGCTTTATCTGCTCTGCAAACTGCCGGGAAATATCCGCTTCATCCTGCCTATCACCATGCTGCTCGGCTGTATGTGGACAATGGCGGAGTTCGGAAAAAACCTCGAAGTTACCGCTATGCGGGCAAGCGGAGTGTCGCTTTTGAGGTGCGGAGGCTCCATCTTCGCTGTCGGTCTGATTGTTACCGGTGTCTACATCTACTTCAATGAGACCCTCATTCCGTTCACGCAGAACAAGGCGGAAGAGATCTATGATCAGGCTGCCGACAAGCGCAAGAGTGTACATTATCTGCTGGCTTTCCGCAGTGATGACGGCAAGCGGCACTGGCTGTTCAGCGCGTTTGTCAACGGAAATGTGCAGAAAAATGTGACCATTAAAACCGTCTGGAACAAAAAGATGATTCCCGAACTGGTGGGCGTCCCGGGCAGTGAAAAGTTCAATGCGAACCTGAAAGCTGTCTTCAAGAACCGTTCACAGCTTATTCTTTCCAACGATCAGGCGGGAATGCAGCAGCTCCTTGAGCGTGAGCTTGATGGACGCAAAATGGATATCACTGCAGAGACAGTTTCCTATGACAGCAAAAAACACCAGTGGGTATTTACCAACGGCAGGTTCGTCAGCTACGACCGTACCGATGAACTGCGCTTTGAAGCCAGCCGCGGAACCTCGATGATGCATGGTGATATCAAGTTCGACAAACTCACTTTCAGTGAGGATATGATGCCGGAAACTCCGCGCGATATTATCAGCTCTGTGAGTGAAAAGGATGATCTTCCTACCTTCTTTATTGCTGAATTGATCCGGAGAAGTCCCAATATGCCCGAGCGGGTGAAAGCGATATATATGTCGGTATTCTTCTACCGTCTGGCGTTTCCGTGGGCCTGTTTCCTCTCGGTGTTCCTCGGCATACCGCTTGCGACCAAAAACGAGCGTACCGGAAGCATCATGGCTATCATCACCGCTGTCGCGCTCATCGTTTTTTACATCGTGACTTCGCAGGTGTTTCTCACTTTCGGCAAGGGCGGAGTACTGAATCCGTTCATTGCCGGAGTAGGTCCGACTGTGGCATTTATCGCTGCCAGTGCCTGGAAACTCTGCACTGACCGCACTTGAGTTAATTCATGCAGCTCTTCGATACCCATTTTCATTTCTACGGCGAAGTGTCGGCGCAGGCGTACATTGAAAACGTGCGTCTGGAGCTCCGCTCTCCCAAACAGCTTGCGGCAGGCGAGGTCGACACTCTTCTGCTCAATGCTGTCGGCGGAGATTATCTGGAAAGCTGCCGGGCAAGAGAGTTTGCCCACAACACTCCGGATGCTGTCTATTCCTGCGGAGTCCACCCCCATCAGGCGGAAAATTTTCTGGCGCAGAAAGAGGATTTCTCCTGTTTCAGAGGCGATCCCCTGCTGAAAGCCGTTGGCGAACTCGGACTTGATTACTTCTATGACTACAGCGACCGTGAGGCCCAGAGAAAGGTTTTCGGTGAGTTTCTTGCCCTTGCGCTTGAGTGGGATCTGCCTGCCATCGTTCATATCCGCGATAAAGAGGATACCTTTGACGCCTACAGCGACGCGTACAGTATGCTCGAGCCGTTTGCCTCGGCCGGCGGACGTTTTGTCATCCACTGCTACGCCGGAAATCAGCACTGGGCTGAAAAATTCCTTGCCGCCGGAGCCAGATTCGGTGTGACCGGTATGGTAACTTTCAAAAAGGCGCAGAATATCAGGGAAAATCTGAAATATATTCCTCTTGACCGCCTGTTTATTGAAACCGACTCCCCCTACCTTGCTCCGATTCCGCACCGTGGAAAGGAAAATCACCCGGGGTATCTCATCCACGTTGCCGCCGCAGCCGCTGCTGAATACGGCATGAGCACAGAGGAGTTCGCCAAAGTCACGACCGGAAACGGGAAGGTTTTTTTCGGTATTTTGTGATTTGAACCGTCTTGTATTGATGACTGGAATGTGCTATATTTTCACAAGTCACAAGTTCTGAAGCAGGTGAAATAATGGATGGACTCTCTTTTTTGTATGCAGGAACTGATCTGCATAAAGGATGCACCGCGCGCCACTCCCATCGCGGCTGGGAGATACTTTACCTTGCTGAAGGTGCGTTTGAAATCAACTTTTCAGAAGGTGAATCGTTCCAGTGTGTTCCTGGCGATCTGCTTATAATCGCTCCGCATGTCGTACACGAGAGAGTCAACACCATGCGTTCCCGAACCTGGTTCGCCGTATTTGAAACCGAAAGCTGCGACTGGGAAAGTCCGACGCTGATCCCGACCGGCAAAGACCGCATACTTGAACGCTGGATGGGCGACATCGCCGAACTGCATAAGAATTGTCTTCAGGAGCAGGCTCTTCTGATGCTCAAAGCTGTGATTTCCCGCGTACGTTATCTTGCGCCGCGTAAGGAGATCGCTGCAGATTTCCACCCCGCTGTCCGCACTTCGTGTATGTTTATGGCGGAAAATTACGGACGGGAGATCACAATGTCCCAGGTCGCTGAAAGTGCATCCGTCAGCCAGAGCCACCTCAATCTGCTTTTCAGAAACTGTCTTGGAATGACTCCGCTTCAGTATCTGCGTATGATCCGTATGCAGGCGGCAAGACAGCTGCTGCTCAACCCTTACAGCAATATCGCTGAAGTGGCGGCCATGTGCGGATTTACCGATATCCATTATTTCAACCGGGCGTTCAGAAAGTTTCACAACGTTCCGCCGGGAATTTTCCGCAGTGATCCGGCGCGCTACGCCGATACGGAAAATAAACGTGAAAGTTTCATCTGACGGAGTCCGCTTTGTATGCATTTATTCATCAAGCGTGATGCTTTTTTCCATTTGACGCAGCGTTTATCGGGTGTATATTGTACATTGTGCAGTTCAACTGTTTCAAATAAAACATAAACTGGAGAGTAGTAAATGTCAAAACAGGTAACTATCGCCATTATCGGAGCCGGTTCCCGCGGACACGGTTACGCCACCTTCGCCGAAAGCTTTCCGGAGCGAGTGAAAGTCGTTGCTGTCGCCGAGCCGGATAAGTACAGACGCGAGCGTCTGATCAAGGAACACAATATTCCGCAGGAAAACTGCTTTGAATCCTGGGAAGATTTTGTCAAACAGCCGAAAATGTGCGATGCCGTCGCCATCTGCACCCAGGATAATATGCACGAGGAACCCGCCATCGCCTGCGCTGACCTCAAATACGACATCCTGTTGGAAAAACCCATGGCTCCCACTGCAGAGGCTTGCCGCCGTATTGTTGACGCCGTCAAACGCAACAATGTGATGTTCGCCGTCTGCCACGTTCTGCGCTACACCAAGTATACGCTGAAACTCAAGGAAATCCTTGCTTCCGGAGCTATCGGTGAGATCGTTTCCATCCAGCACCTCGAGCCCGTCGGCTACTGGCATCAGGCCCACTCGTTTGTCCGTGGAAACTGGAGAAACGAGGAAGAGTCAAGCTTCATGCTGCTCGCCAAGTGCTGCCACGATATTGACTGGCTCCGCGGAGTTATGAACAAGAAGTGCGTTTCTGTTCACTCTTTCGGATCACTGCGCCACTTCCGCAAGTCCGAGCAGCCTGCCGGAGCCGCTGACCGCTGCTGCGACTGCCCCAGAGAGATCGAAAGCTACTGCCCCTATTCGGCGTACAAGATCTATTTCCGTGACCGTCTTACCTGCGGCCGGAGCGGCTGGCCCGTTGATGTCCTCACTCCTGAACCCGACCAGCAGTCACTTCAGAAAGCCCTCGAAGAGGGTCCCTACGGACGCTGCGTCTACGCCTGTGATAACGACGTTGTGGATAATCAGGTCGTCAATCTCCAGTTTGAGGATGGCTCCACCTGCTCCATGACCATGACCGCTTTCACCGGACACGGCGGACGCCGCACCCGCATTTTCGGTACCAAAGGAATGATCGAAAACGAAGGAACCGTTATCAACATCCACGACTTCCTCCACGATACAGTCAAGAAAATCGATACCAACGTCGCTGACGACGGCGGTATCCTTTCCGGACACGGCGGCGGTGACTTCGGACTCATGGATTGCTTCGTCAATGCGGTTGCCGAGCAGGATCCCTCTTACATCCTCTCCGGAACCGATGAGACTCTCGAAAGCCACCTTATGGTTTTCGCGGCCGAAGAATCCCGCAGAACCAGTACTGTGAGCATGTTGTAATGTAAGGGGAAATTCCATCTCAAACATTACCTGAAGCCGGTCGAACCGGCAGAAAATAAAAACAGCATTTGAAAACAAATTCAAATGCTGTTTTTTTATATCGTTTTTCTTGAGCGGTTCTAATTACCCAAAGCCAAAAAGTACACCGCTTTTCTTGAAAAGGGTTGGATAATCTCCGGCAGGGTGCTGTCCCTGCTAAAAAAATACTCCGCTCTTCTTGAAAAGGGTTGGATAATCTTCTGCATGGGGCTGACCCTGCTCTAAAAGTACACCGCTTTTTTTGAAAAAGTGGAGGGGG
>JAZQTR010000180.1:0-18377 GCA_045630865.1 Victivallaceae bacterium
CAGAGCCGGGGCTCCTGGACTGGTGGCGCGGTAGAAAGTTCCCACGAGGGGGGAGTCAATGGTTTCAGTATTTGCAGCATGAGCGGCAGCAGGGGCTTCAGCGGCAGCGGGAGCTGCGGCGGCAGGAGCTGCGGCGGGAGCGGCAACCGCAACGGGAGCTGCGGCAACAACGGCGGCTTTTGCTCCGCGGCGGAGACAAAGTTTGCAGCCTTCGATATCAATCCGGAACTCGCTCAGATCATTTTCACTCATAATCCGGGCAACTGCTTCGATCTCTTCGATTTTCATCATAGGAACACTCTCTTGTTTTGTTTAATTCCTTGAATTCGCCTGTTCTTCCGTTTCAAGATGCGCAGCAAGGGCGCGCAGAGCCAGAAGATAACCGTTTGCTCCGAAACCTGCGATGACTCCGAGTGATACCGGCAGCGTGAGGGAGTTGTGTCTGAATTCATCACGGCTGGCGATATTGCTCAAATGGACTTCGACCGTCGGGATTTTGACCGCGGCAAGAGCGTCGCGCAAAGCAACAGAGGTGTGGGTGTAGGCAGCGGGATTGAAGATGATTCCGTCGAATTTTTCTTCGTATGCTTTGGCGATACGGTCAACGAGGAATCCTTCTACGTTAGATTGGTAATCGACAATGGAAAAGCCAAGCTCTCCGCCAAGTTCTTTCACCTGTCGGACGATATCTTCGAGCGTTGTCCGCCCGTAGATTTCCGGCTCGCGCATCCCCAGAAGCTGGAGATTCGGACCATTCAATAATAATATCTTACGATTTTCCATGTTATTAATATAGCACGTTTTGCTGTTATTTTCAATTTTTTGTTTTCGGCAGTCGGGGTATCTCAAGCTTCGGAGCGGGCTGCAGCTTGATAAGGTCGTCTTCGTTGATGACGATCTGTACGTTTCCGCTCTGTCTTGAGCCTCCGGCAAGATGTGAAACCAGCAGAACTGCTCCTGATATCAGGACTACCGCGACAGCCACGCCGAGACCTACCAGAATCACTGCAAGACGGCGGATGCGTCTCTCGTTTTCTTCGCTTATTTCATGTCCGCGCACAACTTTGCTGAGATCTTCCGGAACGGTGCGTTCAAGTTTTCCCCGGACTTCAGAGGTCAACTCCTGCATACATTTGTCGCTCACTCCGTAGAGCTGACAGAGCTTTTTGATGTACGCCGCAATGAAAAACGGCGGCGGAAGGGCTGCGGTATCTTCAGCTTCGAGCGCGCGCAGTGCCTCCGGCTTGATGCAGGTTTCAGCAGAAAGATCTTCGATCTCGATGCCGCGGCTTTCGCGCAGACGCCTTAAAACTTCTCCGTAGCTTGCGCCGCATGAGGCGATAAGGTCGGCATCGACCAGCCGGGCGGAGGGTTCCGGCGTTTCCGGAGTTTCCGGAACAGCCGGTTCAGTTTCCGGAGCAGCAGCTTCGTTATCAAAAACAGCTGCGCCGGTGTTTTCTGTTCCGGAGTGTTCCACCGTTTCTTTTACTTTTTCCGTCTGTGCGGGGGTGAAGAATTCAAAATCTCCCTGTTGTCCACTCATAGTAAATATCCTCAGGATTGATTGATACTCATGCCGTCAAAGATCAGAATGTCACGTTTTTTGCCGCTTCCGGCATCAGGACCGATGATACCGCGGTCTTCCAGAGTCTGGGTGATGTCGGCTGCGGTATTGTATCCGATCTTGAGTCTGCGCTGCAGGTAACTGGTGCTTACCTTGCGGTCGAGAATTACGATTTCCAGAGCCCGTTTGAAGTTTTCACTGTCACCGGGCTGGATGTATTTCTTTATGATGGGAGCGATTTCGGCTCTATCCATATCATCGAAGACGTCATCTTCATCGAAAGCGGAAACTCCGGAGCCGATCTCTTCGTCATCTTCGTCATCTGTTTCCGGAACCTCCTCAATAAGGATGTTGTCGTTGAAGTGCTGCGGAGCCTGATCAGAAACGAATTTGACGATCTCTTTGATATCCTTATCCTGCACGAATGCACCCTGAACACGCTCGATGTTCATGCTGGTCGGACTCATAAGCAGCATATCGCCCCTGCCGAGAAGTTTTTCTGCGCCTCCGGTATCGAGAACAACGCGGCTGTCAATCATTGAACGCACCTGGAAACAGAAACGTGAGGGCAGGTTTCCTTTAATCACACCGGTGATGATATTGGTCGATGGACGCTGGGTGGCAAGGATCAGGTGGATACCTGCGGCACGTCCTTTCTGGGTGATGCGGACAATTGAGGTTTCAGCGTCTTTCTTTGCTTCAGTCATCATCAGATCGGCGAGCTCATCGATAATCACCACCAGGTACGGCAGACGGTCGGGAATGGGCTTGCCGTCCTCTCCGATAACCGGCTCTCCACCGAGTGGACGGGCATTGTAATCTGCCAGTTTTTTGACTCCGGCCGCCGCCAGCTGGCGGTAACGTTTTTCCATCTCGTTGACCGCCCAGCGCAGGGCGATGGGAACTTTGGCAGAGTCATTGATGATGGGGGTGAGCAGGTGGGGCAGGCGTTTGTAGTCTTCAAATTCAACCACTTTGGGGTCGACCATTATAAGTTTCAATTCATCCGGCGGAAAACGGAAGAGCAAACTGATTATAAGACTGTTGGTACAGACGCTCTTACCGGTACCGGTAGTTCCGGCTATCAGGAGGTGGGGGGCTTTGCCGAGGTCAAAGACAACTGGATTGCCGGAGACATCTTTACCGACGGCAAGCGGAATATCCATGCGGGTGTTTTTCCAAACATCGCTTTCCATAACGCTGCGCATGTGTACTGCTTCAGCTTTGGAGTTCGATACTTCAATACCGACGACCGGGCGTCCCGGGATGGGGGCGAGGACACGGACGCTCTCGGCGGAAAGGTTCATTTTGATATTGTCCTGGATCTGTTCGACTTTTTTGACGTTCACACCGGGGTCGAGGGTGATTTCAAAGCGTGTGACGCGGGGGCCGGTGATATATCCGGTGACTCTTCCCGGGATGTTGAAGTCCTCGAGAGTCCTCTGGAGTATCTCTCTTGAACGCTCGATGGCATCGCTGTTTTCTCCGACGATCTCGTTGCCTTTGGCAAGCATGGATATGGGGGGAAGTACAAAGTCGCGGCAGTCGGGACCGGACAGCCTTTTGCCCTGTGCGACAGGACGGGTATCCATTTCCTGCTGTGCCGGAGGTGCTGCAGGTTTCACTTTGAGCAGCGGAAGTTCTGTTTCAGGGGCAGGAACTTCACGGCTTGCGGCTGCTGCAGGAGCCTGCGTCGGATGTTTGATCTCATTCAGGGCCTGCTCCGGTTCAGGAAAGTCGAAGGTGCGGATAATGCTGCCGTCACGCTCCTGAACTGTATTGGGTGACTCTTCCGGCTCATTTGCTCCTTCGGAGCGGTGGAGAAAATCCAGCAGACGGTTGCGGCGCGGGGCTTCTTTTTCATTTACATCATCCTCGTCATCTTCATCACGCCTGATGAATGTCGCGGGGTGGTCGTAGACACTGCGGCGTCTGTTTTCGGCGGCGTCTGTTTTTCTTTCACGTCCGGAAAGGAAATTGTGCCAGTCGGAGATATAAATAATGACCAATCCGCCGGCAAGCATGAAGAATCCTACAATCATTGTTCCGGGGGCACCGATGAATTGACGCAGAAGTCCCTCTGAAAGCTGGACTCCGCCTGCGGTGCTTTCAAATGCCGGAGCCGCCAGAACCTGACCGATTACGCCGCCGGAAAGGGCTAATTGCGGAACCTGACGTCTTCCGAGACCGAGGTAGTCCGTGATGGGGGCAAACGGTTCGGGGGCGAGTCCGAAAAGCAGGACGCATCCGGCAAGAACGAGCAGTGTTCCTCCGCAGAAAGAAGAGAGCTTACCTGCGCCGGAAGTGAATGTACGCAGACTGCGGAGCAGGAGCAGAAGCGGAACCAGATAAGCCGCCACGCCAAGAAGATGGAAAAGCACAACAGAGCTCCATGCTCCGGCATGCCCAATCCAGTTATGCGGCGAGCCGCTGACGCCGCCTGAAAGCACAGCGGCATCCATCCTGCTGTAGCTCAAAACGGCGAGCATCAGAAAGAGTGTAATAACAAAAAAAATAACAGCTTTGACCTTCAAAATATCCTCCGGAAAACGTCACGTGGACGTTGAACCAAAAATTCATCCATCGTAATATAAATCCAGAGGATAAAAAAAGCAATCGGCAAACCAAAAAACTTTCGCCAAAAAGAGCAATATTTCCCATTTAGAAAAGTTTCCTGATCTGAATAAAAAACAGCTTTTTTTCAGTAAGATGAAAGCATCTCTTTCAGTTTGTTTTTTAACTCCTGTTTCAGCTCTGACGGTTCCGGCAGAACGGCGTTTCCCTCCTGCGACAGAATGAAGGGAAACAGCACCTCTGATGAGATTGCCGGAATATCCACAGTCCCGTCTTCGTGGATGACTTGTCCGCTGTGCAGCGGCGATGACTTAAGACGGTCGAGCGTGTAGCCCTTTACTTTAAGTTTTACATTTTTGACCTTTTCAAAACCGAGGAAAGAATCCGGATTGACCGACTCTATAATATCTTTATCTGGCTCAAAATCGGTTTTCAGCAGCTCCGCACTTTTGATTCTGTGCAGGGCAAATGTGCGCGGCTGTTTCTTCAGGTGGCAAAATCCCTTTGTGTACCACGAGTTGTTGAAAAATACCAGCGTGTGCGGCTCAATGATGCGTTCCGACAGCTCTCCCTGCCAGTCTGCGTATGCGATTTTTACCCGGTGATTGCTCTGCCAGCCCTGGAACAGCGTCATAAAAATATGCGGTTCAAGATTGGCGTAGAGTCCGGAAAGAATATTCAACCCCGCCATGTTGGCTGTATCCAGAAAGTCCGGATTGTTGTTCTGCAGCAGATAATCCACTGCATTGCGGATTTTGTTCTTAAGCGGCGCAGGAAAAATTTCTTCTGCGATCCTCGCACCTATCACCGCCGCCAGCATTTCGTTTTCATCCAGCACCGCCGGAGCAATAAAATCCCAACCGTGGTGTTTCAGGTAGTAACCGTTCCGCATCCTGTCGAAGGCAAGCGGACAGCCGAACTCTGTTTCCAATACCTTCATGTCGCGCAGAATGGTTTTTTTGCCGCAGTCGATCTCAAGCTCTTCCTCTTCGGCAATGCGCCGGAACTCTTTGACCAGCGTTTCCGAGTTGGGATAACGGTTCTCTTTGAGCAAAGCGGCGATACGCATCAGGCGGTGCATTCGGGATTTCTGCAGCGGCATAGTGACTCCTCCTGTAAGCAGAGTTTCAAAAAAATTGAAAAAATATTGTTCCGGTGATCAGAGTGGACACAAGATGTCTACTTGGTGGTAATATACTATATCCGTAACGAAATGCAAACTGTGTATCCGTACAAATTGGTATAAAGGAGCCAAAATGTTTAAAATCGCAAAACTTGTCTTGAATGTATTCCTCTGGGGTATCGCAATATTGATATATCTGGCTAAACAGAGCACCAGATGAGTTTCAACTGCAAAAGAAAGGATTTTTACTATGTGGAAGAAAATTTTTGCCAGATTCCGCCGCAAGGTTTCCGGAAACGCAGTTCTTACGCCCCGCTCGGTGAGCGGAGTACAGCTCACGCTTCCCTTCGAGTGATCAGGCTGCTTCAGAAATTGAAGTAGATGAATGGGGAGTATTTGACAAAAAAGAACATTGAGACGACAATCAGTGCCGTCGTCAGGATGGCGTTGAACCATGTCGGACGGAATTTTTTCTCTATCTTACATACCGGTTTGAAAAAGAGAACAATGATGAATCCGGCGGCAAAAAGAGCAATATCTTTGCCGTTGATTCCGGGAAAGTTCCAGCTTGCCGGCAGAAACAATCCGCGGTATATCTCTCTGGTTTTGTTCCAGTTTTCCGCTCTGAACGGAACCCACGCCAGCATTACGAAGAAAAATGTCAGCAGACGGGCCGGAACAAGCGGCATGGAAAATCCGAGGAACTTGCTCCATATGCGGTGGATAGTCAAAGCCGTACCATGCATTACTCCCCACAGAACGAACATCCAGCTTGCTCCGTGCCACAAGCCGCTGATGAAAAATGTCAGCATGAGATTGCAGCAGTTGCGGAACTTTCCGCACCTGTTTCCGCCGAGCGGAATGTAGATCGAGGACATCAGAAAGCGTCCGAGAGTGATGTGCCACTTGCGCCAGAAGTCAGCGATACTCTCTGCCCGGTAGGGGGAATTGAAGTTGACGGGAAGCCTGATATTGAAGAGCAGTGCAATACCGATAGCCATATCGCAGTAGCCGCTGAAGTCAAAGTATATCTGGAACATATACGCCAATACACTGCTCCAGGTCGAAAAAAGATTTCCGCTGCAGGCGGAAAATCCGTTGTCGGCAATGACTGCGAAAAAGTCTGCCAGCAGAATCTTTTTTGCCATGCCGAGGGCAAAAACATAGAGTCCGGAGGCGATGTTCTCTGTGTTGGGTTTGCTGTTTTCTTCTTTATCGAACTGGCTCATCATCTCATCCGGCAGCACGATAGGTCCTGCGATAAGCTGCGGAAAGAAGCAGACAAAAAGGCAGTAGTTGCTGAAGGAGTAGTGCTTCTGCAGAGTTCTCGAATAGACCTGCTGTAAAAATGAAATCTGCTGGAATGTAAAGAAGCTGATTCCGAGCGGAAGCAGGATCTTCTTCAGTGTCCATGATGTGCCGAGAGCTGCGTTGATGTTTTCAACAAAGAAATCATAATACTTGAAATAGCCGAGCAGCAGAATGTTGCAGCATACCCCGAGGATAAAGACGGGTGTTGAGCGTTTCCGGTAAAGCAGTCGGGCAAAAAGATGGTTGCCGATGATGGAGCCGGCAATGATGAAGAAGTAGCTCCAGTTGAACCATGAGTAAAATACCAGCGAGGCCGCAATCAGCCAGAGTCTGGCGGCAAGGGAATTTTTTCCGGCAAGCAGAAAATAGACGATCGCAGTTACCGGCAGAAAGCCGAGGATGAATGTAAATGTCGGAAAAAGCATTGGTTACTTCCTTCCGTATTTCCGGATGTTGAAGTTATATTCAGGCATGTTTTTCTTTATCAGGCTCCGCAGCTCATCTTCATTGGCCCTGATCTGCTCCGGAGTGGTGAGCTTTCTGTTTCCGGAAACAAGATCCTTGAGCAGTTTGCGGGCGGCAATGTTGCTGAAGTGCTGAACATCGCTGAAGAAATCGTGGTTTTCCACATATTCCGGAGCTGTCTGAAAGTCGTGCAGTTCGATGTTTTTGCGTTTCAGAAGTTCCAGCAGAACTTCGGTACGCTGTTTGATGAGTCCGTCGGCCTCTTTGAATTTTTCGCTTTGGCAGTAGGTGTAGATGTGATACGGCGGAAGATATACCGTAAAACGTATATCAGGATTGTTGTCAAAAATCGGCAGGAGGCGTCCGTAAAAATTCGCTTTGTGAGTTTTTTCATCATACGGCTGCTGGGTGTGATGGATTCTTTCATTGTGAAGCGCATCACTGATGACTTCTCTCAAACCGTAGGGCTTTCCGTTATATTCAGTGGAAAACATGCGGTTGCGGTCGCTCTGATGGGCGCGCTGACGTTTCGGACGCCATTTGCGTTTCAGCAGGTACATCATGCTTGAATAAGTCTGCCTTGAAAAGAGATAACGGTAATCTTCTTTGTGGTCATCTCTGTACATATACTCAAAACTGCTGTAATGGCTTCCGATTTTGTTGAGAGGGTATATATCCAGTGACAGGACGACCCGCTTGAGTTTATCGCCTTTGCTTTTGTGTGCAACATCAAATAATTTGCACAGATCTTCAGCTGTTGCACCGGAAGCCGCCAGTTTGACGGCATTGCAGTTGAAGGTACTGTTGATGTCTTCGAGGAAAAAGTTTCTGGTCATCGAGGTTCCGAGCATAAGCAGATCATACTGCTGGTTTTTCAGGATATGCGGAGCCGTGGCATACAGTTCGTAATAAACCGTGTCATAAAAGAACGGCTCCCTGTACCTGTAGTGAGGATCAACAATAAAGACCAGCAGGGCAGCTCCGAGCACTATCGAGGCAGATACTGAAACGGTAAAAATACACCACTTTCGCGGAGATGTTTCAGCACGGTATATTTTGCACAGAAACTCCAGAAATTTTTTCATAAAATATTCCCCTAAACGGTATTGTCATCCAGATAAAATACACTCCGGGCGGATTTTTTGCAAACAGACAGAACCGGGGATGCATAAAAAAGCAGATTCAATTACTGCAGTTCGGCGAGGATTTCAGCGGCGTTGGTATCCGGTTTTACTTTGGGCATTATCTTCTGGATTTTGCCGTCTTCACCGATGATGAAGGTGGTGCGGACAACTCCCATCGACACTTTTCCATACAGTTTTTTCTCCTGCCAGACACCGTAACTTTTGATTGCAGCAAGCTCGGGATCGGAGAGCAAAATGAACGGCAGGTTGAATTTTTCTGCAAACTTCTGATGTGATTGCGTACTGTCTTTACTTATTCCGATAACGGTGATGCTGCGTTTTTCAAATTCCTTGAAGTTTGCCGCAAAAGCACACGCCTGTCTGGTACAGCCCGGAGTGTTGTCTTTGGGGTAAAAGTAAACCACGACTTTTCTGCCTCTGAATTCTGAAAGTGTGACAGTATTTCCGTTTTTATCCGGAAGCGAGAAGTCCGGAGCCATATCACCTGTTTGCATTATCAACAGCCTTTCTCTATGTTTTGTAAATCGCTTTACTGGTTTGATATAATCCTGTGTCTGGAAAATCAATACAGACTGGATAAATCCGGTCTGATAAAGGGGCGGATAGCCCGCTTGAGGATTCCGGTTATGGTGCAGTGTTCATTGAGACCATTATATACAAGATGTTCCGGAATGAGATGCCGGATTCCGGAAACTGCTCCGTTGGGAGTGTATATCCTCAAAAAGTGATAATTTCCGTATCTTACGCAGATGAGAGAGCCTCCTGGAATAGGTTCATCTGGAATGGGCGCAAATTCCAGAATGTCTCCCTGACGGATGCAGGCGTTTGACATTTGGTCGTCTGCTATTTCGAAGACTGTATTGTCATCTGACAGCTTTCTGAACTTTTCCGGCAGATGCTCCGGAACAATCAGTTCCGCCGGAATATTAAGTTTTAGTTTTTCATCTTCTGACGGATCATAAATGCTGCCGTCTCCGTTGAGCAGGGCGATACTGCGCTTGCGGTGAAGTCTTTTTATGCCGCTGTTCTCTTCAATGGTTTTGAGCATATTTGATACTGCGGCAGTTGACACCGAAAAGTGTTCTGCGATCTCCGCAAATGTGGGAGAACAGCCGTATTCAACAGTGTAATCGCGGATATAGTTCCACATTTCGCGCTGTTTGGGAGTCAACTCTTTCATAATCCGGCAGACAAAAAAATTCTAAAATTTTCAGTATAGTACGGATGGAATACAGTAATCAGACAAAAACATATCAACAACTGCGTCCGGAAAGTCAGAATTTGGCTGCCAGAGAGGTGTTGAAAGAGTAATCTACGCTTTCTTCCTGCTTTTTCAACTTGACTCCGATATATATTTCGGAACCTGAAACTGCTTTTCTCGTATTCAATTCTCCCGGCGTTGCTTCGTAGAGAGCTATTGAGCGTCCCCGTTCATCACAGCAGGTGAATTGCAGAATACCATCATTGAGAGCTTGAGTTGTTTTTGCATCCAATTCTATTGACAAATAAGCCGGATCGCCGTTGGAAAAATCCAGCGGGATTTTGAAGAAATCCGCCTGATCGCCAACGCCCAGCCAATTGTCAATATTTTCAGCAACGGCAGAGCCTTCCCATAATGATACTGCTTTCCAGGAGTCATCGCTGTTGTCGATTTTTGGGTATAGAGTCTGGAGCTTGTGCGCACTTAAAGTGTAATCGGTATTGTATTTCCCCTTGCCTTTATCTCTGGACTCAACCACGATTAAATAATTGCTGCTTTTCAGGTATATATTGTCAATAAACGCAGTGCCATCCTGTTTGATCTGCATTTTTTTAATGACTTTACCCGTGATCGTACAGATTTTCAACACCGCATCGCCCGCATCGCCCTGCAATCTTACCGCGTACAAATCATCGGAATCGATTTGCAGCAAGTAGCGGTGAGCTGTGTTGCGGTATCCGATCCATTCCTGAACCGGAGCTCCATCAACTTCGAGTATGTCGCATTTCTGTTCGCTGTCTTCAAAGGCGTCGAAACTTAAATCCAGAGCGTAATCTGTATTATACTTGCCTTTGCCGTTATCACGGGATACTATCTGGATGTAGAAATTGTTTTTGACCGCAAGATCATTCAGGATGACAGTATCTGTATCATATTCTCCTGCTTTGACGGTTAAACTTTTCACCCGGGTGAATTTATTGCTTTTGTCGGACTGAACATAGATATAAATCTTGTATGCAGCATCCACCACCGTATTGCCTTTGATTGTCAGAGAGAGTTCGCCGCCATCATCTGTTATGTATTGATAAACAGCATCTTTGTTGAAAAATCCGATTGCGCCTTCCAGAGTTTCAGTATTTATGCCGTCGGAATTGACTGCCACTTCGGAATCTTCGCCGCCGATAATGGTATATTCTCTGTCTTTATCTTCGGCTGGGAATACTTTTCCGGTCAGCTGGATCGAAATCCCGGAATCCGATGAGATATCTTTGCCTTTGCGCTTCCATTCCCAAAAATAATCTCCATGATCCAGAAGGATATCTGATACCGGATTGATCAACTTTCCGTTGACAAAAGTCAGCGTAAGGATCTTCGAGGTGGTTATTTTTATGCTGTTGTTATTTTTTTTGGATATTTTGTTGCGATAGAGAATTACAGATCCGCTGAAATTTTCTCCGCAGTCACCGGTGAAAGAATAAATTCCGTCATTCAGTGAAAAGGTCTGGGTATCGGAACTTTTGATTCCGGCAATGACTTCGAGAGTCTGGCGGTCTGAATATAATATTTCAACTTCCTCAACTTCGCTCCATGAACCCATCATTTTGCCGTCGGCATCCACTGCTATGGCGCGGCAGGAGTATTCGCCGGGGGCAGCTGATAAGGTATATGAGGTATCTTTTATGCCGTTGATAAAAACTCCGCTGTTATCCCAATCGCCATCCAATGCGTATTGCAGCAAATACCCGGAAGCACCCTCAACTGCATCCCAATGGATGGTGAGAGATTGAGAATACATTGAGTTCAGGGCGGTGAAGGTTATATCATCTGCATCATCTGCATAATTTTCCTGACCGTCCTCCACGTCACCGGACAGAAGGGATGATTCATTTGCCGTGCATTTGGTCACAGTCAACTGCAGGCTTGATGGATTATCCAGCAACTCGTTGGTTATTGTAATGGTTTGCGTAAAAGTGATGGTGGAGTTGCCCGCTATTGTTTCCCCGCTGCCGGAGGCAATCACACAGGCGGCAGGGGCGGTATTGCCTTCTTCAACATCTTCCGGCTCAATAGTATCGGTATTGGTATAATCCAATAACTCCCATTGGTACGAGGCAGCCTCTTTGCCGGAGTTGCTTATCGTTATATACGCAGTTACAGTATTGGTGTCTTCTGCAGAGTAGACTAAATTCCATGAGCAATCCAATTCGGCATCCAGACGTTCAATAGAGGTTTCAACCCGGTTGCTGTCGGTGCTGACCGCGGCATCAGAGCTGGTTGCGGATATATAAAAACGATATTGGGAGTTATTGTAGAACTCCCCGGGGATTTCCCAGATAAACTCGCCGTTTTCCGTCTCTTCCAGATAGGCGATGACGCCATAAAATGGATTTTCGGATGCCGGGGAAATTTCTTCAGCAATGAGTTGTATCAAAGTGTGATCGTCAGAGGAGTTTGTATATGCCGAATATTTGAATTTAATCGTGGACTCCGTCTGTTCGACAAGTTCCAGCGAGGTGATGATCTTTTCATCTTTGAGGGCATCAAGATACAAACCGCCGCTGTTCTTTTTGTCGCCGAGGATTTCCAGAGTCCAGTCTCCGGCAAGCGGGTTGTCGATTATCAATTCATAGTAATTGTGCGCAACGTTCTGTACAGATATGATGTTTTTGGAGTTTTCTGACGTGTAAACTGTGATGCCGTCGTTGTTGACAACGGTCAATCGCCAGTCAGTGTCGGCCAGAGTATATTGTGCCGCCACCTGGAGTTTTACGATGCCGGAGTCACTGCAAAGGCTGTCTATATACCATCCTTTGGCATCAATGACGCTGCCGGTTACATTGACGGATACGTTTTGGTTTTCAATAATGTCGTCGCTTTCGCAAACCAGTACATCCTGTTCGTTGTTGAGATCTATTTGTCCGCTGGTGATGCTTCTCATAAGCAAATCGGGACTTGAAATCTTCGTATTGCTCAAATTGAAAACCCATGTTTTCTGTACGGAGAAGGAAACCGTGAAAAATATTTTTGCGCTTCCCATACCGGCGACAGTGATTTTCAGATCTTTGCGATTGTAGGTTGCGTTGTTTACGGTATAATTTTGAGATGTAAGCATCAGGTCTATTCCGCCGCTGACAGTTATTCCCAAAAAATTCTTCCAGTCCATACTTACGGAACAGCTGAAATTGGCGTGTATATTCCAATTATCACTGCGTTGGTGGAAATCGACAGTAAGCGATCCGGAGATATATTTGTTGCGTACGGTTCCTGCTTTCAACACGGCATCAAAATTGCCGGAATCATATTGCAGTGAAGCAGACACAGCCAGGTTGCCCATGAAGACACCCTGTCCGGAAAATGAAAAATAATCCTGTACCGGATTGATGGACGCGTCGACAGTCAATTCCAAAGGATAAAAGTCTTTCAGGTTGGGGAAGAGAGCCTTTTTTATAAGACCGAGCCCTGACGGAACTTTGATTTTCTCTCCTACAGCTATTCCGCCACCCAGTGAGATCGCAAGTTTCGGTTCCTGAAAACCCTTGACGCCAATATGCATGTAGGTGAGGTAAATTTCGGTTGCGACTCGAATTGCTGATTTCACAGTAATGGAGATGGAATTGATCTTGTTGTTGAGGATGCCCAGTTCTCCGGCAACCGTAATACGCTCGCTGTTGGCGAATCTTACCGATGCCGCGAGTGAAAAATTCATCGTGTTGGTGAAGGTGTTTATGTCGGCAGATATTGCAATTGCAAGACCGAATGCGGTATTGTCGGCAAAGTCAGCCACGCCGATAGCCTGCAGCACTGCATCGCAGGAAACCTGTCCGCTTTTTTCATCAGCAATAATATAAACTCCGCAGGTGGATTCAGCTTCATGTACAGGATCATTGTAGATGGAGACGTAAAATGATGACTCCATCGCCACTTCATCAATCTCTTTGCGCTTGAGTTCTTCGCGTTCTTCATCGGTTTTGGATAAGTGGTCAACCAGTTTTACAATCCCGGGCAGTGACTGGGGAGATGATTTGCCGATAAGAATACAGGAGGCGTAAAAACGGTCAAAAATGCTGATCTGGGCATATCCCTGCAGGACAATGAGGCGCACGTTATATTCTTTGTCAGAGTTGTAATTCCGGGTATCAACAATGCTCACGCGCGTGCTGTCAATGGTTATATTCATCGGACCGATTTGAGCGTTTGATACTCCGAAGCCCAAACCTCCGATATAATCATTGTCATAAGAACCGGATTCAGCCTCGGCAAACTCCCGGTAAAAAATCTTCAGTGTTTCCGGAAGATTGCTGTCATCAAGCTGGTTGTTATCAACTGAAGCCAGCCAATTTCTGTCTTGATCCACAAAAACCTCCAAATGCAGCTGTTGCTCGCTCAAAAATACCCGGTAATATAGCACAACAATATCCATTTTTCAAACATGACCATACAAAAGCAAGTGTGAAAATGGTATAATATGGGATTATCTGATCAGTCAAACTTTTTAGCGCGCAAACTTCGGAACCGGCCGGGGGTTGAAAAAGTGTGCGTATGCGTAGTTTTCTTTGAGTACTTCCCCGTGTGACTCAACGGGAATTTCTCATCTTTGAGAGATTTGTTTTTTACGAAAAGATGGTGTATCTTATAACGAAAGTGATATACAGCAGAAAATAAAACAATATGAAGCCAAATATTTTTCGATTCATTCCGCGTCCGCCTTTCTTGTTGCTGGGTGTGTTTTTGTTCATCTTGTCACTGACAGGTTTATATCATCAGAAAGTTTCGCAATGTGATGTGTATGAGAAACTCAATATACAACACGACCATATGAATCTGCATGAAATTACTGTAAATGTTCCCATTGGCAGTTTTTCTGTTGAAAAAACCGTATGCAATGTTAAAGTTGAAAGTGGTTTATGGGAGATAATGCTCCTGACGCATCCGGATAAAACCAACGAGCTGATTATTGCCGGAAATAAAAAAATTGTACTCCGGTACAAATGTGAGGCAATAAAAAAAGATGGTTTTTCACTGGTGAATTTAACGCTTTACAACGGAATGATCTTTGTTGACAGCAAGGATAAAAGCACTCCGTTTCCCGCAAAGAATTTTTCCTTGAGCAAACCGGTTGAAATATCAGGAGTATGCAATGTTGTTTATACCGGATCGTATAAAAAAATTGCCCTGTTGTCTTTTATTTTACTGGGAGTTTCCGTCATATGCGGCATTATATCGGTCGCTCCCGGTTTCGCAGCTGATCGTTTGCCGAACAAAAAATTATTGCAAATTGGCTTCGGGTGTATCGCCGGAGAAATTGTTGCGCTGCTGATTTGTTTTTATCATATTTGCCGGGGCTGGAATTTTTATCCATACAATACTTTTCTGTTCCGTCCTGAAGTGATTGCCGGAGATCTTTTTCAAACATTATTGCCGGTACGTTACGCATTTCTTCCTTACGGTTGGCTCGAGGCTGGGAATTATTTCCCTTTCACATATAGCTTTCTTGCGATGCTGCCGTTGTACAATTTTCAGGCTTTTGTCGCCTTGTCGTATGCTTTGTTTGCGTTTGTTTCAGCTGTGTTTGCCTTGAAAACAGTCAGACCTAAAAATTTCCTTGAGTGTATTGTCACCCTGTTTTTAGCCTGGGGAACATTGCCTGCTCTGCTTTTGTGGGTTTCCGGAAATTTAGAAATGCTGGTGTTTGTCGTCGTTGCCGGATTTATATTTTTTCAACGCAGCTACCCTAAAATAGCGGCATTTTTACTTGCGTTTGCAATAAATATAAAGCTGTATCCCGGTGTGTTAGGCGTTATTCTCCTTAAAAGAAGGTTGTTCAAATATGCTTTTTTATGTTTTTTCTTTTCGTTGTTTTTGCTGTTGTTTGCATTAGCATCTCAAGATTGGAATATCGAAAAACCGTTCATGTGTTTCAAGTGTTTTTTTGACAGATATTCTGTGTTTCTTAACGACGGTTTGATATTCAGTCATTCGCTGTTCAGCCTTTTCCGATATATAGGTTGTCATTGTTTCGGATTGACGGGCAATGGTATTAAGATCGCAGCACCATATTATTCGTTGTTCTGTGTCTTGTTTTTTGCAATTGTTGCATGGAATGTTATCAAATATCGTTATTTTTTCTGGGAAATACTTTTCCTGCTCACTGGCGTTGCGGTACTGCTTCCTCATATTTCATTTGATCACACACTGATACTGCTTTTACCATCCCTGTGGTTTTTTGTAAGGAAGCCGACACACGGCAAGATTGACAATCTGTATAAAATATGTTGGGTGCTGATATTGATACCCGAAAATTGGTGTTGTTCTCCCTTGTGGCCGGAACTGCAAATTTCTGTTTTGATCAAACCGATCGTGTTGTTGGTTATGATCATTACAATTCTCGTGACAGCAAAAAAACGGAGCAAAAACAAGCTTGCAAATTCTGTTGAGTCCAGCGCTCATTAAGACGTGGCTGCGGGGAATTTTGCCGGAAGGAAAATCTGTTCCTTGCTCCGCTGATCAATGGAGCAGGGCGCAACTGAACTTTTCCGGTAAAGCGTAAAAAAGGAAATCTGCCGCAGTTTAAGGTGATTGTATTATCGATCGGACAAATAAAAACATAAAGCAACGAAATTTCAGATGAAAAATATTCTCTATGTGAATGCGTGTGTAAAGCGCGACGTGGACTCCAGAACCAACCGTCTGGCTCAGGCTTACCTGAAAAAATCTCTTGAAGCAGAATCCTGTTGCCTGTCAACTGTCAATTTGGAAGACATCGATATGCATCCGCTCACCGGAAAATCTCTGGCGGAAAGGGAAAAAGCAATTGCCCGCAATGATTTTTCAGGTTCTTCATTTGATCTTGCCAGAAATTTTGCCGCGTCAGATGAAGTGGTTATTGCAGCTCCTTACTGGGATATGAGTTTTCCGGCTTCGCTCAAACTTTATATGGAACAGCTCTGCGTCAATAAACTGACATTCTGTTATAATGAAAAAGGAATGCCTTGCGGCCTGACCAATATAAAAAAGGTGGTCTACCTGACAACTGCCGGAGGATATATCGGTAACAATAATTTGGGGTTTGATTATATCAAAGCTCTTTTTTCTACACTTTTTGGCGTTGAAGACATCTCATTTTTCAGTGCAGAAGGTTTGGATATTTTTTGCAATGATCCGGAAAAAATACTGTCAGAAGCAATAGAAAAGATGTATCAGAAAATCAGTCAGAATATCAGCGAATAGAAAATCCGGAGAACAAAACCAAAAGTCAAAAACAAAAAACGCGGAGTCAATTACCGGCATTGCATCGAGGCGGCAGGAGCAAATCCTGTCGTCTTTTTTGTGTTCCGATACAATAAAATGACAGTTTTGTGCGCTGTGTCAAAAAACTTTCTGATGAGGGCGGATATACAACAGCCGTTGACAACTATCCCAATGGGAAAAGTCCGTATGGAGTTTTTGATATGTCAGGCAACTCCTGGGATTGGACAAGTTCCGAAATTACGGCAACCAATGGAGCGGAGCGCGGAAAAACGGTCAACGCCATTCGCGGCGGCTCATGGTATGCCAATAAGAACTCCTGCCGTACCGATTGTCGCGGAGAAGGCCGCAGACCGCAAGACTGTTACAATACCGTAGGTTTCCGTTTGGCAGCAGTACCCCGCTAATACAATTTACGCTTTGCAGCCGGAATAATTTATGACAAGCTGCTCAAAACACAAAAGCCTTCAGGAATCCCTGAAGTGCAGTCAATCTTATTTTTGTCAACAGTCCGGCAAGTGCGCTGCACCGAAAAAGGGAAATTCGAGGTAGATCTTGTTTTTACATCTGGAAAGCATAAAAAAATAGACATAACCCCGTCCGGAGTTATGCCTGAGAGTGACGAATGGTGGAGCTGATAATCGCTCTCCCACGTTGAGTGAAGACACACAAAAATTCTGACCTGACGTTTTAACCAGCAGCATATTGACGATTTTTATAACTTTTTAAAAACCATTTGCAATATGCTTAAATCGACAATCTGATCGTTCTTGAGCACGACTCATTCGGACACCAGCAGACGTCTTTGAGCGTCAATACCGCCAAACGCGTATGAACGAGCAAGTTTCCCTTGTGCATTGACCACCCGGTGACAAGGAATATGCTCCGAATCAGGATTGATATGACGAATATTCCCCAACACACGGGCAAAGGTTCTGTTGCCCGAATGCAGAGCAATTTGCCAATAAGGAAATCTCATACCGCTGCGGCTGTAACGATTACTCAAATTTTTAACATTTCTTTGTCAGAAGATACAAAACATCCCCGCAATCGGTCAGATCGGGGGATGTTAAAGGGGAATATCAGAGGTCTCTGAGTCTTACCGGGGTCGGGTCATCCTTGGAAAGATAAACCGCGTGGTTTGTTTTTGCATTTATAATATTGAATTTGGTTTTGTACTCAGCAGGCTGATTGAGATCAACGTGTCCGTCAGCCCACAGTGAAGCGCTTTTACCGTTATGGTTGGGAAAGATTCCGTAGCTGGTGCCAGAGTAATAAGTCCAAGTGGGACCCGGTGCATTGATGGCTGAAATCTTTGTGCATGCTTCAATAACAGCAACCATGTCAGAGGGGCGTCTGACGCGTGAAAGCTGGATTCCCGTTGGTCCCCAGGTTTCATCGATACCTGCAGGGGCAACAATGCTTTTATCAGTGTCAGTCGGATTCATCGGGTGTGCTGAAGGTGTATTGAACGTTGAATAGGTGCGGTTTTTGGCACTGCTGTATTTTCTTGCTTCAGCCCAGTTCGGGAAACGGCTGGCGGGGCAGAAAAACATGTTGTAGTTCTGAATATAGTTTCCGCAGACTTTGGGGCCGAGTGCTTTTTTCGCGGCGTCGGATTTGCTGTATTCTATAAACCATTTGGATGAAATCAGACCGAACAGCGGAATACCTTCGTTCAAAACAGTATCTTTGGGATGCCACAGCCAGATGACGTCTTTTGCATTGTTGGCGTACTGCAGCATACCC
>JAZQTR010000181.1:0-11477 GCA_045630865.1 Victivallaceae bacterium
CAGTGGGCAGGCAGCTGCTGGTACTATCTGCGCTATATCGATCCCGCCAACGTCGCCGAGAGCTGGAACAAGGCTCTGGAAAAATACTGGATGCCGGTCGATCTCTACGTCGGCGGTGCTGAACACGCCGTGCTCCATCTGCTTTATGCCCGTTTCTGGCACAAGGTGATGTACGATCTGGGATATGTCTCCACTGTTGAGCCGTTCCAGAAGCTGATCAATCAGGGCATGATTCTCGGAATCTCCTACAAGGATGAGCGCGGAGTGCTGGTTCCCACCGATCAGGTCGAGTTCACTGCCAACGGCCCTGTCCGCAAGAGCGACGGTGAGAAGCTGGTCGAGTTTCCGGCGAAGATGTCCAAGAGTCTGCGCAACGTGGTCAATCCCGATGATGTCATCGCCCAGTACGGTGCTGACAGCATGCGTCTCTACGAGATGTTCATGGGCCCGCTTCAGGCGACCAAGCCGTGGAGTACTGCCGGTGTCGAGGGAGTCTTCCGCTTCCTCAAGCGTGCATGGCGTGTCTTTGATACCATTGCTGTTGCCGATGAGCCGGCTTCCAAAGAGCTTGAGCGTCTGGTGCATCAGACGGTGAAAAAGGTCACCCGCGATCTGGAAAACTTCGACTTCAACACCGCTATCAGCGCGCTGATGGTGCTGCTCAACGACCTTGCAAAGCAGAGTGTCCTTCCCCGCAGTGCAGCGGAAAAATTTGTGCTGATGCTCTCGGTCTTCTCTCCCCATATCGGAGAAGAGCTGTGGGAAAAACTCGGACACACCGACACCTGTGCCTACGAAGAGTGGCCCACCTGGGATGAAGCTGTCCTCAAAGTCGATGAGGTTGAGATTCTCGTTCAGGTTCTGGGCAAGCCCAAAGCCCGTATCATGATGCCAGCCAACTGTCCGGCGGATGCGGCAGAGAAGATCGCTCTGGAAAACGATGATGTCAAAAAAGCCATCGGAGACAAAAACGTGGTCAAAGTCATCTGTGTTCCGGGACGTCTGGTCAATATCGTGGTAAAATAACTTGCAAAAGTAGAGGTATAGAATGAAAAACATGCTTCTTTTCTCTGCATTTTTTACACTCTTTCTTCTTTGCGGATGCAGCTCTCCCAAACTCAATATCGGAGTGTATCAGAGTGTGGACTCCTCACGCGATGATATGGCTATGGTCTATGAGGATATGATCATCCTGCAGGTGAAAAGTCCCGAAAATTCCGAGGGTGCACTTGCCTACTGGACATGGGGAGGCAAGTACACCTACGATGATGACGGCCAGATCACTCTTGAAATGGATGACGAAACCCGCAAGCGTTGGAACTTCTACTTCAACTTTCTCGGCAGAAAAGACGGTATTGTCATAAATGATCTTACCAGCAATTCCGGATTGGTTCTGCGTTATACTGTTCCCAAACGCCGCAACAGTATCGCGGCACCGGTTCCGGTGGGTTCCACCGGAGTTGATCCCAATTATCAGTATATTCACAACGATTAAACAACAGGAGCGCGACAAGTAATGAAAAGTAATTTTCTCCGTTTTCTTCCGGTGGCTGTGGTAGCTGTCGCCGGAGTGGTTTTCGTCTATCTTATGAACGACTGGTTCGAGAGTTCAGCGGCTCTGCGTTCTCTCTTTTCCAGCGGAGAGTCCGGATCTGTCATGGGCGAAGTTGCGGAAAATTCCGAAGCGAGCATCGCCATGCGCAGCAGAGTTGCCGCCAAAGTATCAATGCTGATTTTTGCAGTCATTACTGTCCTGCAGTTCATCGCATTTGCTGTCGGAGCCTGTGTGGTTTCCGGAATCCGCCGCCACAAGGGCAAGGTTTCTCAGCGTCAGCAGATGCTTGACAACGCCGAGATCTTCTTTGACGTTCCGCTTTACGTCGGACTTTTCGGTACGGTGTCAGCGTTCCTTGTGATGACCTTCTCACCTCAGAGCAGCCGTCTTATCGCCTACAGCTCAACGCTGATCGGAATCATCTTCAGTCTGGTTCTGCGTCTGACCATGCAGTATCCGCTGCGCCGCAAACTTATCAATGAAGCGGCGGAGGATAACAAGTGAATAAAGCCATCCTGATCGTCATCTGCGACTTTCTGGTTTCAGCGATGCTCTCGATGATGACCGGAATGGTCGCCGGACACTCCGGCGGAACCGGCGTGGGTTTGGATGAAAATACCACCCGTATGCTGCTGGTCGAGCTGGAAAATAAACACCGGGAACTCGAGGAACTGCGCGCCCGGCTCCGCCGCGCCGCCGACAATGCCGAAAACACAGCCAGACTCCGTGAGCTGGCAAAAGAGCTGGCGGCAAACCGTCTGCAGAGGGAATCTCTGAAAAAAAAGCTTGAACTTACTGACAAAAATACAGGAGAACTTACTCCGGAGCAGCTTAAAAAGCTCCTCGACGCCGAGAAGATCGCCCGCTATACCGCTGAAGTCGAACTCAAAACCAAAAGTGAGGCTCATCAGGAAGCGAAAGCTGACCTTGCCGCATCAAGAAAAGATGCAAGCGAACTGCGTCAGACTCTGCAGGAGACTACCAGAACGGTCAATGAAGTCACGCAGAAATACACGGCCGCCAAAAGCGAACTTGCCTCCACCGAGGCGAAACTTGCCGGAACCGAAAAGGCTCTCGAAGCTGAACAGCGCATGAACCGCAGAGTTGAAAATGATCTGGGCAGAGTAAGCGAAGCTCTCCGGGATATGGCCAGCCGCTACAAAGATGCCAACAGTCAGGCTCAGCACGCCCAGAATACCGTCTCTTACTTGAGCGGAAAAGTTCAGTCTGCCGAGCGCGAGGCCGCCGACTTCAAAGGACGCACCCGGATGATGGAAAACCAGATCGCCCAGCTCAAACTCAATAATCGCGATGCCCTGCGCCGCAATGAGGAGCTGCGCCGTACTGTCCAGCGGACGGTCAAAGATCTCACCGAAACCAAAGTTACTCTTGCCAAAACCCAGAGTGAAGCACGCCAGCAGCGCGATAAAGCTGTCCGCACCGAAGCGAAGCTCGAGGCGGCGCGCCAGCAGTTGAGTGATGCCAGAAAACTGCTCAAGACCGATGTGCTTGAGCTTTATGCGAAAGCGTCTGTCACGCTTGAGATTGACATCAATGCGAAAAACGTCTTTACCGAGGATAAGGGCGGCGGAGTCTATTTTCTGCCGGTCATCAACTTCCACGGTACACCGCGCATTGCCGGACACTTCTCGACATTCTGCGGCGACGGCGAAAAGCCCATCATCTACAACCGCATAACCCGTCTGAACTACCGGGCGAGTCCGACGATGGATCCGGAGAAGCCCTCCGCTCTGCTCGACGGTCCTCTCTCATATGTGGCAAAAGAGCCGCGCCTTGCGTCGCTGCCTGCCGGTAAAGTGCAGGGGATAAAGCCGCTGCGTTATCTCGATCGCGGCAAACTGCGCAAACGCGGATTCCAGCAGCTTGTTCTCTTCAAGAACAGCGGCGGAAAGCGTGACGTGGTCGAACTCGACAACCGTTGTTTCCTCGATCTTATGGAAGGCGACAAATACCTCTTTATCCGCAACGACAGCCGCAGCGTCAGAGCCGGAAACGGCGACGTCATCCTCACCAGAGAGGGAGATTTTGTCGGAGTTGTGGTCAAGAGCGACTCCGGCAGATCCCGGGTTTTTGTCTTTCCTGAAGAGGATGTCTGGAAAGATGCCCCCGGACTTGATATATCCGGACAGGGTGATTCATACAACCGCTTTGCCAACGGTGTGAAGCGGGTGAAAGAGATGATTTTCCAGCTTGAGAAGAAATAATGTCCAGTGATCTTCACTCCGGCATCAGAAACGATGCTACGGTTCCTGCGGGCAGCGGAAACGGCGACAGCCAGCTCCCCGACGCAGAACTGCGCAAGCTGCTCGGTGTTATGCCGGGTGAGGATTTTTCCGAGTTCGACGACCGGAAACTGCTTGGATTGGGCGGTATGGGAGCCGTTTACTCCGGAGTTGAACCCGGACTTAACCGCGGAGTGGCGATAAAAGTATTGCGTCCGCAGTACCGTCACCGCTCCGACCGCATAGAGGCGTTCATCCGTGAAGCGCGGCTCACCGCAAGGATCGACCACCCCAATATCGTTCCGGTACACCGCATCGGAGTTTTCAACGACGGCGGTGTCTACTTTACGATGCGCCGCATTGCCGGTGATACCCTCAACAATATCATTGCCGGAGTGCGTGACAACAGCGGAGAGTACCGCAGAAATTACACTCTGCGCCGTCTGACTGAAATTTTTCTTTCAGCCTGCAACGGAGTTGCATTTGCCCACAGCCGCGGCGTTATGCACGGAGATCTGAAACCGGGCAATATCATGGTCGGAAAGTACGGCGAAGTGCTGGTCATGGATTGGGGGCTTGCCTACGATGTATCCGGCAACGGAGAGTGTGATGAAACGCTCCATCGCGCTCTGATGTCCGAAAAGGAGCAGGAGGGCGATACTGATATCGGCGGAACTCCGGCTTTTATGGCACCTGAACATGTTTCCGGTGAATTGACCACCCCCGACCGTCAGAGTGAGGTCTACGCTCTCGGAGCGATACTCTATTCGATATTGACGCTTCATAATTCTCCTTTCGACAGAGTGCGTTCACCGCGCCGTCTTGCCCGCAAGATCGTTTCCGGACGTCCGGAGCTTCCCCGCAAGGCGGCTCCGAAATACTGGATCGTGCCGCGCGAACTTGAAGCCATCTGCCTCAAAGCGATGGAAAAGGAGCGCAGAAAACGTTACCGGGATGTAGATGAATTGATCCTCGACATAATGAACTATCTTGACGGACGTCCGGTTCAGGCGTACAGTCCGCTGTTCGTTTACCGGATGCAGAAGCATATCATCCGCCGTCCGCTGATTCCTGTGGTGATATGCCTTGTCGCCGCGTTGAGCTTTATTTTTTACCGCTGGAACCTGCTCGAGCAGCGCAGGGATATAGATGTTCATCACGAGATAGCTTCCGGAGCTGTCGCGCAGGGAACCAGTTTGAGCCGCATGTTGAGGATCAGCTTCCGGGAGTTGAAGAAAAACACCCTTTCTCCGGCGGAGCGTCAGGCTGCCGAACAGCAGCTGTCAAGCATCCTTATCCAGACCGTCAACACCTTTGATCAGGCGTTGAATAATTTGGGAAATATTCCGCTGGCGGATGCTCTGCCCGATGCCGCGACCGCAGTGTCAGACCTTATATTGACTGGAAATGATCTCAATACCTACAACCTTTCCGGAGAGATATCCTGCAGTTTTGCCCACGCCAGAAATGTTTTGATGGCTGATTTCATTTCGATCATCGACCGCCACCGCGAACTGGCGGATATGGTGGTGAAAAAGAGTTCCCGGCTTTCAGTTTTGTACAGCAAACTTACCGGAAATAGCGGCAGGATCAGATTCCCCTCCATACCCTCCGGCTGGCTTCTCCGCGTTGCCGACAGTTCCGGAAAAGAGATCACAGAAGAGTTGGTTCCGGCTGATGGCGCAGAATTGGAACTGCTGCCGGGAGATTACAGATTTACTTTTTCAGGAAAGGATGGAAATGTTTTCCACTTTCCGGTATCGATGCACCGGGCGAACATATTTGTTTTTGATCTTGCTTTTCCGCAGGAAAAAATACCGGAAAAGATGGTGTATATCCCCGGAAGTGCCGATAAAGGTATTCACAGTTTTTTCATCCGTCGCCATGAGGTCACCGTGCAGGAGTACATCGAGTTCTGGCAGGCACTTCCTGAAGATGTCCGCAAAATCAAAAAAGTATATTTTTACAGTGAGAAGAAGCACCGTTACCTCCCGCTCTGGCAGGATGACGGCAGTGTTACGGCTCCGTACACCGGCGACTCTCCGGTCTTCGGCATATCCCTTGCCGACGCCCGGGCTTACTGCCGCTGGTTGAGCAGAAAAGAGGGACGCCGTATCCGTCTGCCGCAGATGGATGAGTGGCGTCGGGCATCTTTTGACTTTGACCGCATAAACAGTGATTCCGTATATGGAGTGGAGGGCGTCGATTACAGTATCCGTGAGATGCTCGAGGGAGCAGGCGCAGGCCTTGCCCAAAGACATATCGGTTTCCGTTACGTTATGGATATGGATAAGAGATGATAGATTTTCAGAACATTTCAAAACTTTATTCCGGAGATTACATACTCCGGGAGGTGTCATTCCGGATCAATACCGGTGAGCGCGTGGGTATCGTGGGCCCCAACGGAGCCGGTAAAAGTACCATTTTCGGAATTATAACCGGACGCATTTCTCCCGACGGCGGCAGTGTGGTTATCCCGCGGGATCACCGTATCGGCATCATGTCCCAGAACATCGATTCTGCCGATCTCGACCGCAAACTGCTTGAATTCACCAGCGATGCCATACCGGAACTCAAAGAGTACAGTTCCGAACTTCACGCCATCGAAGATGAGCTGGAAAAGGGCATCTCTGACGAAGCTGCCCGTCAGGCAAAGCTCCGCCGCCACGGTGAGCTTCAGACCAGAATGGAACACCTCGGAGCCTATACTCTCGGACAGGATGCCAAAGAGGCATTGAGCAATCTCGGCTTCGCAGTCGAGTCATTCGATCGCAAACTGTCGGAGTTTTCCGGCGGCTGGCAGATGCGCGCGGCTCTGGCAAGGGTGCTGATCTCCCGTCCGGATATTCTGCTGCTGGATGAACCGTCGAACTACCTCGACGTGCCTGCTGTTGAGTGGCTCTGCCGTTTTCTGTCAGGTTTTGCCGGTACGCTGGTGCTGATTTCCCACGACCGTTTTCTCTTGCGCAAACTTGCCGATGTCACTTTTGAGGTGAACAACGGTGAAGTCACCCGTTATGCCGGAAACTACGACTACTACCGTACCGAGCGTGAGAACCGCCGGAAGATGCTCGAAGCCGCCTACCGCAACACCGAGCGCAAAAAAGAGCAGATGGAGCGGGTCATCGACCGTTTCCGTGCCAAGAGTACCAAAGCGGCGCAGGCGAAGAGTATGCAGAAGAAACTCGACCGTATCGCAGACGTCGAGCTGCCGGATGCCCTTAATTACAGCGGATCGATCCGTTTTCCGGCTCCTCCGGATTGCGGAGTTGAGGCGTGCAGATTCGAGGATGTCTCTTTCGGCTATACTCCGGATAAGACCCTCTGGAAAGATGTCTCATTTGAGATTGCCGCCAAAGAGAAAGTCGCCTTCATCGGCTACAACGGAATGGGAAAAACCACTCTGCTCAAACTGCTCGTCGGCAAACTCGCTCCGACCGCAGGTCAGATCGTTCTCGGACACCATATCGTTGTCGGTTATCAGGCGCAGGAGTTCGGCGATGTGCTGGCTCCGGGAATGAGTGTCTATGATGCAGTCCGCAGTGCGCTTCCCGCCGGAGCTTCGACCGCCAATCTGATGAATGTTCTCGGCTCTTTCGGATTTTCCGGCGACGACCGTGACAAGCTCTGCGGAGTGCTTTCCGGCGGCGAGAAGATCCGCCTGCAGTTTGCCCGTATCTTTGTGAATCCGCCCAACCTTCTGGTGTTGGATGAGCCGACCACTCACCTCGACGTGGCGGCGCGCGAACTGCTTCAGCAGGCACTGGTCTCTTTTGCCGGAACGGTCTGTATAGTCAGTCACGATATCGAATTTGTCCGCAACGTTGCCGGAACGATCATTTCCATCGAACCCGGCAAAGTGAAAAAATATTTCGGCAACTACGACTATTATCTGGAAAAATCGCGTGAGCTTCAGGCTGCCGACTTCAGCCGTCCTGCCGCCGTTTCTGTCAATCAGGGCAACGGTGACAGCGGAATGCTTGCCCGTGACCGCCGCAGAGCAAGAGCGCAGGCGCGCAGTGCCATATCCGGCAAACTGCGTGAGGCGAAACAGCTGCTGGAAAAACTGGAAAAATCGCTCGATGAATTGTCTGAACAGCGCAAAGTCCTGCTCGCCAAGATGTCCAGCGGTATGAAGGTGGATTTTTCCGCCCTCAACAAAGAGCTTGCCGGAGTGGAAAAAGAGATAGCCTCCCGCGAGGAGGAGTGGGAAAACTGTGCCGTTGAACTTGAGGCACTCAAAATAGAAAATGACCGCATCAACAGCGAGGTGGGAAGATGAAAAAACTGTTTGTTCTGACCGTATTGTTTTCAGTTGTTATCTCTGTTTGCGCAGAGTTCAAACTGCCGGAAAAGTCCAAATTCAAACTGGTTCTGCTCATCGGACAATCCAACATGGCAGGCCGGGGCTTTGTGACTCCTGAAGATAAAGTTCCCCATCCGCGAGTTGTCATGCTCGACAAAAAAGGTAAATGGGTTCCGGCAGTCGATCCCGTCCACTACGACAAGCGCAGTGCCGGTGTCGGACTCGGACGCACCTTCGCAAATCTGCTGGCGGAAGAGGACAAAGATACTGTTGTCGGACTCATCCCTGCCGCCTGCGGCGGTTCAAGTCTTATCCACTGGAAGAGCGGCGTGTACTTCAAACAGACCAAAAGTCACCCCTACGATGACGCAGTCAACCGTGCCAAAAGAGCGATGCAGGATGGTACGCTCACTGCCATACTTTTCCATCAGGGCGAGGCAGACGGCAGACGTTGCAAACAGTATCACGGAATGCTCTCTGCTCTCATAGATTCCCTGCGCAACGAACTTGACGCAAGAAAAGTTCCCTTTATCATCGGACAGCTCTCCACCGTCAAACCGATGAGCAGAGCTAAAGCCGCCGTCGATGCCGCCCACCGCCTCTGCGCCCTCGAGTGCCAGCCGGCGGGATTTGTTACCAGCGAAAACCTGACCCTGAACCCGGACAACGTCCACTTCGACCGCAGAAGCCTTATCGAGTTCGGCAAGCGGTATTACAAGGTCTACCGTCAGATTGTGGAAAGGAGCACAAAATGAAGATAACTGTTTTCGGCGATGGTGCCTGGGGTACTGCGCTTGCGATGAACCTCATATCCAACGGCCATGAAGTTACTGTATGGGGAGCTTTTCCCGACTATCTCAAAGAGATGGAAAGCAAAAGAGAAAACAGCCGTTTCCTTCCCGGCGTGACTCTTCCTGAAGAGCTTGCTTTTGAGAGCGATGCCGTCACTGCTGTCCGCAACTGCGATATTATTCTGCTCGCCACTCCGACACAGTTTCTCCGGGGTGTTCTGAAGAAGATGAAGGGCGCAGTCGCCCCGGGCAGACTGGTGGTCAATGTGGCAAAAGGAATAGAAAAAGATACCTTTATGCTGATAAGTCAGATCGTCAAAGAGGAACTGGGATTTGTCACCTTTGTCGATCTTTCCGGTCCCAGCCATGCCGAAGAGGTGGCGCGCAAAGTTCCGACAGCTGTCGTGGCGGCTTCGACCTGTCTTGAGGCGGCGGAAACGGTTCAGCAGGTATTTATGAACGAGAATTTCCGGGTTTACACCTCCAGTGATGTCGTGGGTGTCGAGCTCGGCGGAGCCTTGAAAAACGTCATGGCGATCGCCGCCGGAATCATCGACGGACTTCAGCTGGGAGATAATCCCAAAGCGGCATTTATGACCCGCGCCATCTATGAGATGGGCAAGCTGGGAGAGCTTCTTGGCGGTGACCGCGCCACGTTTTCCGGCTTGAGCGGAATCGGTGACCTTATCGTGACCTGCACCAGCGGCCACAGCCGCAACCGTCACGTCGGCGAGGAACTCGGACGCGGCAAGACGCTCAAAGTTATCCTCAACGAGATGGGAATGGTGGTCGCAGAGGGTGTTCCGACCGCGCTCGGAGCCTACACTCTTGCCAGACGCGTCAATGCGGATACTCCGCTTATCGACAGTATCTACAACATCCTTTACAACGATTACAGTGCGCTCTCTGCCCTCAGGGAGCTTATGACCAGAAGTGCAAAGCCGGAGGCGTGAGATGACGCAGTCTGAAATTGCCAAAAAGCTCAACCTCACCCAGGCGGCGGTGTCGATGGCACTCAACCATCATCCTGCCATATCCGAGGCCACCAGACGCCGGGTGCTGGAGCTTGCCGGCAAATGCGGCTACCGTCCCAACCTTGCCGGACAGATGCTACGGCGCAAACGTACGAATATAATCGGTGTCATTCTGCCGATGCTGACCAACAGCTACTTTGCGGAACTTTTTCTGCTGCTTCAGGAGCATCTGGAAAAGGCCGGTTTTGTTCTGCATCTTTCGCAGGTACGCAACCAGTCCGACTTTGAGGCGGCGGTGGATAGTCTGCGCCGCATCAATATAGGCGGACTCATCACTCTTGCCGAGAAACCGGATCTGCTGCTTGAACTCAAAGAATCCGGACTTCCGATGGCTGTCTATGGAGCATCCCATCTTATTGACGGCGTGTGCCAGATAATTCCCAACCATTATGCCGCCGGTTTCGAGATGACGGAGTACCTCATTTCCAGAGGCTGCCGCCGCCTGGTGTTTGCCGGACGCAGATACAAAGAGGAGGCACGCTGCAAAGGATTTGAGGACGCCTGTTCCAAACACGGCATTATTCCGGAGATTCTGCCGCTTGATTCCGGAGAGCCGGCCGTTCCGGAAAACGGTTGGAAGATGATGAACAGATTTTTCAGCGGCGGCCGTTCCTGCGATGCCGTTTTTGCCCACAACGACGAGTTTGCTCTCGGCGTGATCCGGGCGGCAAGGGAACATGGGTTGAGAGTTCCGGAAGATTTGTTGGTGACAGGTTTTGACAACATCTCGCTCTCGGAATACCTTTCTCCCTCCCTCACCACGGTCGAGCAGCCCAAGGAGCTGATAGCAAGCTCTCTTGCCGGAGAACTGATAAAAAATATCGCTGACATCTCCTATTCAGGAAAAGTCGATATCGCCTGCCGTATAGTTAAACGCCAGTCGGCATAATTGCTTTTGCAGTCATTTCTTTGCCCTGGTGTAGTCAAATTCGCCCTGTTTGTTTCTGAAATTCAAAGGAGTGCAGCCGTTTTTGAACCTGAATTGCATAAAATACGGAACAACAACGAAATTCAAAGAAATATTTGCTATTTATACAAAAAAAGAGTATATTTATAGCCGTATTGTGCCGGTTACGGTATGGTACGGAGATGAATGTCATTGACAAAAGGAGTTCTTACAGTGTCAATCAGCGAAAAATACAACTGGATTCAACTCTCTCCGGAGGAAGAGGGGTATGAATATTTCTTCGGTTATTATGACCGTTGCGCCTGGGATATGGATGACCGTTATCATCTTGTTCTGCGGGTGAAACAGATGCTCCGTATTCCGGAACGCGGAGAAACCGCCGACATCGGTATCCTCGACCGTGACGGCAACTTCACCAAACTTGTGACCACCCGTGCCTGGTGCCATCAGCAGGGATCCATGCAGCTCTTTCTGCCGCTTGCTCCGGGAAGTTTTGTCTACAACGACTTCGATACAGACAGCGGCAAAATGATCGCCCGTATCTATACTATCGGCAAAGGTATCACCGGCTCTTACAAGCGTCCGCTCTACACCATCACTCCGGATGGCAGATACGGAGCCTCTCTTGATTTCTCACGTAT
>JAZQTR010000182.1:0-38223 GCA_045630865.1 Victivallaceae bacterium
CCTTTTGTACAACTCCTTGGCTCACAGAACGACATGGCTACGATCCGACTTCCGGAAGAAACGATACTTTCGCCTTCGTCTGCGAAACCTGTCCAGTAGCGGAGTTTGCCGATAATGAAATTTTCACTCTGCCAATCAAAATTAATATCCATAAGTATTTTCCTTTCCTGCTTGCAGTAATAATGTAGCATAACCGAAACGATATGCAAGCATAATATCCGCAAACGGATTGACAAATCCATAAAATACTTTATATTGACTGCATAGGCTCTTTGTTGTGATTTTGAACAGCATACTGCTTGAAAAGCAGTTGAAAGTGCCGTATATTATCTTGTGGTATAATTATTGTCAGGATCCCGTCTATGTGTGCAATTACCGGAATAATAAATTACATCCAGAGCCGCAATATCAGCGATACAATCTCCGGCATGACCGAAGCTCTCCGCCACCGCGGTCCTGATGATTGCGGTTACTTCATCGACGATGATGTCGCCCTCGGACACCGGCGGCTCTCAGTCATCGATATAGACGGCGGAAAACAGCCGATGTTCAATGAGAGCGGCGATGTTGTCGTTATTCTCAACGGTGAAATATACAACTACCGGGAACTGCGCAGTGAACTTGAAGCCAAAGGTCATATCTTCAGCAGCGACAGTGATACAGAAGTACTTGTCCACCTCTATGAGGAGATGGGCAAACAATTTCTCCCGCTGCTGAACGGAATGTTCGCCTTTGCCATTTATGATACCCGCAAAAAACTGCTGCTGCTCGGGCGCGACAGGTTGGGACAAAAACCATTGTTCTATTTCCAGAACGGCAAAACACTGGTTTTCGCAAGCGAACTTGCAGCCCTGAAAAAACATCCTGATATGCCCAAAGAGCTGAATATAAACGCCGTCAGCGATTACCTCTCACTGCAGTATGTTCCCGGCTCTGAAACCGTCTACCGCCACGTCAGGCGTCTGGCTCCGGCAAACGTATTGGAGTATCAGCTTGATAAGGGAAATTTCAGCTGCAACTCCTACTGGCACGCGGTCTACTCGTTCAAAAGCTCTGAACTGTCTTTTGAAGAAGCGGCACAGGAGTTGCGCCGCAGAGTCGAAAATGCTGTTGAACGCCGTCTGGTATCGGATGTTCCGCTCGGAGTTTTTCTTTCCGGAGGCGTTGACTCATCGATCATCACTGCGGTCACTGCAGAAAAGCTCGGAGGACTCCCCTGCAAAGCTTTCAGCATCGGCTTCAATGACAAACGTTACGATGAACGCACCGGAGCCAAAGAGTTCGCATCTTATCTGCAGAGCCGCAACCTCAATCTCGAACACCATATCAAAGTTGTCGAGCCGGGAGATTTTCAGCTGCTGAAAAAACTGGTTTCCCACTTCGGAGAGCCATTCGCCGATGCCTCTATGCTTCCGACTTATCTCTTGAGCAGTTTTGCCAGAGAGCGCGTCACTGTCGCGTTGAGCGGCGATGGAGCCGATGAACTCTTCGGCGGCTATGAGCGTTACCATGCGATGCGGGTATTTGACCGCTGTTCTTCGCTTAATCCCCGCATAAGACGGGCGGTCTTCGGCTCGTTGAGAAAACTGCTGCCGGACTCCGGAGAACGCAGTTTTTCCGGAAGAGCGCGCCGCTTTCTGAAACTTTTGAGCAACACCTCATCTGACCGGGCATACTTTGACCTGATGGATCGCGCTCCGCGTGAAGTCAAACGCAAACTATTCAAGACGCATGCTCCCGGCATTTACCACCATGACAGCAGCGAAGTTTTCAGACGGACATACCGGATATTATCCGGAAAAAATCCGCACGAACTCTGCTCCGAACTGGATATACTCACCTATCTGCCGGGTGATATCCTGCCCAAAGTGGATATCACATCAATGGCTTGTGCCCTTGAAGTAAGATCTCCATTTCTCGACCGTGAGGTTGCGGAGTTTGCCGCAAGACTTCCCTGGGAGTACAAACAGCGCAACGGTGAGCGCAAACGGATTTTAAAAGAGGCGTTCAAAGATATCGTGCCGGAAAATATCCTCAACCGTCCGAAACGCGGTTTCGGTGTGCCGGTTGCAAGCTGGCTCCGGGGTTCATGGAAACACGATGCCGGAGAAGCCCTTTTCAACGGAGTTCTTGCAAAAGATTATATCGACAAATCAGCACTCAACTCGATCTGGAGCCAGCACCAGACCAGAATCCACGATTGGAGCTATCTGCTCTGGAGTTTGCTTGTGCTTGAGCTCTTCCTTTCACAGGAAAACAGCAGGTGAGCATCATGAAAAAACATAAAGTTGCCATCATCGGCAGCGGTCCAGCCGGATATACCGCCGCGATCTACACGTCAAGAGCCATGCTCGAAACCACAATATTCGCCGGAAGGCTACCGGGCGGTCTGCTGACCAGAACAAGTACAGTCGAAAACTTTCCGGGATTTCCAGACGGCATCGAGGGCTTTGATCTGATGTCTGCGATGCAGGATCAGGCGGAGAAACTCGGAGCAGCCGTAGAATATGATGAAGTTGTTTCCATAGATTTCAACCGTTCAGGCAAACACCTGCTGACGCTCTCGACCGGAAACATTTTTGAGGCAGACGCCGTTATCCTCGCCATGGGTTCAAGTCCGCGCAAGCTGGGTATCCCTGCAGAAGACAAATTCCGCTGCAAAGGTGTTTCCAGCTGCGCCACCTGCGACGGAGCTTTTTTCAAAGGCACTCCGGTCGTCGTGGCTGGCGGTGGAGATTCTGCTATGGAAGAGGCGGTTTATCTCACGCGCTTTGCCTCACACGTTCATGTTGTCCACCGCAGAGAACAACTGCGGGCATCAGCGATCATGGTTGAACGGGCAAAGAGTATGCCTGATATCACTTTTCATCTCAACGCCTCCATCAAAGACATCTGCGGAAACGAGAGAGTCGAGAAAGTCATCATAGCAGACAACAACACTGGAAAAGAGAGCGAAATCATATGCAGCGGAATTTTCTGTGCCCTCGGACACACTCCGAACACAGAACTTGCAGCGGGCAAGATCCCGCTCGATGAAAACAAGTGCATCATCACCAATCACCCTTACTCCTCGACCGCCGTCCCCGGAGTTTTTGCGGCAGGAGATTGCGCCGATCCCATCTACCGGCAGGCGATAACTGCGGCCGGTTCCGGATGCCGCGCCGCAATGGATGTCATACGCTATCTGGAAAATGCCCATTGACTATATCTTCACCGTTTCTCCCCGCCGCAAGCACCCTGCCCTCAAAATAAATGATGAGGGAGAAATAGAGTTTCTTGCGCCGCCGGGTTTTCCACGCAATATGGCAGACCGGATCATCCGGAGCAATCCGGAATTGATAAAAAAACTGCAGACAAAAGCCGATGCCAAAAAATCCCGCATCCGCACATGGCAGGAGGGAATGACTGTATATTTCTTCGGCACAGAAGTTCCGGTCAAATTCAGCCGCCGCTGCCACTTTTTCAACGGTCAGGCTATGCTCATTCCGGCAGGTGACAGTGAATCCGTGAAAAACAGCCTGATAAAAGTCTACCGTGAAACTGCAAAAGCCGTTCTTGCCAAGAGAACAGAAGAAATCGCTTCCAGATTCGGAATCACATACAGCAAAGTATCCATCGGCAGTGCCTCCGGCCGCTGGGGATGCTGTACCAGAGCAGGCAACATCCGCTACAGCTGGCGTCTGCTTCAATGCAGTGACAGACTTATCGAATACGTCATAGTCCACGAACTTGCCCACCGGATCGTCTTTGACCATTCGGCAAAATTCTGGAGTCAGGTAGGCACGATGCTTCCGGATTTTGAACAGCGCAGGAGAGAGTTGAAATTATTTGCCAGAAAGCCTGAACTCCTGTAAACTGAACAGACATCACACATAAAATCAAAGTTGCCTTACAAATCTCCTTTATTTTCCTCTCAGGAATATTATATTGAACTTGCGGGGACAATTCAGGAGGAGAAAAATTATGATGTTCTGTTTTCAATGTCAGGAAACCTGCCGCAATTCCGGCTGCACTGTCGTCGGAATGTGCGGAAAAAAACCGGAAACTTCCAGAATCATGGATGAAATCATCTGCCGGCTCAAAGAGCTTGCGGTTGCCAGAAAACCGGATAAAAAATCCGGCCCGCTGGTCTGTGAATCACTCTTTCTCACATTGACCAACACCAACTTCGACGATGTCAGACTGAAAAAACAGCTCAACGAAATAAGCAAACTTTATCCGGCGAATTCCAGACTTGCGGCAGGTGTGCGCCGCGATGCAGATGACGAGTGCAACTCTCTGTCAGAACTGCTTATATGCGGACTGAAAGGAATAGCAGCCTATACTCACCATGCCTGTAAACTCGGCTTTGAAGATCCGGAAATTTATGATTTTATTTTCCGCGCCCTCCAGGCTGCCGCAGTCGAAACTTCGGCCGAAAAACTTCTGGCTGTATGTATTGAGTGCGGCAACTGTGCCTTACGGGCAATGGCTCTTCTGGATACAGCAAACACGGATACTTTCGGAGTACCGGTTCCGACACTGGTGAAAACCGGAACCGGGAACAATCCGGCAATTCTGGTTTCCGGACACGATCTTGCCGATCTTTACGATTTGCTGAAAGCAACAGAGGGGACCGGAATCGATATTTATACACACGGAGAAATGCTTCCGGCACATGCCTACCCGGAACTTGCCAAATTTCCTCATCTTGCCGGCAATTACGGCAGTTCGTGGCACCATCAGCATATTGATTTTGCCAACTTCAATGGACCTGTGGTAATAACCACAAACTGTCTTGCTTCGATAGAGGAGAGCTACCGCAACCGTATTTTCGCCACAGGAACCGCCGGAGATGATGACATCCCGCATATTCCTGATCCTCCCCCCGGCAAACGCAAAGACTTTTCAAAAGTAATCGAACTTGCCCGTCACCTGCCGCCACCGGATGCAACAGATGAGGATTTTCTCGTCTGCGGCTATGGCCACGACACCTTGAGCTCCCTTGCGCCGCGCATAATCAAAGAAATTGAAGCCGGAAACATCAAACGCTTTATTATCATGGCAGGGTGCGACGGCAGACACAAGTCAAGGGAATACTATACGGAACTTGCTGAAAATCTTCCATCCGATACAATAATACTTACCGCAGGATGTGCTAAATACCGCTATAATAAATTGAAAACCGGCGAAATCAACGGTATTCCGAGAATAATCGATGCCGGACAATGCAACGACTGTTACTCACTTGCGATGTTTGCCCTTGAACTCAAAGCGGCGATGAAACTTGATTGTGTCAACAAACTTCCGCTTTCTCTGGATATCGCATGGTTCGAGCAGAAAGCTGTCGCAATACTGCTTGCACTTCTGGCGGCCGGTTTCCGGAATATCAGACTGGGGCCGACGCTTCCGGCATTTCTCTCACCCGGAGTGGTCGGGATTCTTCAGGAAAAATTCCAGCTGAAACTCATTACCAATTTCAAAGATGATATGGCAAACATGCTTGCCGGAGCTTGAATATATCCGGAACTGATATATATTACCTGTAAAACCAAATATCAGTTTAAAGGATAACATATCATGAATACCACAAGCAGCGAAGAACTCAACAGTTTCATCACTAAATATCAGACCGACAGCACTATCGCCGCTCTTACTCCGACGATCTGTGCATTGACAGGTACAGAAGAGCCTGCTGACTGCGGAGCAGTCGAGCTTTCTGCCGTGGTGGATCAGGCTGTCAGGCTCACCGGCAAAGAGGGTGGTATCGAAAAAGCTCTCATATTCTGTCCGGATGCAGTCGGTGAGATACAGCGGGCACGTTTTCCGGAACTGCTTGACCGGGTACAAAAACTTGCCGGTTTTCAATTTTCCTGTGCAGCAGTCATGCCGAGCGTCACACCGGTGTGCTACGGAAGTATATTTTCCGGAGCATCTCCGGCTGTTCACGGCATCCAGAAATACGAAAAACCTGTTCTGACGGTTGAAACGCTCTTCGACGTCCTTGCCAAAGCCGGAAAAAACGTTGCAATCGTTTCCGTCAATACCTGCAGTATCGACTGCATTTTCAGAAAACGCGATGTCGATTACTACTCAATGCGCAGTGATGAGAAAACTCTGGAAGTTACCAGAGAACTGATTGCATCCAACCGTTATGACGTGATTGTTTCTTACTACACAAGCTATGATCACCTGTCACATAAACACGGTCAGTGGAGCAAAGAAGCCGTGGATGCACTCACCACATCCGTAAAATACTTTGAAACCCTCGTTTCAGATACTGAAACCCACTGGGCTGGATACAACCGGGTGGTGACCTGGACTCCTGACCACGGCAACCACGTCATCGATGAAAACAGCAGCGGACACGGTAAGGATATAGCTGATGACATGGTCGTCAACCACTACTACCGCGTCAAAGCAAGTGTATAATCTTACTTGTTTTCCAGAAATGCGACCGCATTTTCAAGCTGGCGGAAATCGTAAATAATATAATCAGGTTCAGCTCCACAATAGCTGTGTTCCCCCTGATTTGATTTAAAAAACACGGTTTTAAGTCCGGCTTTCTGTGCGCCGTATACATCACGGTACATATCGTTGCCGACGTATATAACTTCATCCGGCTGACACCCGAGTTTTTTCACCGCATTGTCAAAAAGTCTGCGGTCAGGCTTGCGGTATCCGAAATCACCGGAAACCAGAACGAATTTGAAAAAACGGTCGAGCTTCACAGCTTTCAACTCCGGCTCCGCCCAGAGCGATTGTCCGTCGGAAACTGCCGCAAGCTGATACTGTCGGCTCAAATTCGACAAAACATCCCATACTCCGGAGTAGAGTTCGAGCTTGTATCTGGTGGCAGAACGGTATACCACAGAGGCGGTTTTGGCAAGCGTAGACTCGTCTGCGATAAATCTTGTACGGTAATTGGAAATAATATCCGCAAAAATAGCCTGCGAATCAAATTCCGGATACTCTTCGCTGCTCATTTTTCTCTGCTGACGGTTGAGACGGAAAAAATTCTCTTTAAGGGTATCTTGAGAAATATCCACTCCATAGTAACTCAAGTAATTGGCAGTGGTACGATAGGCCGTATCATCAGCCTCATTGGTCAAAATATCAGTAAGTGTTCCATTGATATCAAATAAAATTGCACGGATCATTTTTATCTCCCGAGGCAGTTGAAAGCCTCATTGACAAGCTGGCGGCGGTAATTACGGTCAAGATAGCCGTTGCGGGCGATACGCAGAAGTGTTGTTCCCATATAGAAGGGAACCCTGCGGCAGACGGCTTCAAAGGCACTGCGGCGGTCAGGGAAGTGACAGCAGTATTCCCAGAGGAAATGTCCGATGAATTTTTCGGCAGCATATTTGTTCCCTGTGGAACGCAGAAAGAAGTGCTGGAGCTCTCCTGCAAGTCTGCCGACATCGAAAACCCGGTCGGTACGTTTGACGCGCTCCATATCAAAAGATATGACATGAAGTCCGTCGCCGAAAAAGAAGTTTGACGGCGTTGCATCTCCATGGACAAGCACCTCCTGATCAGACCACATTGCCCAGTCCCCTGCCCACTCCCGCTTCAAGTATTCAAGATGCTCTCTCTCATGGTTTGAAATCATACCAGAAAGACAACCGGTGATCGAAGAAAAATAGCGGCACTCCCGGTTGAAATCCACTCCGACACCTTGAACGGATTTATTATGCACCGAGGCAAGAAACCAGGCAAGCGCAGTAAGTTTGGAATAAAGCAGCGCATCATCGCGGTTATTTATTGCCTGCATTATCACACTGTCCATCGGAGTTCCGGTACAGTATTCGACAACCAGCAGCCGGTTGAGATCATAATTGCATCCGAGGGCATCCGCGACATAATGACAGCCGCCAAGATAAGAACGGAACTCTCTGATATTATCGTACTCACGGCGCAGACGCTGCCCTGCAAGTTCCCAATCTTTCATTCTGTCTGAATAGAAGAACTTTCCCACCACCTTGCGGCAGGAAGATCTGTCTTCATAGATATAGACGGCGTTGGAGCCGCCTGTACCGAAGACTCTTATCCCGTTACGGCAATCACAGCCGAAACGTGGAAATATTTCCCAACGCAGATACTCATAAAGCATATCCCTGCGAGAGAGATGTCCGAGATAAACTTCTGACATTCTTATACCGGTTCTCTGAAATCATAAAAAACTGCACAGAGAGATACTCCTCCCCGTGCAGTTCGTTCAACAGTAATTTCTGTTTCCGTCAAATGTTTTCAACTTTGAGCAGAGTAGTACTCTTTCTCAAGTCGGCAACGGCATCACGGTAGCGGGCCATGTGATCAGCAGCAAGGTGCTTTTTGAGATGAGCTTCATCCACCCACTCTTCGACGATGGTGACAAAGTTTCCGCGGGTTTCTGGATCGATGTCAAGACAGGGTTCATAGCGGATGCAGCCCTCTTCAGCGCGGACAGTCGGAATATTTTCCTGCAAAATGGCAAGAAATTTATCCTGCATACCTTCGACAAGTTCAATTCTGGCAATAACGTGCAGCATTTTTCACCTCATATAATTACTGAACCGCTGGATGCGCGGTGATAACGGTTGATATGTTCAAAAGCAGCATTCTTCGGCAGCTGCTCTTCGAGCTCATCGATACGCTCAATGGCTCCGGAAATATACTCATTGATACGCAGAGCTGTCTCTTCAAGGCGGGCAATAAGCCCGGCGTTGCGATGCTGGATGCGCTCAAGTCCGAAGGGTTTGGCGACAGCATGCCACTGGGCTCTGAACTCGGAGTCGAACTCGGTCACGGCAGCAATAGTTGCTGGAATGAGTTTCACAGCAATTTCACGCAGAGCAACAATGTCGCCCTCTTTGTAAGCGGTACGCAGTGCTCCGTAAAGCTCAAGCTTCTTGATCAGCGCACTGGCAATATCTGAAGCAAGCTCAAGATCACCTGCACCGTCTGCGTCGAACTCAGGAAGAACTCTGCAGAGCAACTCCTCGTAATGGTCGAGCATAATGAGGTCAAACTCCGGCTCGCGGCGAGAATAGTTTTCGCACACGGTTCCAAGCAGAGGATCATCCCAGAGCAGCATACTTGCTGACACGACAAAAGTGTCGCCTCTGGAATCAGTCAGGCGGTAATCAAGTTCACTTGCCGCAATGTGAGCCTCAAAGCTGGTGGGAGCGCAGAGAGTGTTGAATCGCGCTTCAGTACGCTCAAAGCTGTTGATACCGAAAGAGAGATCTCCGGCATAAAAGATTCCGGCAAGACTTGAGTCGTAGTTGCAGTAGGCTCCGTCATCTCCCCACATGGTGAAGAACACCTCCTGCACCTTCTCGTCACGGCAGGCGGCGAGACAGGGTTCGGCTGTTCGGCGGGTCTGATCATGGTCATACCACATCTTTGCCCAGGTCCAGATTCCGGATCCCATGATCGGCTCATAGCCGATGTCGCGGTGACGGCGGATCATGCCGGTATACTTCTCTTTTTCTTCGTGGTAGTAATCCCAATAGACAAGCTGTACGTTTCCGGGAATCGCCTTCTGAACATCCTGCGGAATAGGTGACTCAAGGTCATAATATTTCTGGTCGGGATTGCTCAAACGGAAATACATATCTGACCAGATCATCGGAGTCAAACCGTATTTTCCGCAAACTTTATTGACCATCGCAAGCTGACGGTTGAAGAGATCGAAACCACGGACAAAGCCGTTGTGATCCATATATCTGCCGCGTCCCAGATCATGGGTTTCATCCATACCGATATGAATACGGCGACTGGAGAGTGCTTTGCTCCAGAATGAGATCATACTTTCAATAAGTTTCTCTGTTTCAGGAGCATCGACCATCAGCACACGGCCGGTATCTCTGACACTGCTGAACTCATTGTATTTCAGCATCTGCTCAAGATGTCCGAGCGTCTGGATACAGCCGACAAGTTCGATACCGAGTTTGGCTGCATAAGCGTCAAGCTCCTGAATTTCCTCAAGCAGATAGGCTCCGCGCTGGAAACCGAACTTGGGGTATTCTTCAAGCTCGTAGGTATCCTCGGTATAGAGCATAAGCTGATTGTATCCGCAGAGAGCAAGGCGGCGCATCCAGACTTTGAGATGTTCGACCTTCATTACCATATTGCGCGACACATCGAGCATGATGCCGAGCTTTTTGAACGGAGTGGACTCTTTGCCATCCAGACGGCTGAATGCAGATCCGATACCGCGCGCCGCACCGGAAACTGTATTGTATTCCACTGTGACCGCACCTTTGCTGCGGATCACATTTGAAATGATCCCCTCGCCTTCCACACGCTTGAATGAGAGCTTCAGACCGCGTCCGCTGTCGGAAATAGGATACTCATCTTCGAGAGCGCGCACCAGATCCAGCAGCTCTTCAGGAAGCGACTGATTCCAGACAAGTTTTGAAATTTGTTCCATAAAAAGCAACTCCTTTTTAAGCAGATATCTCTGCGTTGTTTTTTGATGTCAAAGTGTCGTAAGCGGCATATCCGGCAGGCTTCACCGGATAGGTGTCAACGAACTCCTCCCACATTCCCTCGGCGTACTCTGAAGTGAAGATGAGCGTCACAGCAGGAACCTGAAAGCGGCTGTTGCAGATCATTATAGAATTGACTTCAGCAACCGGACGGCGGACGACAGCACATCCCGACGGTATCTCTTCTGAAGCGATTTCGAAGTCCGCCAGCACATCAGCCAATGCTTTACCGGCTATATCAAGTCTGGCAAGCTGTTCAGAGAGATCAACGGACTCCACCTCATCGAGTTGTCCGATCAACTCTCCGGCGTCTTTGGGGTTGTCGGCAAGCAGAAGAATATCATCCTCCATCATCGCGACGATGGTGATATCACTCTCTTTATATTTGGCAGAAACTGCAGCAGGAACAGTGATTTCCTGTTCAAGTTCAACGTTTTCCAGAGAAGATATTCTTTTGATTATCTCCTTTCCGCAAACGCGGATTCTTGCTGTGTGACAGCGGTCGAAGACTGAGCAGTTTTCCAAAGTATGTTTTACCTCGGCGGTAGCTCCTCCCGGAAAGTTTTTGGCAAGATTCCAACCGCCTACCGGAGCTGTTTTGGCATCATATTCTTTTTCTATATCGTACAGACAGGTCTTTTTCATATCATTACTTACAGTTTGGCATCCAGTACTTTTTCTGCTGAATGAAGTTTTTCTATTGCGAAAGCCATTCCCTGCGGATGCCGGAAAACGGCAGTTCCTGCCACCACGACATTACATCCTGCGGCGGCGACAGTTTCCACGGTATTGACGTCGATTCCGCCATCAGTCTGAACAAGTACCGGAAGATCACGGCGCAAAATCTCACGCTTTACAGCTGAAACTTTGCTGACCATATCACTCATGAAACTCTGTCCTCCAAATCCCGGCTCGACCGTCATAATCAGTACAAGGTCAATCTTATCGAGGTATGGAAACACCTTTTCCGCCGGAGTTCCCGGCTTGAGAGAGATTCCGACAGTACATCCGGCACTGCGTATTTCTGAAATCGTTTCAAGCACATCGTCATCCGACTCGAGGTGGAACGTCAGGTGATCACTGCCGGATTCTGCAAAAGCACGGGCGTACCGGGCAGGATGGGAAATCATCAAGTGGGTGTCAAACAACAGCTCCGACTCTTTCCGCAGAGCCTTGATGACCGGAATACCGAAAGAGATGTTGGGGACAAAGTGACCATCCATCACATCCAGATGCAGCATATCAGCTCCGGCTGAAGTCACCTCTGCTATCTCTTTTCCGGCGCGGTTGAAGTCCGCCGCAAGCAGACTGGGAGACACCAGAACTTTCGTGCGGGACATATTGCGTATATCGTATTTCATAACTATAGTATCCTGTCAATGACTCTTCATATAAAGATACTGCACCGGAGGTGTTTTTTCAAGCTCATTACGCATAAAAAAAGGCGTTGTGATCAAACACAACGCCTTTGCGGACAATGACAGAGAATTATTTCTCGATCTTTTCCTCGATGTAGCGGCGCAGCTGGGTGACGTTGACGCGCTCCTGCTGCATGGTGTCACGGTCACGGACGGTGACAGCATTGTCATTGAGGGAGTCAAAGTCGAAAGTGATGCAGAACGGAGTACCGATCTCATCCTGACGACGGTAACGTTTGCCGATGCTTCCGGTTTCATCGTATTCACAGCGGAAGTAGCGGTCGATATCCTTGTAGAGGCCGTAGGCATTCTCTTTGAGTTTCTTGGACTGCGGAAGAACAGCCACCTGGATCGGAGCGACCAGCGGAGGCAGGTGAAGAACAACACGGACGTCCTCTTCCATATCAGCCTTCTGGGTGGCAGCCTTTTCCTCATCGTAAGCGTGGGCAAGCAGAGCAAGCATGGTACGGTCGAGTCCGACGCTGGTCTCGATGACGGTCGGCATGATCTTGCTCTTGTTGTCGTGGTCGATGTACTGAAGATCCTGGCCGGAGAACTTGCTGTGCTGGGAAAGATCCCAGGTTCCACGGTGGTGGATTCCCTCAAGTTCGCCCCAGCCGAAGGGGAACTTCACTTCGATATCGATAGCAGCCTTGGCGTAGTGGGCAAGCTTCTCGTGCTCGTAAATACGCATGAAGCTGTCCTCGAAGCCGAGCTTGTCGCGATAGTATTTGATACGCTGCTCTTTCCAGTACTCGAACCACTCCATACCCTCTTCGCCGTCGCAGAAGAACTCCATTTCCATCTGGGTGAACTCTCTGCTGCGGAAAGTGAAGTTGCGGGGGTTGATCTCATTGCGGAACGCCTTACCGATCTGGGCAATACCGAAGGGCAGCTTCTGACGGGTGGCAACGCGAACACTGTGAAAATCAACAAAGATCGGCTGGCAGGTCTCGGCACGCAGATAAGCGACGTGCTCATCATCAAAGACGGGACCGACAAAGGTCTTCATCATCAGGTTGAATTCGCGCGGCTCGGTAAGCTCCTTGGATCCGCAGTTGGGACAAGTGGTGGGATCAGCCATCTGATCGACGCGATAGCGGGATTTGCACTTTTTGCAATCGGTCATAAGGTCGCTGAACTGATCGATGTGACCGGAAGCCTTCCAGATCATCGGATGGGCGATAACAGTGGAATCGAGTCCCTCAACGTTGTCGCGGGTTTCGACCATCTCGTGCCACCAGAGGTTTTCAATGGCACGCTTCATGCGGGAACCGTACGGACCATAATCCCAAAAACCGTTGAATCCGCCGTAGATCTCGGAACTCGGGAAGACAAATCCTCTGCGTTTACAAAGACTTACCAGCTTATCCATAAGCTGATCATCGAACTCTTTAGCCATAACAGCAATCCTTTATGTTATAGTATTACGTTAAAAAGATATTTTTATAATATAACACTTTCAGGTGTGTATTGCAACCCCATATCTGCCATTCCTGCAACTTTGGATAGCGTTATGCTGAAGAAACGTCAACTTTCAGCAAAAAAAAACTCTTTTATGCTTGACAATGCTCTTTTGTGAAGTATATTAAGGAATCGACAGATGTTTATATTACAGATTTAATTATTTAATTTAACATAAAGGGTACAAAACAATGTCTCAGCATCCGAGTCTCCGCGTCGGCGGTAAAATCCGCAAGATCCGCAATGTTATGAAGCGTTATGAGCGTCTTGACGTTCTCCGTGCCGAGGGCCGCATTCCTGAAGATAAGGTTCAGGGACTGCCCAAGACCAAGCCGGTCGAGATCTGAGCTTTTTGCGCGATTGAACAAAGGACGCCTCTTATGGCGTCCTTTTTTATTTTCAACCCGAAGCAGGGAGATAAACTATGGAATTCAAAACTCTGGTAAAACTCCGCCGTACTATCCGCTTCTACGAAAACAGAAAAGTTCCGGTGGAAGATCTTATGGCTCTCATCGATATTGCCCGTTTTGCCCCGAGCGGCGGCAACAAACAGCCGATCCGCTATATCATCATCGACAATGAGGATACCGCCAAAAAGATCTTTGATGTCACCCGTTACGGCGGAGCAGTCACTCCCCGCCGCTCCCCCGTCTGGGGTGTCAATGCCCCGCGCAGCTTTATTGCAGTGACATCCGCCAAAGGCGGCTCTGTCGTCGATGCCTCATGCGCCATCCAGAATATACTGCTCGGAGCCGCCGACAGCGGTCTCGGATGCTGCTGGATCGGAGCTTTCAATAAAGAAGAAGCCAAAAAAATCCTTGAGCTGGGTGAAGATACGGAACTGCATTACCTCATCGCCGTCGGATATCCGGCAGAAACTCCTCAGAGTGAGGACATCTCCTCTGACCATCCAACAGCCTACTACCTGGATGACAACAACGTTCTGCACGTTCCAAAAATCAAAGCCGAAGAGATAACCACCATCATGTAATTGAGGAAAATCATTTATGAGCAGCAAAGAACTTATGCGCCGTTACCTCGGAAATCCACGCCAGCTTGCAGGAATCCGCAGAGTTATCCTCGACGATGACACCGGACGCGGAATGCGCGTCTTTGAAGTGAACAACGGCAGCGGATTGAGCTTCAACGTCTATCCCGACCGCGGACTTGATATCGGCGAAGTATTCTTCAACGGCAGACAGCTTGCCTGGCTCACCGGCAGTTCAGCGGCGGCTCCAGCTTTTTACAGCGATAAAGACGGAGAGTGGCTCCGTACCTGGGGCGGCGGTATGCTTACCGGATGCGGCTATCTCAACGTCGGCCCGGCTGAAGGAAATGAGGGACTCCACGGCAGACTTTCGCACATTCCGGCAGGAGAAGTTAATTCCTTTGCTGACTACGTCGATGACAACACTTTCAAACTGGAAGTATCCGGAAAAGTTTTCCACACCAAAGTCTTCAACGAAAATCTGCTCTTGAAACGCACAATTTCAACTGTCAACGGAAACAATACCATCGTTATCGAGGACAGAATCGAAAACTGCGGATTCAGACCGGAACCATTCATGGTTCTCAATCACATGAACTTCGGATGGCCGCTCGTCGATGAGAACTGCCGTCTGGAATCCTCTGATCCGGATCACGAAGTCATCGCCCGCAATCAGCGTGCCGCCGAGGGACTCGACAAGTGGCATATCATGGAGGAACCGCAAATCGGATTTGTTGAACAGGTCTATTTCCACCAAAACGAGAAGACCGACTCCAACGGAATGGCTTCGATGGCGATAGTCAATCAAAAAGCCGGATTGAAAGTCACGGTTCTGCGCCGCGTTGCAGAGCTTCCGTACCTTATCGAATGGAAGCAGATGGGATGCGGAAATTATGTGCTCGGAATGGAACCCGCCAACTGTCCTCCCATCGGAAAAGAGGCTTTTGAGAAAGAGGGCGGCTTGAAATATATCGCTCCCGGCGAGATCGTAAAGACCAAAATAAAAGTTGTGTTTGAGGCAATATAATTCAAACGACAACTATTCAACAAAGAAAAACGGCTGTTGCAAAACCTGATGTTTCGCAGCAGCCTCTTTTCTTTACAGTAGCCGTGTCAATTCAGAAACACGTTTTTCTATTTTTGGACAGAAAATTTTTTCGGTCACAAAATCTGTTTTTTAATCCATATTCCAGTATTGTTTCCAGCATAACATATCCGGTATCTGCAATCCGTTCAAAACTTTCTGCATAAACAGAGGTGAATTCAAAGGTTGCAGTTGCTGCTCCGCTGCAAAATTGTACTGCATTATTTATGTCAATACGGGCAGATAACTCCAGCGGATTGTTTTCAAAGATATTTTCATATCCAAGAGCTGCCAGAGAATTTGCGCACAAAACCCGCAGTTCATTGGTAATTGCCGTTTGCGATGGATATCCGCATACTGAAGGCTGTGTTATAAACGATACCGGACTCCCGGGTTGTGAGTGTAAGTTAAGAAAAAAATCAACCTTGAACTCTTCTGCCGCCCTGTAAATTGCTTTTGCCTCCTCGGTTTTGATATTGCCGGGTGCGGCATCAAGCTGTATGTTATATCCGTTACTGTTAGGATATCCTCCGGGAAAACTTACCTTATCCAACGGCAAGGGAAAATGCTCTTTCATCTGAGGCCATTTTATTGGAGTGCCATCAAGCCAGCAGCCTCCGCCTGCCCTGCGGCAGTCATCAATGTCAGCTCCGATGCAATGAGCGGGAGATATTGAACGACCGTCCATGTTGACACAAGGAAAAAGAACCAGACGGTAATGAGATGCAAGCTCAAGCAGTCCGGGGCGTTTTTCCCCTCTTAAATCAACACCGGTTTCAAGAAGAGAGATAAGATTCATCACAAGAATTACTCCCTCTATCTCACTTCCGTGTATTCCTGCAGCGATCATAACAGTTTGTTTATCATTATCGCTGAACAGTTCAGGATTACGGGTTCCGATTGCAGATATCCAGTTAACACGATTGCCGACAGAAACGAAATCATTATATACAAGACGGAATACAGGATAACCCTGCGGAGTTGATGCTTCCACAGTACCCCTGCCCTTCCCTGCCTTTTTACAGAAATCAATGATTTCTTCCGGATGAACCAGCCACCAGGCCGGACGCGGCATAAGACCGGGAATTTCAAATCGCTCAAATTTTTTCATTTTTTCACCACAATCTGACTCTGGACTCCTGATTTTTCTGATACGGAAATCTGCCAATTTTTGTTGGCGTATTCAAAAGTGATGATTATATTACCATTCAATTTCTTGATTTCCGGTTTGATATCGGCAAAAGATCCGTTGCTGTTTGCAACTTGAATAAGGTTGATGAACATATCAAATTCAGACTCTTTGTCCGGAGTAATTTCAATTCTCCAGTTGCCGTGCAGCTTACCTATATACTTTTTATCATGTTTGGGATGAAGCTCCCAGTTTTTGCCTCCTGTCCAAAACTCTTTTCCTTTACCGCCGATAACGGTTATTTGAGCATTTTTCGGCCAAAGCAGAGTGCCTGATATCTTTCCCTTCCCTTCGGAAGCAGAATAAGTTTTACCGTTGACGGATATTTCATTCTGAGTATGCAGCAGCCAGCGTTTACGGTAAGAACTATTGGTTGATATTACCTTGTCAACTACCAGAAAAACATCTTTTTGCAGATGTATGAATTCACGCTCTGCAAGTTTGCATTTTTCCGGACGGTACGCCTCGGTTGCATCGCAAAGTACAGCTGAATAATCTGCAGTATGGGAAGTCTTTATTTTGGCATTTATAACTTTTTTATACTGCCCGCCATCCATAAAAGGAGCTTCGCATTTGTAACCGTGATGATCTGGTCCAAAGTGTTTTCCAATCTCTTCGTTTGGCATATCAATCAAAACGGTATTGTGAGCAACGCTCTGGGCGTAATAATACGGCAAATGAAAACTCTGGGTTCTGCCTCGTGTTCCGGAATCAATGGCTTGAAAACCCTGTTTGTAAATTGTGAAGTGGTTTTGGTCATAATGGGAGTGATTGCGGGTTGGGTTTCCCGCTCTGAAGCAGGCATAGGTATCAGTTTTCGTGTTTCCAGAACGGAAATACGCTGTTCCTATGCTGGAAATATACGAGAATTTTGGAACATCCTGTATCTTACCGGCAGCAATATCACTTACAGGAGGCAGAATGAAGTCAACAAAATCATCTCCCTTATTCTTTATTCTGGCAGGAAGTTTGTTGAACAGAGCCAATGCCAGCCCTGCACTTTCCGGATAAAGCGATGCTATGCTGCGCATTACCATATTCATAGTATCAACAGGCATTGCGTTATCAATGTGATGAGCATCACCAAGTCCAAACTCAAGCGGAAATCTCTCGCCAGGAAGCCAATTCATGGCAACAAATACCGGAAAATCTCTCATGTGTGTCCACCTGGCAGCTTCATTGACATTGAATGCAGATTTTACCGCAAAGAAATAACGCAATGAAGATAATGGATATTCAAGGAATGTATAAGCTACGCAGTAATGAACAAGCGCGCCTGTTCCCGCAGATATTTTTTCGCGGTGAGCAAGCATCTCATTGAAACCCTTTATTCCGCGTATAAGCTGTTTTTCCGCCTCTTGGTCATCTATTCCATCACCGTAAATAGCGGCACCGGCATAGAAGAGCAGCCGCTCTGTTCCATAATATCCGGTTTCAACGCCTCCGCAATTTCTTCTGAATGTTGCTTTGCCGTCGCGCTGAATTTCTCTGACAACAGTCAGGAGTGAGTTGGCAAAACGTTTGCGTTCCTCCGGAGTCAAATCATTATACAGCCAATCGTAGGCAATGATACTTCTTTCATAATGGTTATTCTGCCAATCAACAAGGATTTGTTTTTCCAAGGCCCATTCATAAAGAGAAGTACAGTATTTCAGATAATTTTTGGCTTTAAGCAAATATTTTTTATCCTGAGTCACAAGGTAAACAAATGCCGCATTCTGAGCCTGTTTGCCTCCGACAGTCATGACCTGAGTAAGCATGAAATAAGGACGCTTGAAATTGCTCTTGCCATTTTTATTATATACAAAACGCGCAGGATTGAAATTCCATTTGGGATTTACTCTGTATTTATCAACCTGGGCTTTCAACTTTTCAAACTGTTTTTTGGAAATTGTCAAAGCCTGCTTGCGAATTTGTTCAATATTATCGCTGGTGATAAATATGCGCGGATGATCTTTTCTAAGCAGTTCAAGCGCAGACGAATCTGCTTCAATGGCAAATATACTGCTGCAAAACAACAGCATAGACAAGCAAAAAAGCGTCTTATTCATTATATGACAATCCTTTTACAGAGCCAGAGAGACACCCTGTTCATGGTGAAAACCATATTGCAGAGCATCAACGCTTTGACCTGCACGATTAGTGCGTTTGGTCTTGATTTCTTCATAACACTTTTTGCCGACGTGGCCGTCAATAAACGCAATAGCTCCGGGAGCAGTACGGTCATCGGGATAGATTGCTCCGGAAGTGGATGAGTAAATTCTTGTATCAACGCTTCCGCCATGACGGAATGCCACAAATTGAGGATAGTTTACCACAGCATTATCTCGCCTGATATTCTCAATAAACATTACTGTTTCTGAAGCATAAAATACTGAGGAAAGTTTTCTTGACTTGTATTTGTTATCCGTATAACTTTTGTTTTTTATTCCAAGATGCGGATTGCTTGAATAGTGTGTGTATTTGTAACCTTTGGTTGAGTCGGAAGAAAATTCAGTACCCTCCAGCGGACATATCATCTGTCCTTTGGTTTGGGTATTTCCAGCATAAGCTATTCCCCAACCTTTGGAATATTTTTTGCCGTTTATATCAACACCGGAAATAGTTTCAAACCAGTATTTTCCGGTTGAACCTACGGTCGCAAGAATCCAGTCATTACTATCAGCCGTGTATTGAGCAGAAGCGGCAGCAAGAGATTTGAGATTGTTTGTACAGCTCATGCCTTTGGCTCTGTTGCGGGAGGACTGAAGCGCAGGCATAAGAATTGAGGCAAGTATTGCAATAATAGCTATAACAACCAGAAGCTCAATAAGAGTGAATTTGCGGTGGGGGGTGGTTATTGATAAATTATGCTTATTCATGTTTTCTTCCTTAAACTGAATTACGGCATCAACAAAATCAATGTTGATGCCGATTTTTGTTTTTACGCTTCAAAAGCAGGAATCAAACCGGCTTTTTCCATTATTGCAGCTTGACCGAAGGCAAGAATAATCGGACCGAAAGCGTGAGTATCATTGACCTGATAACGCCATGCAGCGTAATCTTCCGGACGTCCGAGATTGGGGCAGAGACATCCGACGCAGCAGTGGTGGATCGAGCCGTCAAGAGCGATGTAGCGTTTGAGGCCGTTGATCGCTTTGATGATAGCTGCGGTATAGAGATCTTTGTCGACCAGCCCCATCTCGATCGCTCTGCCCATCGCATAGATGATAAGGCAGGTTGAGGAGGATTCAACAAAGCTGTCAGGCATATCAAGAACCTGATGGAACATGCCGTCGGCATCCTGAACCGCAAGACATCCCTCAAGGTTTGCAACAAGCGCATTCTTGAAGAACTCATAATCCGGATGATCTTTTCCGAGATCGGAAACCAGCTCTGTCAGAGTGTAAACACCCCAGCCCTCACCGCGTCCCCAGAAAGCAGTAAGCTGATTGGGAGCATCGTTGAAGTTGATCGCCTGATGGTAGAGTTTGGCTTCAGTATTGAAGAGCAGACGGTGGTGTCCCTTCATCTGATGAACTGCGTCATCGATGTACTTCTGCTCGCCGAAAGCCTGTCCCAACCACATCATAAAAGGACAGACGCCGAAACAGGTATCAATCCAGAGTGCGCCATTGGCGTTTCCCGGCTTCTGCGGAACCCGGGGGTGATTGAAGTAACCTTCGGTATCCCTGCCCTGTTCGGTGTACAGCATCTCTGCATAACGGCGGAGAATACCTTCGGCCTCATCGAGCAAACCGGATTTATAGAGGAAAGCAGTTGCATTTCCGCCGATGCAGTAACAACGCTTTCCGAATACTCCGCCGGCATTCTCAAAAGCTCCGTTGATGTACGGGGTAACATACTCCTTAAGGTCGGCAAGCAGAGCCTGATCATCAAATGCGATCGCATATCTGGCAACTGCGGTCATTCCCAGCACGTTGGCGTAGTGATTAGGCTTGGTCAATTCTTTCTCAAGCTGCCAGGTGCGCTTGACAATATCGTGGTAAGTCATGATCAGCGTCCCATCCATCCGCCGTCGACCAGATAGATCGAACCGTCGACATAATCACTGGCTGCAGAAGCGAGGAACACAGCGACGCCTTTGAAGTCTTCCGGGGTTCCCCAGCGTCCGGCAGGAATACGCTCAAGAATCTGGCGGCTGCGGGTCTCATCGGCACGCAGAGCGGCAGTATTGTCAGTGGCAATATATCCCGGAGCAATACCGTTGACATTGACACCATACTTCGCCCACTCGTTGGAAAGTGCCATGACCAGTTCGCCGACTCCGGCCTTGCTGGCGGCATATCCCGGAACGGTCACGCCGCCCTGGAAAGTGAGAAGACTGCAGGTAAAAACAATCTTGCCGCTTCTGCGCTCGACCATATCGCGTCCGAACTCACGGGCCATGATGAACTGGGCGTCGAGGTTGATGGCGATGATTTTATCCCAGTACTCATCAGGATGCTCGACTGCAGGCTTGCGCAGGATGTGTCCGGCATTGTTGAAAAGGATATCGATGACCGGATGATCTTTTTTCACCTGGGCAATAAAACGGTAGAGATCTTCGCGGTCAGAGAAATCGCAGGTGTAGCGGTAGAAGTTGCGTCCCAGAGCTTTGATCTCCTGCTCGACTTCGCTGTTTTCTTCAAGATTGGCACTGACACCGATGATATCGGCTCCGGCTTCGGCAAGACCTACGGCGATACCGCGGCCGATACCGCGGCGGCAGCCGGAAACCAGAGCGATCTTTCCATCAAGTTTGAATTTGTCAAGAATCATTTTCTTTTACTCCTCAATATTTCCACATTTGATAAGTGTTTTAAGAGCGGTTGCACTGCCGGTATTCGAGGCAAATGCCTGTTCGATATCATCAAGGTCATAGACGCCGGTGATGATCTTTTCAAGCGGCATGTTTCCTGAAGCGGCAACTTCGAGAGCGGCATCGAAATCCTCTGCCTCGTAGAGGCGGGCACCGAAGAGCTGCAGCTCTCTCCAGAAAAACTTGTGGAGATTGACCGGAACCGGCTGGCTGTAAATACCGACTGCCACAATGCGTCCACGGGTACGGACGAGCTCGGTCATGATCTCTGCGGCAGGAACGCTGGCTGTAACCTCAAAGAGAACATCAGCTCCTGCGCCGCCGGTCGCCTCGTTGACCTTGGCAACAATATCTTCTGTTTTGGGATTGACTGTTTCAAATCCGCAGTTGCGGGCAAACTCAAGACGGTAGTCGTTGATCTCAGAGATCATCACCCGAGCTCCGGCAGCCTTGGCAACCATTGCGATAAGCAGTCCGATGGGACCGCCGCCCATAACCAGAGCGAATTCACCTTTGACCAGTCCGGAAGTGCGGACATCGTGACAGGCGACAGCAATAGGCTCAATGAGAGCAGCCTCTTTCAGAGAAAGGTTATCCGGAACCTTGTAGAGGGTACGCTCTTTGACAGTCCAGAACTCCTGAAAGGCTCCGATGCTGTCAATACCCATAAATTTGAGATTCATACAGATATGGGAGTGACCGGCTTTGCACGCGGGGCAGTCACTGCACCAGTCAAGCGGACGAACCACGACACGGTCGCCGGGAGCAAAACGGGTAACTCCGCTGCCGACCTTTTCGACAACAGCAGAGGCTTCGTGACCGATTACCTGCGGAGGGGAAACACGTTTATCCATCTTTCCGTGAAAAATATGCATATCCGTTCCGCAGATACCGCAGTATGCCATACGCAGCATAACTTCATCTGCTTTCGGCTCCACTGCCTGCGCATCGCGGATATCAAAGCGTCCCTCGCTGACATAATATGAGGCTTTCATTTCGCAAACTCCTTTTTGTTTCATCATAGATGAATATGTTTTACATCCAAATATTCATATTATACACCGGATTAACGGTGATTGCAAGTAAAAAAGCAGCAACTTTTACTATTTTTGCAGACATCAGCCGATTATCATATAAAAAACACGATTTTTCTGTAAAATGCATTGCATCTGCGCCTGAAAAATCCCTGAAATACCATCCGCAAAAAAAGTAAAAAACTGAACAATAAAAAATGCAGAACTTTTGAAGTTCTGCATCTGTGATTTCTGCTGTTTTTACTCTTTGTTTTCAGCGTGTTCGAGAAGTCTTCTCTGGATAGTCCGGCGACTGATACCGAGCCTTTCAGCGGCTTTTGTCCGATTGCCGTTGCACTCGGCGAGCACCTTTTCGATCAGCTCCCATTCGACATCACGGATCGCCTGTCCGGAAACCTGCTGTCCACCGGAAACCTCTTCCGGAGCGACTGGAATATCTTCACCGGCAGAAGAACCATTGCGTATCTCTTCTGGAAGATCGCCCGGAGCGATAACTCCGCCTTTGAGCAAAACCACTACAGACTCCATGCAGTTGCGCAACTGCCGGATATTTCCCGGCCAATCGCATGCAACCAGTGCAGACATCGCCTCTGGGGCGACTTCCGGAACAGCTTTGCCGTTTTCCGCTGCAAACTCTCTGATGAATTTATCGACCAGAAGAGGTATCTCATCCCGTCTGCGGCGCAGCGGCGGCAGCTCAAGATCGATGACAGCCAGACGGTAGTAGAGGTCTTCTCTGAATGTTCCCACTCTCACCATCTGCTTCAAATCTTTGTTGGTAGCGGATATCAGACGGAAGTCACTTTTTACCTGTTCTACGCCGCCGACACGCTCGAAACATCTTGTTTCAAGAACGCGCAGAAGTTTCACCTGGGTAGGCAGATCGATCTCTCCGACCTCATCCAGAAAAATGGTTCCGCCATCCGCAGCTTCAAATTTACCCTGGCGGCGTTCAGAGGCACCGGTAAAGGCTCCTTTTTCGTAGCCGAAGAGTTCACTTTCAAGCAAAGTTGAGGTCAATGCGGCACAATGGACAGCGACAAACTTACCTTTACGGAGACTCTTTTCATGGATCAGACGGGCAATGACCTCTTTGCCGGTTCCACTCTCTCCGGTAAGAAGAACGGTCGCTCTGCTCGGTGCAACATCACAAGCGGTATCGTAGACCTGCTTCATCGCACTGCCGTCGCCGGGAGTAACCATCGAGGCGGAATCACCCGATGAAGGTACTGCCTTTTCGGCAATATCTGTTTTGGCATCGGCTTGCGCATCCCCTGCCCTCGACAATGCGGAAGAGATGACTGTTTCAAGTTGATCAAGCTTTACCGGCTTTGAGACAAAATCAAAGGCTCCGGCTTTCACCGCCTTCACCGCGTCTACGATCGAACCATAGGCGGTAAGCACGATACAGGGAGTCTTTCTGCCGGAGTTATTGGCCTTTTCAAGCACTTCAAATCCGTCAGCTCCCGGCATTCGCAAGTCGGTCAGAACCAGATCGTAATTGGTATTTTCCAACTTGCTGATCGCCTCGACGCCATCCATTGCCGTATCCACATCATAGCGGCGGCGCAGATAGCGTCCGAGCAGCTCTCTGGTGTTGAATTCATCGTCGGCGATGAGCAGTTTGTAAGACTTTGACATAAGCGATCTGCAGGTGTTGATTATCTGCCGCCGGTGACGGCGCGTTCAAGCTCCATCTGGAAGAGCTGAATATCTTCCTGGGTCGGCTGATCACCGATCAGGTTTTCCAAACCGAGACGTCCGGTGCGGTCGAGATACCAGTCAGCTTTCGAGCCGGAGGCGAACTTCACAGAACCTGAAAGTGCCATTCCGGGACGTACAAGTTTACTGATCTCAACGACGGTCTTTCCGGCTTCATCCTGATTTTCAGCGGCGGGTTCAGCATTTTCTCCGGCAGGAGTCTCTTCTTCACTTTTGACCGGATGGGGATCGCTTTTTTTCCAATCCACATCGAGTGTTGAAGCGATAATGCGGACATCCATATAGGTCAGAGCAACTTTAAGTTCGCTGTTGATCTTCGTCTGGGCGTCTGAAAGAGAAACTCCCTCTGCAAGAAGCTGTGCGAGCAGCTGTTTGACCTGATTTTCGGTATTCTTATCCATTTCAACGTCTCCTCTTTTCCACTTTCTTGCGGCGCATTGCCGGACGTTTCTCCGGAGTTCTCCGGATGGTCTCTATCTTTTTGGGACGCGATACTACATCTATAATGATCGGAATTCCAACCAGATTGAAGGCATCACGCAGTTTGTTTTTAAGAAATGTCACATAGTTATCTGCCGCCAGTTCAGCGCGGTTGACAAAGAGCTTGAAACGCGGAGGCTTCTGGCCGACCATGGAGGCGTAAAAGAGCTTCAGCGGAGCAGTTCCCATCACAGGAGGCGGATTGGATTCAAAGGCACTCTGGAGAACGCGGTTGAGGACTCCGGTCGGAATATCCTGCTCAAGCTGCTCCATGACCTGTGCAACCTGATCCAGAAGCTTATCAAGATTCTGGCGTTTGGCGGCACTGATGAGAACAGCAGGAACAAATCCCATGCCGGGAAGACTGTAACGCAGTTCAGATATAAGCTTTTTGACAGCAACTTCCGGACAGAGATCCCATTTGTTCACCGCAATGACGCAGGCCTTTCCGGCCTTGGAGATCATTCCGGCGATGCGTCTATCCTGTGCAGTCGCTCCGTCGAGTCCGGCCTCGACCACAAAGATCACAAGATCGGCACGCTCGATGGCACTCTTGCTGCGCATAACGCTGAAATATTCGACGATTTCATCAACTTTGGCGGACTTGCGCAGACCGGCAGTATCAACCAAAACCGCCGGATGGGATTCGCCATTGAAAGTGATGTCAAAATCAATATCGACCGCATCGCGGGTGGTTCCGGCAATATCGCTGGTCATCACGCGCTCGTCGCCGAGCAGAGCATTGATAAGGCTGGATTTACCGACGTTGGGGCGTCCGATAACGGCAATATTGATGCGCTCCGGAGCGGATTCCTCCTCTTTCACCCATTCGACATCTTTCGGAAATGCCTGCCAGACTTTTTCCAGCAGCGCACCGATTCCGCCGCGATGCTGACAGCAGATGGGAGACACATTGCCGAAACCGAGCCTGACAAACTCCGCCGCATCATCTTTGAGCTGGGCAGTGTCACACTTGTTGGCAGCCATCACCACCGGCTTGCCGGAGGCGCGCAGACGGTCGGCGACATCCATATCAAGGGGAGTTACTCCCGCCTGGGCATCGCCGACCATGATCAATACATCTGCATCGGCAACAGCAGCTTCGACCTGAACCGCGATACCGGCATCCCAGAACTCGACGTTCTTGGATTCTCCGGAAAGCAGACCGAGACCGCCGGTGTCGATCAGAGTGAAACAGCGTCCATCGCGGCGCACCGTTGTCGAAACCCGGTCGCGGGTAACGCCGCTCATTTCATGGACGATAGCCATACGCCGTCCGAGAATGGCGTTGAACAGACTGGACTTTCCGACATTGGGACGTCCCACGATGGCAATCGTGGGATAACGGCGGTTCGGAAGGTCGATTATGGGTTCAAACGGTACGTCTTGCATAAATAAATTACTTTCTGAATGAGTTGATCTGATCTCTCAGAGCAAGTGCGGCGGCGCGGGAAGCCTGGGCAAAATTCTCATCTTTTCCGGCAAAAATAATTCCGCGGGAAGAGTTGATCATGATACCTTTGCCGTCAGCAGTACAACCGAAACGGACAACTTTTTCCACATCGCCGCCCTGCGCTCCGACTCCGGGAACGAGGAAGGGAAGCTCCGGACAGAGTTTACGCAGATTTTCCAGTTCCTCGGGATAGGTTGCACCGACAACGATACCGGCGTTGCCGTTGGCGTTCCATTTGTCTCTCACCAGACGGGCAACGTGTTCGTAGACCGGAATTCCGTCGCAGACCAGACTCTGAAGATCTCCGGAGTTGGGATTGGAAGTACGGCAGAGAATAATGACACCTTTTTCAGTGTAATCAAGGAACGGCTTGAGAGTATCATATCCCATATAGGGGTTGACAGTCACGGCATCGGCGCAGTAACGCTCGAAGGCCTCTTTGGCATACTGCTCTGCAGTCGAACCGATATCGCCGCGTTTGACGTCAAGGATCACCGGAACTCCGGGAGCGGCTTCGTGGATGTAGCTGATGGTATCGAGCAGCTCATCCTCACGTCCGCATCCGGCGTAGTAAGCTGCCTGCGGCTTGTAGCAGGAAACCAGATCCTTTGTGGCATCAACAATAGCTTTGTTGAATTCAAAAAACGGACGTTTGGCTCCCTTGACGCACTCGGGCAGCTTCTTGAAATCGGGATCAAGTCCGACGCAGACCAGACTGTTGTTGCGGTCTGCAGCGGCATTCATATCAGTGAAAAAGCTCATTTTTTCTCCTCCGGTTTTATAAACACAGGTTATTTTCTGCCGCCGCGTCCCATGCGGGGAGCAGGAGGCTCTACATTTTTCTCGGCTTCGCAGAGTGCCTTGAGATTTTCATCGGTCGGATTCTTTTTCCAGGCATCGGCGGAAATTTTGAAATCTTCATCTTTGAAGAAGTAACGTACACTGCCGGACTGATTCTTCAAATCTATATTGGCGATGGCAAGACGGATGTCATCCTCATTGCCGGCATCGATCCCGGCAGGAGCGTATTTTTCAGCATAATAGCTCTTGATCACATAATCAACACCGGAAACCTGCGGACGGCGGCGGCGCATCTGACGGGCCTTGGCAAGCATAAGATCACACTCGGCAGCGGCGATTTTCGATGCAGGAGCGTTGTTTTTCTTGAGCAGAGCGACAAGGTCGGCTCTCAGCTTCAACTCATCTTCACGCATCTTCTTGAATTCAGCCATGCGCTTTTTGAAGGCTGCCATCTGCTCGGGAGTCGGTTTCGGACGCTCAAATTTGGGGCGTTTTGCCTCCTCTTTCATCTTCTGGGCGCGGATGTAATCCTCTTTGAAATAGATGTTCCAAACTGACCATCCGACGTAGATCACTCCGGCAAGGATAACGTTCACCAACAGCGTAATAAGAGCACATCTGGAGTCATTAGAGAGTTTCATAAATACTTTCCTTTCACTTTTTCTCAGGAGGCAGTTGTTGTATTACCCTTTCGGGCTTCGACACATCAAAGATCCCCATTTCACACCTGGAGCTGTCAAAGTATATACGGGTTCGCCATCCCGGACCCTCCACCCGCAAACGCGAGGCGTAATACAGTCCGTTCTTTCTGTCGAATCCGTCACACTCGAGTGTACGCCATGGCGTTTTTTCCCCTTGCCTGAAAAACTCCGCTTTGAGCGGAAAAAAGTGTTCACTGGAAATATACACCCGCGTACACTCTTTTGTTTTGGCGTCAGTAAACCGGATCACCCGGCACTTCACCACGCCTGACACCGTGGCAGGATCTTCCTCACCCGTCACGTCGTCAAATATAAATGAAAGTGTAAGATCCGATGCTCTCACACCCGCATTGTCAAGCAAAGATGTATTCTTCTGCATCGGAATGACAGAACTGGCGTTACCGGATCTGCCCTGGCCCAGAAGATATCCCTCTTTGTTGTCGAGAATGAGTTGTCCGGTAGTGCGGTGTTCCTGAATTATCAGACCGAGGTACACCGGAACACTCACAGCGGCACTTCCGCTGCGGCGATGCTGAAGCATGCCGTGCAGACGTGACCATGATGAACCGCCGCGCTGGGATCGGACTCTGGAAACAAAATCCAGAGTATCCGGCAGCATTTTCATCTCGTTCCCGGCTGCGGAAAAGAGAGTAAGTATCATCAACGCTGTGCTTACAACTGTCTTCATTTTTACCTCACATACCGCCAAGCAGTATTTCCAGAGCCTTGCCTGCTTCTTTTACATGGTGGAAAGTTATCTTGCTTTTCACCTCTTCCGGAAGCTCTTCTGCATCTTTTATATTCTCCTCCGGCAGTATCACGGTGGTAACTCCGGCCTGACAGGCGGCGGTGACTTTTTCGCGGATGCCTCCGACTGCAGTAACGTGTCCGTGCAGAGTTATCTCTCCGGACATCGCTGTTGAAGCCTTGACTTTTCTGCCGCTGATGAGCGACACCAGAGCCGTCACAAGAGTTATACCGGCAGACGGACCGTCTTTGGGAGTTGCACCGTCAGGCACGTGTATATGAAAGTCATTGGTATTGAAAAACTCCGCTTCCACGCCATACTTGCCGGCGATACTGCGGACGTAGGAAAACGCAGTTTCTGCGGATTCCTGCATAACTTTGCCGAGACTTCCGGTGAGTTTGAGCTGTCCTTTTCCACCGGGGATCGCAAGGATCTCTATCGGGAGAACCGTGCCGCCGACACCTGTCCACGCCATGCCGAGAGCATATCCCGGCTTGCTGTCGCGGCGCATTCCATCCGGCTGGAAACGGTGCTTGCCGAGCAATTCCGCAACGAGAGATTTATCGACGGTCACCTTGCCGGTGAAACGCTCATCATTTTCGACGATCCTGCGGGCAAGGCGGCGGCAGATCTGACCGGTAACGCGCTCGAGCTCACGGACTCCGGCTTCCATTGTGTAAAACTTGATTATTTCATCCACTGCGGCGGAACGGAAGGTGATCTTTCTATCCTCCAAACCGCAGTTTTTGATCTGGCGGGGAACAAGATAACGTTTACCAATCTCACGCTTCTCAAGCGCGGTGTATCCGGGGACACGGATTATTTCCATACGATCGCGCAGCGGTCCGGGAATACCGTCTATCGAGTTGGCTGTGGCGATGAAAAATACCTTTGAGAGATCATATCCGAGCTCGATATAGTTATCGTTGAACGAGTGGTTCTGCGCAGGATCAAGTACTTCAAGCAACGCAGAACCGGGATCGCCGCGGAAATCCTGGGCAAGTTTATCGACCTCATCGAGCATAAACACAGGGTTGGAACTTCCGGCACGTTTAAGGTTCTGGATAATACGTCCGGGCATGGCACCGACATAGGTGCGGCGGTGTCCGCGTATTTCAGCCTCATCGCGCACGCCTCCGAGAGAGACGCGGATAAAGTTGCGGTTCATCGCTTTGGCAATGGATTGTCCTATAGAGGTCTTACCGACACCGGGAGGTCCGATAAGACAGAGGATTGGAGCCGTGGACTTGGGATCGCCCTGACGCAATTGAAGCACCGCCAGAAACTCAAGGATACGGTCTTTGACATCCTCAAGTCCGTAATGATCCTCTTCAAGTACCTTGCGGGCAATGGCACAATCAAGTCTGTCTTCGGTGTATTTGTTCCAGGGAATATCGAGCAGCCAGTTGACGTAGGAGTAGCTGATATGATACTCCGGAGCAGAAGTGGGAATACACTCCAGACGCTCAATCTCATTTCTGACAGTACTTTCCACATTTTCAGGAAGATCTGCGTTCTGCAGCTTCTTTTCGAGCATCGCAATATCACCTCCGCGCGGCTCTTCGCCAAGCTCACGCTTGATGACACGCAGCTGCTCGCGCAGGAAAAACTCTCGCTGGGAGTCCCCCATAGCCTCCTGAACCTGATTCTGAATACTCAAGCCCAGCGCAGCAATTTCAAGCTCCCTCGCCATCAGAATGGCGAGAAGATCAAGACGCTCACCGATATCCGACAATCCGAGAAGCGTTACCTTCTCGTCGTTGGAAAAGTGCATCGCATCCGCCAGAATATCGGCTATTCTGCCGGGAAGATTTGCTCCTTCGACAGCGTTGACCAGCTCTTCCGGCTGATTGACCATCGAGGAAAGCTCGTGGAAACAATTGAGTACGCCCTTTGCTCTGGCAATATTGGCATTGTCTGTATTTTCAGACATATCTTCATCTGCATTGCGGTACTGTACGCGGGGAATACCATCGGTTCCCACCTCGATCAGTTCACAATAGATACGGCGGAGTCCGCGCACAACGATCTTTGAGCTGCCATCCGGCAGGCGCAGCTCACGGACAACTCTGGCAAGAACACCGATACGTCCGAGTTTTCTGTCGCCGTAAGTCACGGTGGCAATCATCGGAAGTTTGGTCGGCACATTTTTGCCGGTGTAATTGTATTGCGGAAACATAGCGACAGTCCGGTCGCCGGTCATCGCTTCACGCAGAACTTCGCTGTTCTCTTCAGTTTCAACATTGACCGGAGAGAGGCTGAACGGGAAAACCACAGGATGCCGCAGAACAAAGAGTCCTGCCGCAGTTCCCAGTTTGCGCAGTCCGGCAACGCTTATTGTTTTACTATCCATATAAATCTTCCTGCCGCAAAAAAATAATTTCTTTGCGGACGTATTTTGCTTCTGTTATCTGACTATATAAGGTAACTTGCCGCAGACAAGTTTTCAATAGCAATATATCACAGAGATTTGAAAAATTTCAAGGCTCTGGCAATATTGCGATCCCAGAACTCCCAATTGTGTACTCCCGGCTCCTCAAGATAGGTGTATTTTTCCACCTTGAGATTTTCCAGATGATCCCGGAATTTGCGGTTGGATGAAATCAGAAAATCCTCACTGCCGCAGGCGTGGAAAATGGCGGGAAGCACAGTTTTCTCTTCTGCATGTCTGGACACCAATTCAAAAAGATCACTTCCGGAGCGGCTCACCGCATCGGCATCTGAAAAAATCATCTTCATCTCATAATTGAGTTCAGCATCATTGACCGCGATGTTGTTTATCCACTCTCTTATGTCGGCTACAGCGGAAAATGCCGCACATCCGGCAAAACGGTCAGGATGATTGAGAGCAAGTTTCAAAGCTCCGTATCCGCCCATGGAAAGTCCGGCGACGAAGTTATCCTCTTTACGGTCTGAAAGCGGAAAGAGATTGCAGCAAACCGTCATAAGTTCGCTGCTTATAAAGCTCCAGTATTTGGGACCGCATGCCATATCGGCATAAAAACTGCGTCCGCCGTCGGGCATAACTACCGCGAATCCCAGCTCGCGGGCATAACGGCTGACAGACGTGAGATTGTTCCAGCAGCTGTCATCATCGCTCAAGCCGTGAAAAAGCCAGACAACCGGAAACTTGCCGCTTTCCGGCAGCTTTTCATCCGGAAGTATAACATTCATATGCACCATCTTGCGAAGTACAGCAGACTTGAGTGAGCAAGTAAGATTGACCATAATATCATTCCTCAATGTTTATCTTGATTAAAATCCGAATTCAGGCTGGACGATACCGAAATCTTCATCATCAGCGCGCGGCGGTCTGGCAGGTTCGGGTTCATCCTCAACTGCGGCTTCAGGTTCAGCTGCCCCGGATTCGGGTTCCTCTGTTGTTTCAGGTTCAGACACCCCGGGTTCCTCTGTCTCTTCTGCCCCGGCGTCCTCCGGTTCAGTTTCAACGACCTCGAGTTCTGCCGTTTTTTCCGGTTCGGTAACTGATTCAGGCTCTGCGGCTCCGGGTTCTGAAGTTGTCTCCACTATAATTTCAGGCTCTGCAATGGGTTCGGGATCAGTTACTGCAGGCTCGACGGCAACAGCGTCTTCGACTACAGCAGGCACTTCTGCATTCGGGACTTCAACTTCAGCGGTATCCGCTTCGTCTGCGCCGTCTGAAACAGGAGTTTCTTCAGCAACAGTCTGAAACCGGGCGATCTCCTCATCTGTCAGATAACGGTTATGGGTTATCTTTGAGAGCTTATTTCCGGTGATGAGTATTCCGCGCGCCTTGGGTGAACGCGTGGGCAGAGTCATAAGGTTGAGTTCAGTCACTGATTCGCGGCCTTTTCCATCGACTCCGGTCAGCATGTAAATTGCATCCGCTCTCGGAGTGAACAACTCCAAAGCACATCCTTCAGGGCACATCATATACTCACGGTCAAGAATGAATCCTCCGATAGCAGTACGTTTGCCGTAGTATTTTCCGGACTTCTTCTCACGGTATATAACACCGAACTCTGTGGAAGCATCATAACGCCGGAAATCATACATCTTGCCGATAAAGAGTTTTTTATCCTGCGGCAGGGGAATAATGCGGTATTTACCGGATTTTTCCAGACAGATAAAACGGTCGAACTCGTTGCAGACCAGAGTGTCATCGCTCTTGACAGCTGTTCCGATATAACCGTTTTTTCTATCCCATCCGATCTTGATATTGTTCAATGCCGCCTTGCTGCGGTCGATCTGCTCAAACTGCTCAATCTCGGTACGGCGCGGAAAAAACTCTCCGTACTTCTCTTTGAGTTTTTCCAGATATCCGATAGTATATTCGACAAGATGAGCAAGATTGTGCTTGATCTCCTTGATTTTTTCAGCTATTTCACGCAGCTCTTTCTGGTTCTTTTCAATATCAAACCGGGCGATACGGCGGACAGGCAGTGCAAGAAGTTTATCCACGTCCTCTTTTGTGACATCACGCAGAAGTTCTTTTCTGAACGGAGCAAGTCCGTCAAGAACTTCCTGATACTCTTCTTCGACACTCTGGCACTCTTCGATGCGCTTGTAGATACGGTTCTCAAAGAATATCTGGGCGAGTGTTTTGGCGTGGCGAAGTTCATTCATCCGGTCAAGCTCGATCTCAAACTCACGTCTGATGTAGCCGAGAAGTTTCTGAACGTTGCGCTTCAACACCTGCGTCACCGTCATCTGCACCGGCTTGCGGTCGCAGATCACCATAAGTTTCGGAGAGACTCTGACCGAGCAGTCAGTATACATATACAATCCCTGAAGCACTTTTTCAGGATCCTGCCCCTTGGTCGGCGTCACTCTTATTTCAACCCGGTCTGTGGTGAAATCCTGGACGCTTGAAATCTTGATCTTGTTTTTCTTCCAGGCTTTTTCAATGGATTCGACCAGTGTTTCTGTAGTGCAGGTGGCAGGTATTTCGCGTATAACCAGCACTCTTCCGTCGATATCGATCTTCGCGCGCAGCGTTATTCTGCCGTTGCCATCCTCGTATTCCCGGACATCCATAAGTCCGCCCTGCTGAAAATCCGGATAAAGGTTGAATTCTTCACCTTTGAGCTCGCTTATTTCTGCATCGATCAACTCGTTGAAGTTGTGGGGCAGAACAGTTGTGGACATACCGACAGCAATACCGTCACTGCCGAGCATAAGAAGACTGGGAACTTTGGCAGGAAGCAGCACAGGCTCCTTTTTGCGTCCGTCGTAGTTGGGAACGAAGTCGGTGATGTCATTGTTGAACATCGTTTCATAGGCAAGAAGAGAAAGTGAACACTCAGTATAACGCGCCGCTGCGGCACGGTCACCGGTGAGCAGGTTTCCGAAGTTTCCCTGCGTCTTGATGAAGTAGGGATAGCTGACAACAGAAGTGTTCTGCTCTTTGGTCTTGGGATCATACACCTGCTCTTCGCGGCAGCCGCCTTTGTTGGCAAGAACAACGATGGCGTCGCCGATGGAAGCGTCTCCGTGCGGATGATAATGCATCGCATTACCGACGATATTGGCGGTTTTTGTGGTGCGTCCGTTCTCGTACGCCTGATAAAGAGTCCACATAATGCGCCGCTGAACCGGTTTCAATCCATCATCGACATCCGGGATGGCACGCGAACCGATAACGTAGCTCGCGTAATCCAGAAAGTTGCGGTTCATCATCTGGCGGAAAAAGTCGTTGGCACCTTTGCCTTTTTCTGCAACAACTCCGTTTTCAATACCGGAAGCGTCATCTGCCGGATCAACTGCATTGATCTGCTCTTGATCACTCATAATCAACAACCTCCAGGTTCTGCATTATATACTCTTTGCGTTCAGGAGTATTTTCGCCCATATAAAACTTCAGTATTTCAGGCACTCCGCGCATGTTGTCAAGTGTAACCGGACTCAAGCGGATGTTTTCACCGATGAACTCACCGAAATCATCCGGACTGATCTCTCCCAATCCCTTGAACCGGGTTATTTCCGCTTTGGCTCCAAGCTGTTTTGCCGCCGCATCACGCTCGGCTTCATCGTAACAGTATATCGGTGTTTCCCGCGGCTTGCTGACCCTGAAAAGCGGAGTTTCAAGTATATAGAGGTGTCCGGAAAGCACCAGCTGTTCGTAAAAACAGAGGAAAAACGTCAGAAGCAAATTGCGGATATGAAGTCCGTCAACGTCGGCGTCTGTTGCGATAATAACTTTATCATAGCGCAGATTTTCGGTAGTTTCTTCAATTCCGAGAGCCTGAATTAGAAAGTTCAGCTCTTCGTTCTTGTATATCATCTCGATCGTCTCGCCGAAAGCATTTTTAGGCTTTCCGCGCAAAGCGAAGATTGCCTGACACTCCACATCACGCTTCTTGACCAGACTGCCGGCGGCTGAATCTCCCTCGGTCAGAAAAATCATTGTTTCACGCGGAGTGGTTCCGCGCGGCCACTTTGAACCGATATGATATTTGCAATCCTTAAGCTTGGGAATACGCAGAAGCGTCTTCTGGGTGGTTTCACGCGACTTCTTTTTGACCTCCTGGATCTGACGGTGCAGCTGCTCGTTGCGCTGTACTTTGTCTATCACCAGCTCGGCGATCACCTTGTTTTTGTGCAGAAAATCTGCTACCGCCGCACTCACCTGCGATACGACAGGGCCACGGACATCGGTATTCACCAGTTTGTTCTTGGTCTGACTCTCAAAATTCGGCTCTTTGACCTTTACTGCGATAACACCGACCATTCCATCACGGATGGCATCGGCTTTGAAAGATTTTCCGCTGTACTCATTTATACCCTTGAGGACACCCTCTTTAAACGCCGAAAGGTGGGTTCCGCCGTCACTGGTATATTGTCCATTGACAAAGCTCAAAACGTTTTCGCCGTAACGGTCACTGTGCGTAAGTGAAAACTCAAGATCTTTGCTCTTGTAGTAGATGATATCGTAGAGCTTATCCTCTCCGGTTTCAGAGTCGAGCAGATCCTGCAGACCGTTGGCGGAGTAGTAGCGTTCACCATTCCAGTAGAGAGAGATTCCGCTGTTGAGATAAGCGTACATCCACAGACGTTTGCTGATATATTCATTGCGGAAACTGTAATTCGGGAACATCTCCGGATCAGGAATAAACCTCACCATCGTTCCGTTCTTTTCTTCGCACTCCCCCTCGATGGTATCGAGCAGTTTTCCGCGGCTGAAATGAGCTTCACGGAATTTACCCTCACGGACACTGCGGACTACGAACTCTTCAGAAAGTGCATTTACCGCCTTGGTTCCGACTCCGTTCAAACCGATGGAAAACTGGAAAACGTCATCACTGTATTTTCCGCCGGTGTTCATCACCGACACACATTCGACCAGTTTTTCCAGGGGGATTCCGCGTCCGTAGTCACGGACAGTGACAGTGCGATCCTCAAGCGTGATATCGACACGTCTGCCGCACCCCATGATAAATTCATCAATACTGTTGTCAATAACCTCTTTGAGCAGGATGTATATACCGTCGTCAGGGTGGCTTCCGTTGCCGGTTCTGCCGATATACATTCCCGGACGTTTGCGCACATGCTCAAGGGGGTCAAGATGCGTAATACTGTCTGCTGTATATGTTTGTACCGCGTCTGCCGCCATTATCTCAAAAACTCTCCGGATTTACAGTTACAATTATTTTATCAAATATATCATAACTTTGCAATCTTTCAAGCAGAAAAGATACTCAAAAAGCAACAGATATACCTTATTTTGCCGATTTTATGCCGTTTGCAACCGAAACAGCCCTTTTTTCAATAAGACGGCGGATTTTTGTGATCCGCAAGCCGGAACGCCGGTGCCGGAATATCAGATCCTGAAAGGAACGCTTCCACCAGACGCACAGACGTCTCTTCACATCCGCGTTCAACCCAGTGGATATCCACTCCATCACGTTCAAGTTTGCGGAAAAAGATATCCTGACGTTTAGCGAACTGGCGTATGCGGTTGAGCAGATTGCTGCGCATTTCCTCAAAGGTTGCCCTGCCCTGCAGAAAAAGAGCGATTTCCCGGTACTCCAAACCGTAGAACTCAAGCTGTTCGTAACTCACACCGTGTTTGTCGTGAAGATCTCTTATCTCATCGATCATTCCGGCATCAAAACGGGCATCAAGACGCTTTTCGATACGGTCGCGCACCTCAAGACGCGGATAGTAGACTCCAATCACGAGAGCATCCAGTTTGAAGGGAGCGGTAAAGTTACCCTCCGCCCCGGAATCCTCTCTTCTTGTACGGGGAACACCTTTTTCCCTCGGCGGCAAAGCTCCGCCGGGAAGAGAAAACCCTTTGAGCAGTGCCTCAAGGTAAAGGGCTGTTCCTCCGCACAGTATGGGAAGCTTCCCTCTCGACACTATGTCGCTCACTGCAGCATACGCATCGTGACAGAATTTCCAGAGGTTATAATCCCCCTTCCCCGGATCAGCAACATCTACCAGATGGCACGGTATTTCGCCGTACTCTTCAAGGTCTTTGCCGGTTCCGATATCCATATTCCGGTACACCTGCCGGGAGTCGACACTGATAATCTCTCCGGAAAACCGGCGGGCAAGCTGAACCGCCAGACGGGTTTTTCCGGTAGCAGTCGGACCGGTGACCGCTATCACTTTCACCGCAGGAAACGGCTGATTTGTGTCATTATATCTCAAAATATACACCTTTTATAATAACTTTTAACGAAAAGTATTTTACATTTTGTCTTGCGCGTATTATATTATGATACGACAAATTGGTTTTTTCAAACTGTAATTGGATATTTTTTATGGAAAAACAGCAAACTCTTGCCAAACCGGAAGAAATTTCCGGAATAGCTCTGCATACCGGAGTGCGCGCCGTACTGCGCCTCAACCCGGCTCCGGAAAACACCGGAATCCTCTTCCGCCGTGTCGACATGCCCGGAAGCCCGGTAATACCGGCTCTTGCCGGCAACGTCATAGATGTCCAACGCGGAACCACCATCGGCTGCGGCAATGCGGCTGTATACACCATCGAACACATCATGTCCGCCCTGCATGCATGCGGAGTTGACAACTGTATCGTCGATATGGATGGAGCAGAGCCCCCCATCTGCGACGGCAGTGCAAAAGAGTTTTTTGCAATGATCGAAAGAGCCGGTGTCGTCACCCAGAATGCAGATGCAAAAATCTGGACTCCGAACAAGCCGCTCCGTTTCGAGAAAGGCTCAACTCAAGTTGTGATTTTCCCCAATCCGGATAAACTTGCCATCAGCTGCGTCACCAGCTTTAAAGGCTGCCCCTTTGATCCGCAGTACTGCGAGTTCGAGCTTGAACAGGAGGCTTACAAAACCGAAGTCGCTCCCGCCAGAACTTTCGTGGACTACCGCGACCTCAAGGCTCTCATGAGCTACGGATTGTGCAAAGGCGGAACCCTCGATGCCGCCGCCATAATCCACGACGGAGCGATCATCTGCAAAGACGAACTGCGTTTTGACAATGAGATCGTCCGCCACAAAATCCTCGACCTCTGCGGAGACCTTTACTTGAGCGGAGCACGCATCCGTGGAAATGTTATCGCCATCAAACCCGGGCATCCCGCCAATGTGGGACTCGCCAAGCTCATTATAGAAGATATGAACAACTGCCAGTAATACGGAGTCAACACCATGAAAACCTTTTACGAAATCAACGAAATAAAAGAATTCTTCAAGGGACGCGTTCCCTTCAGCCTTCTTGACCGCGCCTGGATGATCGATGAAAACAACTGGGTCGGACTCAAAAACGTTTCCATCAACGAAGAGTTTTTTATCGGTCACTTCCCCAATCATCCCATCATGCCCGGCGTTCTTCAGCTCGAAGCTATGAAGCAGCTGGCTGAACTTGCAGTGAGAGAGAAGATCGCCACTCCGGAAGCCGGAATCATCCGCATTTCCAAAAT
>JAZQTR010000183.1:0-13388 GCA_045630865.1 Victivallaceae bacterium
AGCCATCGCCCAGTACAAAGCGATTCTCGAACTGCCCAAAGTCAATGCCCAGACCAAAGATAACTATGAGCTTCAGATCGCCTTCTGCTATCAGCTCTGGGGAAAGAAAAACGAGGCTGTCGCAACATTCAAAAAGCTCTCAAACTCCCGCAACGGATATGTCAAAAATACTGCCAGACGTGAATATCAGAAATTGACCAAGCCTGCACCCCGGAAGAACAACAAACGCAATAAATAATCTTTGGTGATTTTTGTCAAATATCAGAGATTTGAGCTTTTTTAATCCAGTTTTTTAATCAAATTCGGTCATTTTGCCGGAAAGCAGAGACGTTTTATGATGATTACAGCGTGCGGCGGAAGTTCCTTTGTCCTCGACAACGGATTGGTCAGAAGATGTATAAATGTTGACCGGCAGGGTTTGTATACCTCAAGTGTGGTCAATTCTGTTTCCGGAAGTGAGTATGTTTCAAGGCTCTCTTCTGATTTTGCCTTCAAGGCCAACGGTGTTTTTCTTTCGAGCTTCACTGCCTCCGCTGTGCGCGAAGTAGACGGTGTTTTGGAAGATGTGAAAAATCCATTCGAGTTTTCCGGCAGCGAGATCAAAACTCTCGAAGACGGTTCGGAAACTCTCACACTCTCCCTGCAGACAGCGGCCGGCGTCTGCGTATCTGTCACTTACCATATCTATCCCGGAATTGCCGGTTTCCGCAAAGGACTTGTCATAAAAAACGGCAGTGACAAATCCATGAAGATCAGCGATGTGATTTATGACGGACTTCTGTTCCTGCCGGGAGTAGCTTCCGACTGCGAGTTTTATTTTGACTTCGACCGTCCGGCACAGCCGGTTTTTTCTGCCGATGCTTATGAGGATGTCATACGCTGTTACAATCCGGAGCTGAACGAGGGGTGGTTCCTCGGCTCCAACGCTCCCGGCGTGATGAGAAATTTTCTTGTCTTCCCCCATTGGAGCAGTATCCTCTGCAGCTGCAACCGCGGCGGAGCAAATCTGATACTCAATCTTGACCCGGGCGAGGAGTATAAGACTCCTGAGTCTCTCTGGTGCTGCTACAAGGGCGCGCTGGAAGATCCGGCAACTGTCGACGGTTTCCGCAATCTGATCCGTGCCGGGCTGCCGGAACTCAAAGTCAAAGAGGGTGTGATGTACTGCACCTGGATACCGTTCCTGCGGAATATTTCCGGTACGCTGGTTGATGAGCTTTCCAGCCATGCTGCAGACCTCGGTTTCGAATATTTTGTTATCGACGACGGCTGGTTCAAGCAGAAAAGCGACTGGGCAGTCGATGAAGAGAAGTTTCCGGAGGGAATGGCTGCCGTATCAGAAAAGATCCGTGCCAAAGGACTCAAATTCGGTCTGTGGTTCAATATCGGAACCGACTACGGAGCTGCCTCAACCAGGAGAGAATATGTGCAGAAACTTGCTGACGGCAGTGATAAAAATATCGACAATGAGGGACAGCGCAAGGTTCTCTGTTTCGGCAGTGAACACCGGCACGATATGGTTGAAGTGCTGTCTGAAATTGCCCGCAAGTATCAGGTGTCCTATTTCAAGCTGGACTTTTCCTCGGTTTCAAGTCCCTACAGCACTCTTCCCTGGGGATGTCACTCGACAGAGCATAAATATCACAAAGGTTTCGGCGATTCGATTCCTGCGATGTATGAGGGATTGATGTACTTGAGAGAGGCTCTGCGCAAGGAGTTCCCAGACCTGCTTATCGATTACTCCTTTGAGACATTCGGAACCCAGATGCCCAACATCGCGGCGTTGGAGTATTCAGATCTCCACCACGTTTCCAACTACAATGCCAATCTGGAAACTTCCCAGAAGATTTCCAACATCCGCCGTGCGTTCTACAGCTGGCTCAAAGTGCTCCCGCCGGAAAGGATCCTCAACGGTCTTCTTTCCCTCAAGGGCGGACGCGCTCCGGAGTACCTCTTGAGCAGTTTGGCCGGCGCGCCGCTGGTCGCCGGAGATTTGCGTACTATCGACGCTGCAGAGTCAGAGCGGGTACGCAAGTTTGTTGCTGCGTTCAAATCTGTTGTTGACTCCGGACCGCTCACCGCCTTTGAAACAGTCTGCAATACCCGTGAACGCGATGGATTCATCCGCAAAAACGCTGATGGCAAAGGTATTGTCTGTCTCTTCAACCGTACAGATCAGGTTTGGAGTTTGGATATTCCGGCGTGCCGCAATGTGGAAACCGGTTCAGACCGTGTCGAAGTTGCGCCGCACGACTGTGCGATGTACCTTCTGGGATAAAACATGGCAACCATTTTGCGGAAGATTTTTCTTGTGCAGAAGAGTTGTTTTATCATCCGGAAGCGTTATATTAAACTGTGACCGGATATATATTTGCAGTCAACTACTCCGGAGGAATCATCAAAATGTCAGAAAAAAAAGTGACAGCATTTTTCGGCGGCAGTTTTGATCCGCCGCACCCGGGACACCTCGGCGTGGCGCATGGCGCACTCAACTCCGGAAAATGTGACATGGTGCTTTGGGTTCCGGCATACGCTCCGCCGCACAAACCCGGAAGAGACCGCATGCCTTTTACATCCAGATTCGATATGGTGCTGGAGATGATTTCAGGTATTCCGGGAATGGCGGTATCGGATATCGAGGCCCGGCTTGAGCTTGATCCATCCTATACCATCAGTATCCTCGAAAAGCTGGAAAAAGAGATCGAGGGAACTCTTGCTCTGCTGATCGGCGGGGACTCCCTCGCTCAACTGCACACCTGGCACCGGGCAAAGGAGCTGGTCGGCAGGTATATGATACTCACATATCCGAGATCCGGAAGCCGGGTGACAAAAGAGTATCTTTCTCAATTCTGGAGCGAAAAAGAGTGCGAAAAACTGCTCTCCGGCATGCTCGACGGCAAATTTTTTGAAATATCTTCAACAGAGATACGGAAAAAGTTGGCAAAAAACGCCGGATGGAGCGATATTAAAGAGTTGACAAATAAAATATTGAACAATGGAGAATAATATGAACGGAAAAATCGACTACCGCGAACTGCTTGACTTCTGCATCAAATGCGCTGAAGACAAGCTGGCGGAAAATGTGGTGACTCTTGAGATCGGCAAGGTATCCAGCGTCGCCGACTATATGATGGTGGCAACCGCCTCTTCCGAGCCGCAGCTGCGTGCTCTTTCGAGTTTCATCGAGCGTCAGGTGCGTGAAAAATACCAGCTCCGCACCCTCGGACAGCCCGATGACAGCGCAAGCGGCTGGGTGCTTCTGGACTTCGGCAACCTGATTGTCCACCTGATGACTCCGGAATCCCGTGAGCGTTACAACCTCGAGGGCCTCTGGGGCGAGAACCCCTCTGAAGCAACTGCGGCAAAGATGGCCCGCCGTTGAGGATAAACTATGTTCAATGATGACAACCGCGATAACTGGAGCGAACTCCAGTGGGAAATGGAGATCCGCCGGGATGAACGGCGGATCAACCGCTATTTCCGCGAGTTGTCAAATTGTATCGACCTGCCGGGTGAGGAAGAGCTGATATTCAGTGAACTTGCCTCCCATCCGGATCTCATTCCCAAAGGTGTATCTGCAGAAGATATGCGCCTCGGAAGCAGATTTGACGACGATGATGATGAAGAGTCGGGAGCTGCGGAATCCTCCATCCCGCAGGGAGATCATATCCAGCTGGTCGATCACCTTACCGTCAGCTGGGCACTTGCCTGTGCCGCAGAAACAACTCCTGCTGCGTGGCAGAAGGGAATCGGCGTCAGCTGCTGTCTGGCAAAGCTTATGTCGCGTATAATCGACTTCAATGATGCCGGAGATGACGATGTGCAGAACCTGCATCAATCTCTCGGCAGACGGATAATCTGCGATATAGATGATACTCTTGTTAAACTGCGTGAGTGTGCAGATTCCGGATATTCCTATTCTGTCTGCGCGGCAAAGACCGCCATTATGCTGGCAAGGCTCGCCCGCCAGATTTCAAGCAGTCTTGCCGGATAATTATCTTTTTCCTCTTTCCGGAAGTTTTTTCAATTATCTGTCAATTCAAGATAGCGTTTGTAAATGGCGCGGTATATTCCGGCATTTTCCGGGTCTGGATTGCAGGTGTGAGAGATTTTGCCTGCCATATTTTCCATAGCAGTCTGTACGTCGGGATAGAGTTTTGCTGCTGTCGCGGCGTAGATGGCAGCTCCGAGAGCGCAAGCCTGATTTGCGGAAGATATATGCACCGGCATATTCAGTATATCGGCAAAAAGCTGCATGATCATCGGCGATTTTGTACTTATTCCTCCGACAGCCTTGATGGAGTTGATTTCAACGCCGCATGAGATGAAGTGATTGACGATTTTTCCGGCACCCATAACCGCACTTTCAGCAAGGGCACGGTAGATTTCCGGAACAGTTGAACCGAGGGTCAATCCGGTTATTGCTCCGGTTGCCGAGGCGTCTGCAAACGGGGAGCGTCTGCCGTTGAAGTGGTCACAGCAGAGCAGTGCGGATGAGCCGGGAGCAAGTTCTGCCGCCGCTTTTTCAAGTTCAGCCAGATCGATTTTTGCGCCTCCGTACTCAAGGATATTTTTGAACCAGGCGAAGATGTCTCCAAATGCCGCCTGACCAGCTTCAAAGCCGGTGTATCCCGGCAGTACAGAGCCGTCGACCTGACCGCAGATGCCCGGAACAGGATGGGAAATATCTTTGGAGATAACGATGTCGCAGCTCGAGGTGCCGACAACTTTTATCAGCTCTTTCTCTTTTATTCCGGCTCCGACAGCTCCGGCGTGGCAGTCGATGAGGCTTCCGCCGATGGTCACATCAAAGGGAATTCCGAAACGTTCAGCCCAGGCTGGACAGATAGTGCCGCAGGGGATATCAGGAGTGTAAGTCTCTCTGCTGTATTTCCCCGCGATTCTGCCGAGTTGTGCGTTGAGCGGAGCAAAGAACTCCTCCGGAGGAACGCCGTTCCATATTGCGTTCCAGAGAGCTTTGTGACCGGCAAAACAGCGGCTGCGTTTGAGATTTTCCGGCAGGGTGTTTCCGCAGAGCAGGGCGGTTATCCAGTCGCCGAGTTCGATAAAGTCAGCGGTTTCGGCGGCGACACCGGGATTGCGGCGCAGGATATAGAGGGCTTTGCTCCAGAACCATTCGCAGCTGTAGGATGAGCCGGAAAACTCTCTGAAGTCGCACTCTTTCCATTCTGAAGCCGCAAGGTTTATCTCATCGGCTTCGGTGACAGCGGAGTGGTCTTTCCAGAGAAAGAACATCGCATCCGGATCATCCTTGAATTCAGGAGTGAGAGCGAGCGGACACCCTTCGCTGTCTATGGCGCAGACGGTAGAACTTGTGGCGTCGACGGCGATTGCGGCAAGGCACTCTTTATCCTGTCCGTCGAGTACATCCGGAATAAGGAACTGTACAGCCTCAAGATAATCCGCCGGGTGCTGGCGCAGAATATTTTTTGAAGCGTCGCAATAGCGTCTTTGCGCCCAGCGCGGATATGGAAATACGCTCTCATTGAGAATATTTCCCTGCAAATCAACCAGAATGGCGCGTGCGCTGTCAGAGCCGAAATCTATTCCGATAACAGTTTTCATCTGTCAAAGTTCCCATAGATGATCTCGAGATATTGATCTTTTATTACTTTGTAGTCGAATTGCGGATATCCGGCAAGGTAGTGATGGTGTATTTTTCCTTCGGCATCACTCTCATAGTCTATGATGTACAGCTCTTTTTCGGTGGTGCAGACTTTGATCTTCGCCAGATTGGTGATGGAGTCGGGCGGCAGTTCAAATTCTCCCTCTGAAAAGAGTTTTCCGGTGGAAAAGGCTGTTATCCGGTATCTGCCCTTTATGGTCTGTGCCGAATCGTTTGCCGCGACAACGCAGCGGTGGTATGCTTCGCTCTCCGAGAGAGTGATCAAAAGTTTGCGGTGGAGATTCTTGAGTACGTGGAACGCCAGCTTTTTTCTGCCGTAGTAATCGACGACGGCATCGGAAAACTGCGGCCAGCCGTCGAGCATATTCCACCAGAGCAGTCCGGAGTACTTCGGGTTCATTCTGAAGCGTTCGATGATGAACTTCAAGCCTTCGGACTGGATAAACTGGCTGGCGGTAGCGAAATCCTCCAGATTGTCCGGAACGCTGCTGCCGAAAAACTCTTTCACCTGATCGTACATAATGGATATGCGGAAGTTCAGAGATGTGTCATCCGGCAGAAAAGGATTGCTGGCGTGATGGCGGCACTGGTCGTTTTCCAGCGGCCAGGTATGACCTTCCGGAATGAATTTTCTGACCGATTCCGGATCCGGACAGGCGTGGAAACCGAATTCACTCAAAAATGAGGCTCTGCTCTGGCGGTAGTAGTCGCTCTTGAAGTAATCCCTCGGCCCCCAGAGATGCTGTTCCGGAGCGTAAACCGTCGGATCGGCTCCGGCAGGAACCATTTTTTCCGCTTCAGCAGAACACCAGGGGGAGCTGGGCAGAAACGGACGCGACATATCGCAGGTGCGGCAGACCTCCGGCAGTATGCTTCTGGTCAGCAGGTTTTTCTGCGGAGAGTTGGGCAGATCATCCCATGACGGAGCCTGATCGCACTCGTTGTCGCCCGCCCACAGCACGATCGACGGGTGCAGACGCAAACGCTTTACCGCCTGTTCTGCTTCTTCGGCGAGGGTTTTCCGGAACTCTTCATCCTGTGGATAGACGGCACAGCCCATCATAAAATCCTGCCACACGAGGATTCCGTACTGATCGCAGAGGTCGTAGAACCCGTCAGCTTCATACACTCCGCCGCCCCAGATGCGCAGCATATCGACCTGACACTCATTGACGAGATCGAAAAAGAGATCGTACTTCTCTTTCGCTTTGGAGTGCAGGGCATCGAGCGGAACGTGGTTGGTTCCGAATACTCTTATTTTGCGGTTGTTGATGATAAATTGGAAATCCGGTTCTTTCGATGTTGTCGCAACCGGATTGACTGCCAGAGCGCAGGTTCTCACGCCGTACCTGAAGCACTTTCTGGTTATCTCTCCGTCAGGATTCGACAGCGTTATCGTCACATCGTAAAGCGGACTTGCACCATACTTGCGCGGCCACCAGAGCCGGACATCTTCAGCCGTAAATTTGATAACTCCGCAGCATGAGCGTATCTTCTGGGTCGCGGAAAAAGTGCTGTCGCCGCAGACACCGTTTACGGAGATGGTAAGATTATCCTCAATAAAGTGCGGAGTTCTGATTTTGTATGTGAAGCGCAAAGCGGCACTGTTTCCGTCAAGTTTGACGGTCACGAGATTGAATTCTTCTATTTCAGACTCCGGTATTTCCTCAAGAGTTATGCCGTTGAATACGCCGCCGAGAGCCATGCGCGGGAAGATATCCCAGCCCCAGACGTGGGCAGGACGGCGGAACCGGGCAGCTTCGGCGTTGTACTGATAGCTGCTCATCATATCTGCACGCATCGGATATTTCTGCATTTCGAGCAGACAGCTTTTGAAGATGATTTTTATCTCATTTTTGCCGCTGACAAGGTTGTCAACTTCAAAGCAGTGGATGATGAAACTGTTGCGGCAGCTGCCGCAGAGTTTTCCGTTGACGGAAACATCCGCAATTCCGTCGATGCCGTCAAGTTTCAGGCAGTATTTTCTGCCGGGAACGGGATCGAAGTCAAACTCTCTTGAGATGGTGAATTCTTCAAATTCAAATTTTCTCAGTGTACTGCTGTTGGAGTGAATATAGGGATCATCCACTATTCCGGCGTCACAGAGCGCGGTTTCAAAATTTCCGGGAATATTCATCTCTGCCGGAGCGGAAATTCCGGAAGAGACAAGTTGCCATTTCCCATCGAGCAGCATATAGGTGTCTCCTGTTTTAATGAACTGGGGAAAATATAAGGCTTCTGAGTATGAAATGCAAGCCCTGCACCTTGCAAAAAGCGGTTTGAAACATTATATTTTTCAACTGTACACCAAAGAACGGCAGAAATCCAGCGTTATGAACGTAAGTACCTCAAATACACCGGCGGAAAGAACCGGACGTATCGGCCAGTACCGCATAATCCGCAAGATCGGATCCGGCGGTACCGGTGATGTATATCTGTGCCGTCATATCATCCTTGAAAACAGCTATGCAGTGAAGGTACTGCACAATTCCGGAAACGCTGAAGCACAGGGACGTATGCTCCGTGAGGCGCGGATCGCCAGACGCATACGCCACCGCAATCTGGTTCCGGTACTGGATGCCAACGTGAGTGTTTCAGGCGATACAGCCTATATCGTCATGGAGTACATCGATGGCGAAACGCTCGATACACTGCTTGCCGACGGACCGCTTCCGGAAGCGGCGGCTCTCTATATCTGCCGCTGCGTTACTCTGGTTTTGATAGAGGCGGCGAAACACGGTATCGTTCACCGCGACATCAAGCCGGCGAACATCCTTATCGACCGCAACGGAGAGGTGAAGCTCACCGATCTTGGAATAGCCAAAGTAGATCAGACCAATATCCGCTGTGATGAACCTGCGACCTGTGAGGAGAGCCTGCTCGGAACTCCGGACTACGCCTCGCCTGAACAGTTGCGGGATTCAAGCAGTGTCGATGTGCGGGCGGATATATACAGCCTCGGAGCGACGCTCTATCATATGCTTTCCGGGCAGAAGCCTTTTTCCGGCTCCGGCGTATTTAATCTTATGGCGCAGGTGCTCGAGGAAAATCCGCCTGAATTGCAGAATGTTTCGACCGGCACAGCGTCTCTGGTGCGCCGGATGATGGCAAAAGATCCGGCAGAGCGTCCGCAAAGTGCGTTTCTGCTGATGAAGGAGCTGCGCAAGGTATCCAGACACAGTGCGAGGCAGACGCCGGAAATAAGACGTTTTCTTTCAGGCAGTACCAGACGGATATTTTCGATACAGAATTTTCGTTTTCTCCGCCGGGTGCGCGACATATTCATCATCGCAGGATCGCTCTTTTTTGCCCTGATGATCTGCGCTTATTTATGGAACACTTTCAAAAGCAGAATCATAAAACCGGAAAAACAGAGCGTTACAGCTCTGGTCGAACAGCGTTCTGCGGAAGTTCTGGCGGAGCAGTACAAAACAGGCCGCGTAACTGCTGTTGAATTGATTTCTGCCGTTGCCGGAATAAATGATGTTTCCGCCGCACGCAGCGTATTGAATGTTCTGCCGGAGCTGGTGAGAGATAAGAAATACGCTTCGCTCTGGCTTGACAGATGTTCCGGCAGAAAACACAGGGAGCTGCTGAAACTGCTCCTGGCAGACAAACTTGACGTCAACGCGGCTGTTACGGCAGATGGAACGCCAGCGGCTTTCCGCAGAGAGCTGTTTTTCGATGCGGAGCTCTTGCGTCTGCTTCTGCGTAACGGCTTGAATACTGCTGTGACTGACCGCGCGGGACGCACTCCGCTCATCCGTCTGGCGGAGTTCAGAACATCGAACCCGGAGTGCGCCGGTATCCTGTTGAAAACAGGTGTTCCGCTCAACGCAAGAAGCCGTGCCAACGTCAGTGCTTTCAATGCCGCGGCGGCATCCGGAAACATACGTCTCGCCCGCTATCTGCTGTCAAAGAAGATCAATCTTGTTCCGGAAGATATTCAGAATATTCCTGATATCTACACCTTGAAGAGTGAGCTTGCACCACTGATTGCAGAACTTGTGAAGAAGAATACTCCGGTTGTGCAAGTTCCGAAGCGTACTGTTGTGAGTGAGAAAAAGCAGGTGACACCCGTTCCTGAAGTCAAGACCGTACAGGAGAAGAAGGCAGTTGTCATCGTGAGTGTGCCGCAGCATACCGCAACGCCTGAATATCTGGCAAAAGCTGAAGCTGAAAAGAACAAGTGTGCGCGGCAGAGAAACATGCGGCTTGAGCGCAAAAAAGGGATAGATCCGGCGTTGAATCAGAAATTCAAACGCAAGCTCGAAGTTTATATCCAGACTTCACCCTCCGGAAGAGTTCCGCTTCTTGAGGAAAAGATGTATATAGACAATGTCATAGCTGAACTTGAGGCGGGTAAGGTCGATCCGGATATGGCAGTCGGCAGGGAGCAGAGGCCGCTTCTGCTTGTGGTGATTGACGGATTGCTTCTGCCGCGGCGCAAACTCTTTGAGGTGCTGCTGGCTTCCGGAGCCGACCCTGACTCGGTTCCGCTTCCGGAAGACCGTAAAATGCGTATGCAGATATTTGAAGCAGGAAGAAGCCGCTTCGCCCCGGGTGAGTTCAGCCGGGTGCTTTCAGGTTATGATCCTGATTGGAAAAGTGCCGCCGTCATGCTGCTGCGCGGAGCTGATCCTGCGGAAAAAGATCCTGTCACCGGAGATAATGCGTTTCACCGTGCCGCAGGTCTGGGAAATGTAGAATTTCTCAAGCTGCTGATAGATTCCGGCAGAAAGGGATGGCTCGATGTGAACCGTGACGGAGTAACTCCGTTCCAGCTTGCGGTGATATCCGGCAAGGGAAAAACGGCTCACCTTCTCAAAAAGAGTTTCCCAGACAGCAAAGCCACGGGGGCGATGTACAACACCGGCGCACTGTTCCGTGCCATCGAAAAGGATGATCCGGGCGAGACCGCCTACCGGCTTATGCTCGACAGTGATCCGCAAAAAGTGAATGCCATGCGCCTCAACGCTCTGCAGTATGCCGCCAGGATCGGCAGCATCAGGGCGGCGCAAATTCTGCTGGAACACAAAGTTCCGCCGGATAAATGCCAGGGGGATACCCCTCTGCTGCTGGCGGTCAAAAATGCCAACAGCGAGCTGTTCTGCCTGCTGGTATCTTACGGGGCTGCTCCGGATATTGAAGTCACAGATATTTTCGGCAGACCGTCTCTGCTTTTTACAGAGATTTTCCGCAAGTTTTCCGGAGATCCTGAAGTTTTGCACCAGTGCTTCGATACCATGCTCAAACACAAATGGAATCCTCTGGTAAAGACTCCGGTGGGAGATACTCCGCTCGACTGGATGGAAAAGTGGAACACCGGAACTCCGGATGTGCGCAAACTGCTCCGTTCAGCTGTTCCCGGAGCAGAAAACGAAGAAACAGATACCGTTTCAGAGAACCTTTGAAAAGAAATCTCTCAATCTCGGAATCGTAGACTTTTCAATGACCTCTTCAGGAGTTCCGTCGGCGACGATTTTTCCCTGATCCATAAATATCACCCGGTCGGCGATCTCGGCGGCAAAACCGATCTCGTGGGTGACGACGATCATGGTCATTCCCTCTTTCGCAAGCTCTTTCATCAGTGACAGCACCTCACCGACCATTTCCGGATCGAGTGCGGATGTAGGCTCATCAAAGAGCAGTACATCGGGAGCCATCGCCAATGCTCTCACGATGGCAACACGCTGTTTCTGACCTCCGGAAAGCTGGGCGGGATAGGCTTTGCGTTTGTCGGCAAGTCCGATACGCTCGAGCAGGGCACTGGCTTTCGCTTTGGCTTCGCTGTGAGTGAGCTTGCCGGTTTTGACCGGAGCGAGGGTGATGTTTTTACAGATGTTGAGATTGGGAAAGAGATTGAAGTGCTGAAACACCATTCCAACCTGCTGGCGGAACTTGTTCAGATTGATCTTTCCTGAAGTGACATCTCTGCCTTTGAAGATTATTTGACCTGAAGAGGGCGTTTCCAGCAGATTCAAACTGCGCAGAAAAGTGCTTTTGCCGGAACCGGATGGTCCCACGATAAACACTACTTCACCCTCATTTATGACGGTGCTGACATGGTCAATGGCGCGCACGCTGCCGAATTCTTTGACCAGATCCTTTATTTCAAAAACCGGGTTACTCATTTTCTTTCAACCTCTTTTCCAAACGATTGAGCATCCAGCTGAGCAGCATGACAACTCCGAGATATATGGCGGCGACCGCAATAAGCGGAAGAAATGCGTCGTAAGTCTGACTGCGGATGATATCGCCGCCTTTGGTCAGATCCTGGAGCGCGATATAGCCTGAAACGCTGGTCTCTTTGAGCAGAACAACAAACTCATTTCCGAGTGCGGGCAGAACATTTTTGAATGCCTGCGGAAGAATGATTTCACGCATGGTCTGACTGTACGACAGTCCCAGACTGCGTCCTGCTTCCATCTGGCCTTTGTCGATGGACATGATGCCGCCGCGGATGATTTCTGCGACGTAAGCTCCGGAGTTTATTCCGAAGGCGATGACAGCAACCAGCACTTTGTCGATATCGACAGCCCCGAAGATGACAAAGTAGATGATGAGCAGCTGGACGACGACCGGAGTTCCGCGGATGACGGTAAGATAAACTTTGCACAGAAAATTGGCAAACTTGAGTTTGCCGGTCTGGTCAGCCGTACTGCGGATGACTGCTACGCCGAAACCGATGACTATGCCGATCAGAACGGCGAAAAAGGTGATTTTGAGCGTTATCCAGAAGCCGTTGAGCAGATAGAGATAACGGTTGCCTTTGACAAAATTGATGTTGAAAGACTCCTTGATTTTTCCGGTTATCGAGTCGGATGTAACAGCAACTTTATCCTTGTTCTTTGAGTGCAGTTCCCGGTAGTGGCTGATGATAGCGGCAAGTTCACCCGAGGACTTCATGGCTGCCAGTTCGGCGTTGATCTTCATCAGCAGCTCATTATTTTTCTTGCTGATGGCGAAAGCGTACTCTTCGCTGGTGAGCGGCTCTTTGAGCAGATGGAGCGTTTTCTGCCGGGAAATATAAACGTCCGCAGGTTCGCTGTCGACCACTACTGCATCGATCTTTTTGGCAAGCAGTGCCGCAACTGCCAGCGGACCGTGGGTGAAACGCTCCGGTTCCTTGATGTTTTGCGATACAAAGAGGTCGCCGGTGGTTCCGTGCTGGACACCGATGCGGCAGTCTTTGAGATCTTTTACGCTTTTTATTTTCGACGATTTGTCAACGATGATGACCTGTTCAGCCACGACGTACGGGATCGTGAAGTCGATTTGCTTTTTGCGTTCCTCTGTGACGGTTATACCGGAGGCGGCAATGTCGGCTTTGCCGGACTGCACAGCGGCGATAAGGGCGTCAAAACTCATATCCTGTATCACAAGTGTATAGCCGAGTCTTTCTGCTATGCGTCTGATGATTTCGGGGTCTATGCCATCGATTTTCCGGTTTTCCACATACTCGTAGGGAGGGAATGTGGCATTGGTCACCATTACCAGCTTCGGTGCGGATTTTTTCTCACATCCGCACCCGAGCAGGCAGACAACTGCAAGTAAGAGAGTATAAAAGTATTTCATCTGTAAAAATTTCCTGTAAAACACTCTGTCAGCAGAGATATTTTCAGCATTTTGACGTTACCACCGACACTCCGTCAGGAATGACGGCTATTTTGGCATCGCATCCGGTGTACTTGAACGCCAGAGTGATCGCCTCATCCATATTTTCCGCCGCCATCATCTT
>JAZQTR010000184.1:0-8144 GCA_045630865.1 Victivallaceae bacterium
GCTTTTCCGGGATGACAATGGCAAGTGGCGAAAGATATCGCGTCAGGACATCATCGGCGACTTTATGCTGGATGAGCCGGAGCGCAAAACCGCTGCTTCACATACTGTCAATCCGGGATTTTTTGATGCCGGTAAAAAATATCGTGTAACAGTAACTCCTGTCAACTTGTACGGCAAAAAGGGTAAGAGCCTCGCTGTCGAGTTCACCGCGCCGGAGTTCGCCAGACACACTATTGTTTTTGAGAGCAAAAATCCGATGAAGGAGTTGGAATTTAAAAGCGGTCTTGCAGGTGGAAAACCCTTTAAGCTTGACAAAGATGGCTTTTACATTCACGACGACTACAATGGACGCTTGATCTTTCCTGATAATGTCTGGGCTGGCAAGAGAAAAACACGTTTCCGGTTTACCGTGGATATGCATCTCAAGCAGGGCGCGGACGCATGGAGCGTTGTTCTGCGCAATCCCAAGCCGCTGAAAAATGCCAATTCCCGCATCGCAACTGAAAGCGGCGATCCCGGTGTCCAGAGATTTGTTATAGAGTTTAACAAGTCCAACAAGAACTTCAACTACTATCTGCTGATCCGTGAGGGCATGCTTGGTAAGATCCGTTTCGATTACGTCAAGATTGAACGCATCGATACAAAATAAAAGCCCCTTCTGAATAACGCCAGATCAGAGGACTTTGTTAAGTAATGAATATAAGTCCTGCCGGATTTGCGGTATAAACCGATATTTGCAGGCGAAAACTTGCAAAACAGAAGAAAAATAACTATATTAATGATTTGTAAAGTCGCTTGTAAAAATACGATATAACGATAAAAAGGAGAAAAATGAAACTTTTCAGTTGGTACAACAGAATTCCGTTGCTCTATCGCAACCTCGGCGCATTTGTGCTGGGATGCGCTGCCGGTTTGATTATCTATAAGCTCGGAGTTATCCGTGGAGAAAAATTTCTGACTGATATTGTGACCGTTCTCTCCCCCTTCGGCACTATTCTGGTGAATATGCTGAAAATGATCGTTATTCCGATTATCTTCTTCTCTCTCATCCACGGAGCAGCGAGCCTGCCGACCAAGACTTTCGGAAAGATGGGAATCGGGGTGTGTTCCTGGTATTTCTTCACCAGTCTCTACGCTGCGATATTCGGCAGCATCATCGCGGTTCTGTTCAATCCCAAACTGGCGTCCGCGAGCGAGCTTGCCGGAAAACTTGTGTCGCAGGTCGAGGCGATGAAGAGCAGCTCTGCCGGTACCGGCAATGCTTTCCTCAACATCATTTTCGGACTCTTTACCAACCCCTTCAAGGCCCTTGCCGATGGAAACTTTCTGCCTATCATCGTGTTCGCCATTCTCTTCGGTCTTGCCGCCCGCGTGGTGATGGATAGTGCTGAAGATGAGCGTACTGCAAATATTATCCGCCAGATGCTCGATATCGTGGAAGCCATGCAGAAATCCATCTTCAAGATGATCGACTGGGTAATGGCTTATTTCCCCGTCGGAATCTTTGCTCTCACTGCCTGCAATTTTGCGGTTTACGGTATCGGACTCTTCCAGTCCTATTTCCAGGTTGCGCTCTGCGTGATTACCGGAATCATGCTGATGATTTTTGTCTGCTATCCGCTGGCGATGCTGGTGATCTGCAGAAAGAACCCTTATCCTGTGCTCTGGAAACTTCGTGAGCCTATTCTGACTGCATTTGTCACCCGTTCAAGTGCGGCTACTCTTCCTGTGTCGATGCGTACTGCCAGTGAGAAACTCAAGGTCAAGGGAGAGCTTTCAAACTTCACGCTTTCTCTCGGTGCGACGGTCAATATGGATGGCGTTTGTATCCACCTGCCGGTATTTGCGGTGCTTGCCGCCAATCTGTTCGGATTTGAAATGACAGTCGGTCAGATCATCCTTATGGTCATCGGCGTGGTGTTCGCTTCTGTCGGTGCCGGCGGTGTTCCTGGCGGAAGTATCTTCCTGCTCTTCATGGTGCTTGAGTTCTTCCACCTCACTCCCAGTCAGACCAATATTATCATCGCTCTTGCTCTCGGAATCAACCCGCTTCTGGATATGTTCGAAACCGCCTGCAACGTCGCCGGTGATAACGTCGGAACCTATGTCGTAGGCAAAAAGCTCGACATGATTGAAAAAGAGTGATCCTGCAATTCTAAAATGATCAAGCTCTTTTACGATACGACTCCACTGGAAAATTTTCCATGTGGAGTCGCTGTATATACATATTCATTATTGAAAAATCTTGCGTGTAATTCCGAACTGGAAATACATACCGGAAGTAAGAGGACGAGTTTTTCCGGTCATAAACGGCTCCGGGATTTCGTCAACAAAGAGTTCGACGGTAAGATAAAATACCATCCGATATTTTTCCCGGGCAGATTCTCCTCTCCGGCATTGGGAGGAACGCATCTGTTTTCATATAATGCGAAAAAGTATGATATTGCCCATTTTACGGCACATATAATGCCGCCATATGTTCCGTACAGTGATCTTGGAAATGCTATTTTAACTGTTCACGATATGTTCCTTTGGCATAAAGAACTCGGGCGGGAACTGAATGAACAGGAAAAATATCATGTAAGAATTCTTCCGTCTCAAGCGGAACGAGCCCTTGCCATTATCACCTGCAGTGAATTTTCAAAACGGGAGATAATCAGTTACACAGGAGTTTCCCCTGATAAAATATTTGTTATTCCGGATGCTGCTCAGTGGCGCGCGCAAAAGACAAGCGTTGATCCTCTGGCAGTCGCCGGTTACGGTCTGAAGTCTAAAAAGTATTTCATTTCCGTAAGTTCGCTTGATCCTCATAAAAACCATCTTTCTTTGCTCGAAGCGTTTTCTGAATACCGCAATTCCGGAGATTATGCCGGAGAGAAGTTGGTTATTGTTGGCAGACGTCGTGCCGGTGATGATGAAATATATCAGAAAATACTTTCAATACCTGATGTGGTACATCTGCAAAATATTAGTGAAGATGTTTTGCAGCAATTGTATTTGAACGCTGCAGGTTTTTTTCTGCTTTCTTGTCTCGAGGGGTTCGGACTTCCTCTGCTTGAGGCGATGAGCAGTCGTATTCCAGCTTGTTATGCAGTTGGAACTTCAATGGATGAAATAGGCAGAGAGGCTGCATTTGGAGTGAATGCGTTTGATATAAATGCAGTCAAAGAGTTGTTTGCAAAATTTTCCGCATCCGATGAAGAGGTGTTATTACGAGTGGAAAAAGCTTGGCAAATATCCCACGAATACACTTGGGAAAAATGTGCGGAGAGAACTTTTGAGCTCTATCGTCAGCTTTGCGATAAATGAAATGATGAAATAACACTCAAATTCTCTCTCCGAATGGGACGAAGAGGATGTGTCCTCCGGTTTTTCCGTTGCGTTCGCCGATGGAAAAAAGCCTCCACAGGAACGATGTGCGGTGATTTTTTCCGTCAGTAACGTGTGAAATGAACGGGAAAAACAGCGTTTCCGAGCGTGTTCCCTCTTTGCGGTGGCGGTAGAGCAGGTGCAGAACGGAGCTTGACTCCCGGTCGCCGTTCTTCTCGCCTTTTGCCAGAACGCCGAGCAGATGCCAGTTGTAATCGCCGTTGTAGAATTTCTCTTTGCGGAAGAATATTCCGTTGCCGATATCCTCTTTCCAGCGCAGCTCTGTGGTCTTGGCGAAAAACTCTGTAAGGAACTTTTCGGCCTCTTTGCGGTTGGTGAAACAGTTGTCATTTATTGTAAATCCGAGCTCTTTCGCAAATGCCTTGACTTTGTCGCGGGCGGCAAAGCAGGATTTCTCATCTTTGTTGATATCCTGTTCCTGCTCCTTCAACTCTTCATAACGGATCATCTTGCGGTAATATTCGATCTTGTTTTCCGGCTTCCACTCATCGGTGTTTTTGCGCCTTTCTGCGAGATTCTTTCTGCGGTCTTCAATGCGCTTGAATTTCTCTGAAAGCTGAAGCAGCTCCTTGCGGATGAATTCGGCTTTTTTGCCGTCGATGCCGCTTTTTGCAACATTGAAAGCGTGTTCTCCGCGGTAGAACAATCCGAGCAGGGCGTAATGGTTCTTTTCGCTTACGACGTTGTGTTCACCTGCCCATTTCGTATCTGAAGTGTAGATCGCTTTGTCGATATTTTTTCTGTTTTCATAGCTGTTCCAGTAGCCGACCGGAGGAAAAACAGCCGTGTAGCCGTCATCTTTTGCGGTACGGCAGAACGTCATCAGCGGTATGGAGGTGAAGCGTGATTCTTTACTGTTTTTTTCGGCCCCCGTCAGGAGAACGGGAGAGAACCAGGAGTTTTTCTCCGGCGTAGAATCTATGAACAGAATGGGGAAAATAACAAACTTTTTGTGGGTCTCTGTCGGAAACTGATATTTTTCAGCAAGCTCACTGCGGAAGATGTAGAAGGTGTTCCAGTCTTTGACTTCCGGCGGCAGTTTAATTGCAGGATCGATCTCTTTGAGCTTTCTGGTCAGGCGGGGAAGGGCGGCGGTAAACGGCTCGTTCCAACTGTTCTGCGAGAGATCTTTGAACTTGCGGAAGAGGCTGTCGGGAGTATTGCGGTAGAGATGTTTTTCTTCGTTTCCTGCCAGAAAGAGTATATCCCAACTTTTCCGGGAATTCTCGTACTCCGGATGGCGGTTTTTAAAGGGATTTTTTCCGGTGCAGCTCTCTTTGTCTATGTACAACAGAACGCTCCAGATAAAGGAGTTGGCTTTCTTCTCTGCTCCGGCCAGAAAAAGCATAAGACGCCAGTTGTAATTTCCGCGGCTGTCGCTTGAACAGTGCCATAAGGGAGCGAATCCGCGTGTCTTCTCTTTTTCGACTTTGAGGGTTTTGAAAATGGATTTCTGCAGTTTCTTCAATTCTCTTTCGTTTTCCGGCATCTTATCCGGAGCATTTCCGGCGCGGTAGCGGTAACGCCACTCGTTGGGGAAATCTGCGCCGGTACCGTAGTAGTTGAGCAGCCATCCGTGAGGAGATGAAGCGTAATTGACAAAACTCTCATCCTGAGCGTAGGCAAGACAGCAGAATACCATCCTGTCGGTACGTTTTGTGCGGTTGCAGAACTCGAGCGGTTTCTGGTTGAATTCACTGATGAAAAGCGGAGTATAGTAGTATTTCTGAAAATCCTTTTCTCTTCTCTGCCAGGTGAGCGGAATAAAACCGAATGCGTTTTTCTTCCAGACAAAGTTGGCGGCCCAGCCGGATTTGTCAGCGGTGTTCCACGCAGAAAGCGGAAACAGCACCGACCAGTCGTCTCCCTCTTTGTTGAAGAGCGGACGGATGGCAAATCCGTAATCGTCGCTGTCAATTACCGGCCACAGCACGCTCCAGTAGCTGTTGGCGGCGAAGAAGAACGGCCAGATGTTGACAAGAGTATCATCAAGACCGGAAACTTTGGCAGTGGAAATCTTCTTTTCACTGCTCAAGGCTTTGGTTTTGGCCTGATATTTCTCACTGCGCAGACGGAAAGATTTCGGAGCAGAATACTCTTCGATTATTCCTCCTGACATGCGCACCATGCGGTCGCTGCTGGCGCATCCGCACAGAAGCAGAAGCGGGATGGCGAAGAAGAGATTTTTTTTCATTTTTTACATACCTCCAATACTGCTGAAGATTCAATTTGGAGTATACAATACAGCTGTATGCAGAAAATATCAAGCCCGAACGTGTTCAGACGACTTGAAAAAACGCACTTTTGCTGTATCTTAATCTGCCTGAGAAAGGAACAATATATGCAAGAGCTTGAAGAACTCTCTGTCGCAAGAGAATTTACCCTGAAAAAACTCGGCTCATCCGGAGGATGTCACGATTTCGATCACACTTTGAGAGTGCTTGCCAATGCGGAAATATTATTGAAAGAGCATCCGGATGCAGACAGTTTCTGTGTCAAAATGGCGGTTCTGCTGCACGATATCGCCCGTCCTGAAGAAGATGCGTCCAATGGCGGAACAAGCCACGCCGTTCTCGGCGCAGAGCTTGCGGCGGAGTATCTTAAGAAACGCGGTTTTTCTCCGGAGCTTATTGAAAAAATCTGCTTGGCGATACGGCGGCACCGCTTCAGAGGTAATGATTATCCGCAGAGTATCGAGGAAAAAATCGTCTTTGATGCCGATAAACTTGACTCACTCGGCGCAGTCGGCGTCGGAAGAGCTTTTCTCTTTGCCGGAAAGTGCGGGGCAAGACTGCACAACTCAAGTCGGGAAGCACTGAGCAGCGAGGCATATTCACTTCAGGATACCGCCTATCGGGAGTATCTGGTCAAACTCAGAAAACTGCCGGAAGTCATCCAGACACAGGCTGCCCGTATAATTGCAGAAAAACGGTTGAAAGTCATGCGGGATTTCTTTTCCTCTTTGTGCGAAGAAACCGGTTTGGAATGAACTGTATCTGCTTTTGGTGAAAAAACGGCAAATTTCTCCTGTTGAGTTATTAAAACGATTGCAAAAAACATTTCAGGTGTTATAGTATAAGAAATTATTGATTAACAAATTGCATAAGAGATGATCAAAATGGCAAATAATTTTACTGTAAACAATCTTTCCAATAACGATATATCCATTGGACTTGCTCCTGCAGCAGCTGCTCCGGCAAAACCTGCTCCCGCTCCGGCAGCCCCCAAGCAGCCGAGCATCTACGGACCGGTTCCGCAGATCCCGACGATGGATGCAGTCGAGGGAATCAAGTTCGACTTCAATGAAGGTATCCGTATTCTTTTTCCCCACAACGGCAAAGAGTACCACGTCACCTTCACTGATATCGATACCGGCGTCATACTTTACAGCAACGACACAGTTCCCGGAGCCTATGTCACCAGCGTCAAAAAGTTCTATATCCGTTTCCGTCTTATCATCCACCGCAAGGGAGGCAAAGATCCGATCTTTACCCACGACTTTGATTGCCGTGACAAAGAGGTTATGATACAGCTTCCTGTCGGAACTCTTGGCGACAGTATCGGATGGTTCAGCTATGTCGAGCGTTTCCAGAAGAAGCACGGCTGCAAACTTATCTGCGTTATGACTCCGTGGATCGCGGAAGTCGTGAAAAAGCAGTATCCCGATATCACCTTTATCACTACTGAAGAGACCAAAAATTACAAGCCTTACGCCTGCTACTATATGGGACTCTTCTTCAAAGGCGATGTCGATCACCAGCCCATCGACTTCCGTTATATCGGACTGCACCGTACTGCCGGATATATTCTCGGCGTCGATCCCAAAGATGAGCCGCCCCGTGTCGATCTTTCCGCTAAGCGCAAAATCAAAGAGAAGTATGTCTGTATTGCCGCCCAGAGTTCAAGTCAGGCGAAATACTGGAACAATCCCTTTGGCTGGCTCACTGTGGTTCAGTTCCTCAAGGATAACGGTTACCGTGTGCTCTGCATCGACAAAGAGAGAATCCATGGAACCGGACTCAACTGGAACTATATTCCTTACGGAGCCGAAGATTTCACCGGCGACCTGCCGCTTCAGGAGCGCATCGACCTGATCAAAGATGCTGATTTCTTTATCGGATTGAGTTCCGGTTTGAGCTGGCTTGCCTGGTGCTGCAAGGTTCCGGTGGTGATGATTTCAGGATTCACCCATCCCACCAACGAGTTTGAAACTCCCTACCGTGTGATCAACTATCACACCTGCCACAGCTGCTGGAACGATATGAGATTGGACTTCGACCACTTCGACTTCCTCTGGTGTCCGCGCCATAAGGGAACAGACCGCCACTTTGAGTGCACCAAGCTCATTTCTCCGGAGCAGGTCATTACTACAATCAAAAAAGTTCCGACTTTCCGCGGCAAATAAGGATATGAAAGAATGAGAAAGTTTGTTCCTGTTCTGATTGCAGTCTGTGCCGGTTTGATCACGAGTGTTTTCGGAGATGAAAACTGGTATTCTGAAAAGTTCCCTGAAAAACTTGTCAACTCATCCGGCAAGCAGGTCGATGCTTCAAAAGTTTTGAGTGGCAAAGTTATTGCGGTCTACTTTTCCGCCTCCTGGTGTTCTCCCTGCCGTTCATTCACTCCGAGTCTGGTGAAGATGCACAAGGGAGCCTCCAAAAAGCACGGTGTTGAAGTTGTACTGGTGAGCTCTGATAAAACTGCCAAAGCCATGCAGAGTTATATGAAAAAGTATTCGATGCCGTGGTATGCTG
>JAZQTR010000185.1:0-2095 GCA_045630865.1 Victivallaceae bacterium
TGGAACGATAGAGGTCAAGACGCTCGTCGATGGCGGACTCTTCGACCGCATCCAGGGCGACTTCGACCTTGATGGCGTTGTAGTCACCGACGGTGATTTCGGGCATCACGTTGGCTTCGAAGGTGAAGGTGACATCGGCACTGCCGTCGAGTTTGAAGTCGGGAGCGGATTTGAAGTTGAGAGTGAGGATCTCGATATCCTTGTTCTCATCGATCTTGGCGACAGCACCGGAAACGATGCGGTTGCGGAGCTCTTCCTCGACGGAATCAGCATATTTGGTCTTGACGATGTTGACCGGAGCCTTGCCGGCGCGGAATCCGGGGATCTGCACCATTGAAGCGATGTAGTTGAGAACTTTTCCGGACTCAGCTTTGACCGCATCTGCGGCGACGGTGAAATTGAACTCTTTCAGGCAATCTGCGGGGGAGGTGATCTCCATTTTGATTGCGTCATTGATGGACTTTGCCATAATGTACCTGACCTTTCTTTCAGAATTATTTGAACTGTTTGTTGTTATTGCAAAAATAAACGTTCATTAATATAACACTGGAAATAGTTTTTTGCAAGGAAAAGCAGTTTTTAACTTGAGCTTTATTTGAGCAGAGAGAATTTTTCTCTCATTACTGCTCCGGAGGAGTGCCAATGCTGCTTGTATAAGTAAAAATCAGGATTATATTATTACAATGCTGTTATCTATCAGAGAAAGGGGTGTTGTATGAGCGCATTCGATTACGCAAAAGATGTCTACGCGTCGCTTGGCGTCGATGTTGAGAAGGCGATGGAGCGGCTTGAAAGTATTCCGGTCAGCCTGCACTGCTGGCAGGGAGATGATGTTTCCGGATTTGAGAACTCCGGAGAGCTTTCCGGCGGTATCGCCGTGACCGGCAACTATCCGGGACGTGCCCGCAATCCGCAGGAGCTGCGTGCCGATCTTGATTTTGCCTTTTCCCTTATCCCCGGAACCAAGCGGCTCAACCTGCACGCGCTCTACGCCGAGTGCGGCAGCAAAAAGGTCTCCCGCAACGAGCTTGATGTCAGCTGTTTCGACAACTGGCTCGACTGGGCTCAAGAGAAAGATATCGCACTCGACTTCAATCCCTCATATTTCTCACATCCGATGGCTGAAAACGGAACTCTCGCCAGCAGTGATCCTGCCGTGAGAAAGTTCTGGGTTGAACACGGTATCGCCTGCCGCAAGATCGCAGAAGAGTTCGGCAAGCGTCTGGGCAAGACCTGTGTGACCAATCACTGGTGTCCCGACGGCTCGAAGGATACTCCGTTTGACCGTCTTGCCATGCGTGAAAGATTGATGGAGTCTCTCGATGCCGTGTTTACTCCTGCCATTGACAAAAAGTACAACCTCGATGCCGTTGAGAGCAAACTTTTCGGTATCGGAGCCGAAAGCTGTACCGCAGGCTCCCATGAGTTCTATATGGGATACGCTCTTAAAAAGGGTCTTCTGCTCTGCCTTGATGCCGGCCACTTCCATCCGACCGAAGTCATCAGCGACAAGATTTCAAGTACCCTGCTCTTTCTCGATGAGATACTGCTGCACGTCAGCCGCGGTGTCCGCTGGGATAGCGACCACGTTGCCGTCTACTGCGAGGACATCGTGGCCATCATGCAGCAGATCAAGCGTTGCAACGCCTTTGACAAGGTGCATCTGGGTCTGGACTTCTTCGACGCCAGCATCAACCGCATCGCGGCTTCCGTCAACGGTGCCCGCAGCGTGAAGAAGTGCCTGATGACCGCTCTGCTGGAGCCCTCTGAGCACCTGATGAAGGCCGAGGCCGCTGAGGATCTCACCGCCCGTCTGGCTCTGCAGGAAGAGTTCAAGCTGCTGCCCTCCGGTATCGTGTTCAACGAGTACTGCGAGCGCCACGGCGTGAAGGCCTCCAACTGGCTGGAAGAACTGAAATGAGCGAACTGCGTCGCTTTATCGTAGACACCGACACCGGCTCTGACGACGTTTGGGCCATCATCGAATCCCTCCGTGCCACGGATGTGTGCCGTGTGGAGGCGATCACGGTGGTGTGCGGCAATCTGCCGCTGGACCTGTGTGTGAAAAACGCCATGCTGGCGGTGGACGCTGCGG
>JAZQTR010000186.1:0-7559 GCA_045630865.1 Victivallaceae bacterium
TCCGGCAGCCGGGGAACAGCAGATCGAGATTGTCGGCGATCAGCGATTCAAGAGTGACTGCAACTCTGGAATTTTCATCCGGAAAAGCGTCAAGCATATAAAATCTCGGCAGCACCTCCGGAACCTCGACAAATGCCTTGAACCGGCTCATCTCTCCGGCAGCATTCTGCTCCTCAAGTTCGGCAACAATCTCTATTGCGCCGGAGCTCAACAGTGGAAATGGATGCGCCGAATCAACGGCAAACGGGGTGAGTACCGGAAGTATCCCATCCGCAAAAATCTTGCGCAGCTCTTCGCGCGCTTCCCTTCCGAGATCACAGGCTTCACGCAGACGGACACCGTAATTTTCGATTTCCTGCAAAATATCGCGCAGATACCGCTTGCGCCGGGATATAAGACGCTCTATTTTGGCGCGGCACGCCGCAAGTTGTTCAGAGGGACGCAGACCCGCCGGATCAGGCAAGTCGTTTCCGGTACGCACCAGATGGCGCAGACTGGCGATGCGCACCATAAAAAATTCATCAAGATTGCTGTCAGTAATGGCGATGAACTTCAATTTTTCCAACACGGGATTTGCCTCACACCGTGCTTCGGCAAGCACCCGCATATTGAAGTCCAGCCAGGATAATTCGCGTGATATGAATAGTTTGCGGTCACCCATTACAGCAGCTTGAAAACCTGTTCTTTTGTCGTGTTTTTATTTCTCAAACATCCACTCGAACCACTTGCCGGCATCCGGATTGTAGTAGTCGTAGTTGCGTTCAGCGTATTTGACGATTCCCCGGGCGGTGTAGGCGTCGATACCGATGCGCAGAGTCACCCAGTTGCTGTTGCTTTCGGGGAACTCGGGAATAAACTTGCCGACACCTCTGCCGTCAACAGCAAGTACAACAGCCTCGCCGCGGAAACGTCCGGCAAGCATCTCCCAGATGGTGCGTCCGCGTTTATCCAGCTTGAAGCGCAGGTCGCAGACATCGGGATTGCCGGGACGGGCAATAACTTTACAGCCGCGCAGGTTTCTGCTGCTGAAGCTCTGATTGGTATTGATCCAGACGCTTCTGCCGTTGGGCATATCTATCTCACGCTCAAGTTCGGTGGCCCGGGGATACTGTACCATACCGAAAACACCGACTACAAAACGCGGTTTGTAATCCTCACTCATGGGATTGTCGCTGGTCACATCCATTTCCATCGCTTCCCGGAACTCCTCGCATCCGCAGAAAAGGAACGCTGAAGCAATGACAAGGAACAACAAAACTATCTTCTTCGACATTGAAATAAACCTCATATTTTATCGCAGTTTTACACCATCCGGAACACTTGCCGAACTGGTAATTTTTTTGAACTTGATGTATATTACACCCAAATCGTAAAATATTCCAGTCAAAACAGGCAAATTATGTTAAATTATACAGCTTTATCGGATGCCGTCAGCAGAGGAATCGCATTTCTCGTACTTGGCGATCCTGTATCACACAGCCGTTCTCCCGGTCTGCAGAATGCGGCGTTTGAAGCGCAAGGCATGGGCAGACCGTATGCCAGACTCCATATCAAAGTCGAAGATCTGCCGGAGTTTGCACGCTTTGCGGCAGAACATCTCAAAGGAGTGAATCTCACGGTTCCGCACAAACACGCCATCCTGCCGCTCTGCGACGAGGTCGATCCCGCCGCCCTGCTCTGCGGAAGCGTCAACACCCTCGCCGTGAGAAATGGAAAACTCTGCGGTTACTCAACCGACGGCCCCGGACTGGAATACGCCCTCGCCGAAGAGTTCAACTTCAATGCAAAAGGTAAGAACATCCTCTTTCTCGGTGCCGGCGGAGCATGCCGCGCCACAGCGTTCCATCTTGCCACGCGTGGAACGCAAAAAATAACCATCGCCAACCGGACGGCAGAAAAAGCCGTTGAACTTGCGGAGTTGATCGAAAATAACTCTTCCTGCAAAGCCTGCGGCATATCCATAGCCCACGAAGAAATGATGAAGTGCGCCCTTATGGAGGCGGATATGGTCATACAGGCGACCAGCTGCGGACTCAAAGATGATGACCCGAGCCCGGTGAACACCGACTGGATAACTCCCGGCTGCCACTTCGACTGCTTCGACACCATCTACAAGGATACCGCCCTGCAGCGAGCCTGTCGCACCAGGGGTCTGCGGACTGCCGGGGGAAAACTCATGCTGATCGGTCAGGGCGCAGCAAGTTTCCGTATCTGGACCGGTAAAGAGCCGGATATTGAAAAAATGAAAACAGGTTTTGATGAAGATATTTCACAGGAGGATACCGTATGCTGAATTTGAGCGGCATGTATTTTTCCGACTACGACTGGTATTTCCGGGCCGGACTTGAATACCCGGCAGTACTCATATCAGTTCTTTTTGCCATTTTCGCTTTCGGTTCCTGTTGGGGAAGTTTTCTCAACGTCTGCATCTGGCGCATGCCGAGAAGAGAGTCTGTCATCAATGCGCCGAGTCACTGCACAGTGTGCAACACTGATATCCGCTGGTTCGACAATATTCCGGTGGTGAGCTATCTTGTCCTGCGCGGGAAATGCAGAGTCTGCAGAACGCCTTACTCTCCGCGCTACTTCATCGTCGAACTTGTCACCGGAACAGTGTTCTGTCTGCTCTTTCTCAAAGCCGGATTTTTCCAACAGGTGCCGCAGGTCGTCCTCTTTTACTGGCTGGCGTTCTGGTATCTGCTCGGAAGCAGCTGGATCGACGCAAAACACAGAATAATTCCTGATGCTCTCACTCTTCCTGTCGCTGTGCTTACTGTGATTTTGAGCGGATTGTTTCCGGAAGCCCAAGGTCAAAATGTATGGTGGAAGGGTATTCTCACCTGCCTTATTTCCGGAGCGGCGGTCTATATCTTTCTCTATCTCTTTGCCATCGCCGGCAGACTTCTTGCCAAAGGACGCGACGCCTTGGGTATGGGCGACGTCAAACTCTGTGCCGTACTTGCCGCCATCTTCGGATTTTGCGGAATTTTCTTCACCCTTTTTGCCGCCAGTTGTTTCGGTATCATCTGGGGGGCAGTGCTGGCAGCGAAACGCAAACGCTCCATCGGCAGAACAAGTGTTCCGTTCGCACCGTTCATCGCCGCCGGAGCAATCGTCTGGATATTTGCCGGACAGTGGATCATCCGGCTGATTCTCAATACTCCTGAAGGTATCTGACAGTATGACCAAAGAGAAGAAAAATCTGCTTACGGCGGCAGTCATCATCACCATCGTTTACGCCGGAACTCTGTGGCAGAGACCGATGTTTTCACCGGCGGAATACGATTTTGCTGCCGCTTCAATAAACCCGGCAACCGATTTTGCCGCCCTGCTCAACGGTCTCTTCGGCAAAGCCCTCGGATTCAACATCGTATCAGTGCGGCTGCTTTCAGCCGTTTCAAGTATCATCTGCGCTCTGATCGTAAGATACATCGCAACCAGAGAGAGCAATGAGAACACAGGAAACATCGCCGGAGTGATCTATCTCTCGACCATACTAACTTATGCCTGGGGCTCGAGCTGTTCACGGACAGCGATCCTGACGCTCTTTTTCACTTGCTTTGCCGCCTCGCTGTACCTCTTTTTCGAGCACGCAACAAACCGCAGAACAGCATTCCTTTCTGCAGTTGCAGCAGGCTGCTCCGCCGGATTCTTTTCAATCTCCGCAACCGGATACACGGCGTTTTATCTGCCGCTTGCTGTCGCCTCTGGATACGCTTTGCAGGGAAAGAGATTCTCAAGGCTGCCGCTGCTCGGAGCCGGAGTATTCTTCGCCGCCGCAGTGATCTTCATCTGGCAGAAGAAAAGCGGCTTGCCCGCAATGCCGCAAACGGTCAAATTTCATTGGTACGATCTGCTCTGCGTCGCAGGACTTCTTCCGTGGGTGCTGTTTGTTCCGCAGGTAATCACCGGCTGGGGTAAAAATTTCTTCAAGAGCAATATCTGCGTTATGACGCTGTTCATCTTTGCGGCAGCTATGCTCACATTCCCTGTCTGGGGATTGCCGGTATCGCTGGCTCTTGTTCTTCCGTTTTCAGCGGTTATCTGTGCCATCGGTTTGAGCAGAACGGCCGGAAATGAGAGAGCTTTCAGCATATCTGAAAAGACCCTCAAAATCTTTTCGCTTCTGCTCCTTCTGGCGGCGATCATCATCGTGACCGTAAACCTCGGAAGCAGCTGGCAGTTCCTGCAGAAACTCTCATTCAGAAAATTCATCCACCTGCCCAAAGCGGAACTTGCCGGATTCTCTGTCGCCATTGCCGTGGCACTCATCCACTACAAGATAGCGTGTGATGAAAAAATCTCCACGCCAGGAAAAAAACTGATATACGTTGCCACCGGAACCGCAGTGCTGATGATACTTCTGCCGGGAGCGATATTTTCAAGCATCAAACTTGCCTGCGTTCCGGATGAGTTTTTTGCCCGCACATTGAAGATGTACACCACTGCTGACTCTGCGCTCTACGCCGACAGTGAGTGTATCAACACGGTAAAATGGGTGATAAAAGACAGAAAGGTGACTCTCATAACAAAAGAGAAACTTCCGGAACTCGCCCGGAAGGTACAGAACGGAAATGCGGCTGTGATCTCAACCAATTACGGATTCACCAAACTGCTGCCTAAATCAAAAATGCTCTTTGCCCGGGGCAAGTGGCGCATTGCTGTATTCAACAACTCCGGACATCCGGTCACCGCTGATCCTTTCAGCAAATTTTGACTTCTCCGTAAAAACAAAATCTCCTGCCGCTTACCGCCGCAGGAGATTTTTATATGTGGCTCCAACCGTCTTTACTGTTTTGACATTACAGGGAATGTGGCAACTCCGGGATTTCCGGTAGGAATATCGAGAGCGTCTTTACTGTCAACTATTCCGGCACGGCGGCTGAATGGCCAGAACACCAGAAAGGCACGTCCCATTATGTTGCGGCGGGGAACTGCTCCGAAGAAGCGGCTGTCCTTGCTGAAACGGGAGTTGTCGCCCAGCATAAAATAGTGTCCGGCGGGAACCTTGTACTCGGCTCCGCAGGAAAATGCACCTGCCCCCATATTGGCAAGGTGTCCGTGGTATCCGCCCTTGCCGGAATAGATCTTCCGGAACCGTGGAGAGATATCCTGTATCTTTTTGAACTCACTTGCGCCCTGCACTTTCACATAGAGCTGATCATCCACGATTTTCACTGTATCACCCGGCAGAGCCGCCAGACGCTTGATGTAGAAATATCCGCCGTTGACGACAGGGACTCCCTCCTCGTCTATCAGATTTTCAGTCGTGAAAACGATGACATCGCCGCGGTCAAGCGGAGTGAGGTAAATGGAAAATCTCTCGACAAAGAGATGATCTCCAAGCGTTATAAAACCATTTCCGAGCACGTCGCCCTTGCGGTACTCCACCGCCGGATCAAGACGGGCGTAATCGACCACCTTTGCCGGATCTCCGGGGAGAGTGTAAAGTGTATCGGCAATGGTAAACTCCGTACTTCCGAACAATCCGGATGGATCATAACGCAGTGACTCCGGAGCAATGCGCCCCGGCTCTTGGACGCTTGAGTTTATTGCTTTGGAGGTGTACAGCAGAGCATCCGCCAGCTTATTCACCTTGCCCAGAAGCGGCATTCCGGCGTGTTCCCGATCCACATAGTGGACACCATACAGCGTCGGCTGCATTGAGCTTGTCGGAATACGGAATGGCTGAAAATACAACGCCCGCAAACCGAACGCAACAGCTCCGACCACCAGAAAGAGATCGAGCCAGTCGCCGACAAAACCGCGTTTGGAAAAAACAGCGCACTTTTTTACTGCGTCCGACTCATACCGTTTCCCGGCAGGAGCGGCGGCAAGTTCGGCTATCGCCTGATCAAATGCCGTTTTTTCCTCCGGAGAGAGAAGATCGTCGTCATAATGGCGGCGGCTCTTCAAATCTGCCAGCAGCTTGTGACGGCGGCGGGCCGGAGTGTACGGAATGTATTTCAGAATATCCATATGAATTTATCAGTGACCGATTCCCGGGGCAGGAAGTTCGAGTCTTTTCCACGCCCGGTGCGGAACATCAAGTCCCTGCTCGCGCCAGTGGTTCTCGAAATCGCTTCTCACTCCGTCAAGATCGGATATGCCCTCCTGATACGGCTCAAAGAGCTGCGATGCCTCAAGTACCCTGCCGACGGCGTCGCAGTAGTTGACGTCGTCGCTGGAAAAGTGGAATATTCCGCCCGGCTTCAGCACCCGGTGTATCTGGGTGGTGAAATCGCTGGCAAGCAGGCGGTGTCCGCGGTGACGGTCTTTGGGCCACGGATCGGGACAGAGCAGATGGATGCGGTCAAGAGAGTTATCCGGAAGCAGGCGGGAAAGCAGATAGCGCGCTTCAACCTGCATCGCCCTGACATTGGAACAACCGGCGTTTTCAGAACGCTTGACCACCTTGCGCAATCTTCCCATAAGCATATCCGCAGCGTAAATCAGACGCTCCGGATAACGTTTGGCAAGAGCGACAGTGAAGCTGCCGGCTCCGCAGCCGAGATCAAGCTCGGTATGAGGGCTGTCCGGCTCAATGATACCGTAAAAACAGCGCAGACGCGCTATCTTTTCATCTTCGAGGTGTTTTCTTCCCGGATGGTGCATTATACAGATTCCCGTTTGGACGCCCATTCGCAAATCGCTTTGCGGGTGGCTTCAAAATTACTCTTATCCATGGCCTCGGCAAACTTGAGGAAATAGGCGACAAGGGCATCGCGGAAAATAGCCAGATTCTCAACTCTTTCTGCAAAAATCTCGTCATCGTTCATCTGCTCGCCCTCGGGAAGTTTGAATGAGCTGAAACTGAAACGGTCAGCGTCAAAAGTTCCGCTCCAGATCTGGTTGAGGCGGGTCAGAGAGAACTTCGCCTTGCGGAGCTTCTTGCCGACAGAGAGTGCAGCCTTGGCTTCAGCACTGCGCAGTGGAGATTCACCCTTGCGGACAACGGTTTCACCGGCTCCACGATCCTCGCCGTCACCCTCGAAACTCAAGGGGCCTTCGATGAGAATGTCGAACTCACCGTACTCGGGATGCTCGAGTTTGCCGATACTTTCGCTGTAATACCAGAGGTAAAGCAGAAAATCCCTGCCCAGATGAGCCTCGGAAGGAACGGTGTTGCCGATGGCAAGGATCGGAACGTCGATAGCCAGACGCTTCAACTCGTTTTCGAGAATGAGTTCCGGAGTAAGCTGATACGGCTCAATTCCGGTGGTCTGGGTGAAGTTATCCACAAAGAGGTCGATCTGCGCCTGACTGGTCGCACTGACGTACATCAGGCGGCGGTGCGGCTCAAGAACGAAAGTGGTTCCTGAAAGCGACGGCGGCATCTTCTGGATGTGCTTTTCGACAGTTTCCTCTTTGATCTGGCGTTTGAGCTTGCCGGAAACATACTCGAGATTGTTCGCTCTCATATACGCCTGCTCTTCGCGGCGGCAGAGGGCATTGAGCAGAGATCCGGGAATCTTGCGGACAGCCTGACGCAGGGTGAAATAGTAGCATCCGCCGATCTGGCAGGAGGCTCCGTCGATACCGGTATCCAGCAGATGGTG
>JAZQTR010000187.1:0-1694 GCA_045630865.1 Victivallaceae bacterium
GAGGCAGGGGGAGATTGAGGCGAGCGGATAGCTCCATTTTCTCTCCCAGGGGTTGCGGACAAGATATGTTCCGGGGAAAATTCTGCGTTCCTGAAGTTTTGAAGTGCCGTCTTTTTCATCGAACATCAGGAATTCGCCTGTGACGGCAGGTTCAAAGTTTCCCGCCTGAAAAGCGCAGACTTTGAGTTTGCCCTTTGAAAGAAATAAAAGCTCACATCCTTTCATGTGAGCTTTTCCCATCACCGCACCTGCCAGAACTCCTCCCGGCGATACGGTGAATGTTCCGTCCGGGTTCTTTACGCAGCCTTTGACTGGAAAGAACTCGACGTCAGCAATTTTTTTTTTAGGCATGAACTCCGGATACATCGCAGTTGAGATTTTCTGAGTACATTCGAGCTTGATGCCGATGATCTCAAAACAGCTGCTTGTCTGGGGCGCACTGGTGTATTTCAGCGCGGCAACTGCGGCTCCGGAGGGGAAGTTGTCATACTCGAAGAGTGTGACCTTTTCACCGTTGGCAGCTATGCCGGTGAAGGTGATTTTGTTTCCGGTGCGCTTGAGTTCAAGAGTTCCGGCGTATTTGCCGTAGTTGATGTTTTTTGCGGCGACCTTTTTGCCTTTGATGTAGATGACGGCGGAGAGGTTTTCCTTGTTGCCGCCGATTCTGTCACGGCGCATAACAGCCTGAAAAGCGTTCTTTTCAACACTGGTGAGTTTGAGCTCGATGCCGTTGTAGTGGACGATACTTTTGATCGCATACTGCGCACTGAACACGATATCGCCGGAAACATTCTGCGGCACTTTGAGTCTGGCGTAGCGGAACTTGTTGAGCTGTCCGATTTTGGCGGAGTTGAAAAACACCTTGCCGTTTTCTTCGACAACGCCGTTTTTGTATCCCTCAACAGAGAGATTTTTGATAATGTCACTGCCCTTGACGTCAATGACAGGAAGCATTTTTTCTGCGGCGAAAGCGGCAACTGCAAGCAGAAGTGCAAATATAGTAAAGAGCTTTTTCATATACGTTTTCTCCCTCTCTTATTACCAGTTGATGTGCGGTTCGGCGGAGTTCAGGCTGGTTCCTGCTCCGTTGATTTTCCAGGCGCGGCTCTGGGCGACGTGACCATCCCACATACCGATATTGCATACTCCGCCGTGGCGGTTCCATACCAGTTTTTTCATATCAGAAGCGTATCCGAAAGCTCCCGGATACCAGCTGGCGATATTGGGCCATTCAGAGTCAAAGAAGACTCCGAACTGCGAGGGGGGATAACTTATTGTACGGACAACGCTGTCTCTGCCGCAGAGCAGTTGCTTGTCTCCGATGCGGCGGCTGCCGATGAAGTTCATGTGCAGTCCGTAGGATTTATAGTTGCCGCCTTTGTCATCAAGGCCGTCAGGGCAGTTGTACTTTCCGCCTTTGCCGATGTTGGGAATATATTTGTCAAGCGTCAGCCACCATTTCTGGTACCATTCGTTATAGTTGGTTTTGGTTCCGCAATAGTAATTGAAGTCCTCAAAATACAGACTGTTGGCAAGAGTGATGCTTTTGAGATAATTCTGGCACTGGGAAGATTTTGCCCTGGCTCTTGATGACGAAAGCGCAGGCATCAGGATCGCCGCCAGAATGGCGATGATGGCAATGACGACCAGCAGTTCAATCAGCGTGCGGCGGTCCCGGAGTTGTTCTCTAAAAG
>JAZQTR010000188.1:0-9505 GCA_045630865.1 Victivallaceae bacterium
GAGGTAAACTCAAATCTGGTAAAGGACCATCCGGATTGGTTCCTGCGTGACGGCAACGGCAAGATGATCAAACTGGATATGGGAACCAACGTTCTTGCCCTGCTCGACTATTCGCAGGATGAGGTGTGCGAATGGTGGCGCGAAACCCTTAAAACCGTTCTTTCATGGGGTGTAGTTTACTTCAAGTTTGATTTTCTCCTGCGCGGAACCTATCCTGCCGCCGGAAAAAATCCGATGCCGCCCCTCGCCCGCTACCACCGCTGCTTTGATATCATTTCAGAGCTGCTCGACCCGGCAGGCTGCTATATCCTCGGATGCTCTGCCACGCTCGGCCCCTGCTTCGGCCGCGTGGACGGAGTGCGTGTCGGCCCCGATATTTTACCGGAAACAAGGGCCATACGCAAATCTTCTTTTGCCTGCACGGGACACTTCTATCTGCAGAAGCACGTACTCGACTGCGACAGCGACTATCTGGTCGTACGTGGAAAAGACGAATACGATCCGGCGCACCGGGAGTCCCGTGCCAAACAGATCGGCAGTGCCACTCTGTCAGACGCCCGTGTCTGGTGTGATTTTTCAGCCATTCCCGCCCACATCAATCTTGCGGGAGACAATATGAATTATCTTGCTGAAGAAAAGAGAGCAATGATCCGTGAGGTGATGGCGCAGACACCGGCCGATGAAATTTTCGCGCTTGACTTTCTTGGCGGAAACAGCACCACGGCGGCGGAGTGCATCCTTTCTGACCACGCGGGAGAGATCTATATCAATCTCTTCAACTGGGATGACGCCGAAAAAACTGTTGTTCTTTCAGGAGCTGTGACCGGCAGTTACACGCTCCGGCCGAATTCATCGGTCAGGGTAAAATATGACGGCAGCTGCACATTTGCCGAACTGGCAAGAACTCTGCAAACCAACCGCATTGAGGCGGAGCGCAAAACATTCCAAGGTATGATCGGTGAGTTTCCGACCCCTGTAAATGCAGAATGTCTGCCGCTCGGAGTACAGGCTGATTGTCCGCTGAAATACAACAGAAAAAAACAGCTTGGAATGGGCCAAGGCATGTTTGCCCCGCTGCTCGACCGCAAAGTCTTTTCCGGCGTACCTTTTGATTTCAGCCTGAGCCAAAACAACGTCATCAGACATCCGTTCCACGACCACAACACAAGAGAGATCGAAGTCGCCGGAAAACTCCCGGTGTTCTATCTGCTCTTCGGTGCATGTGCTCCCATCAAAGACCGCGTATGCAGTATAGAGCTTCATTACGAAGATGGCACAATTGCTGAATTTCCCATCGACTGCGGAGAAAACATCGGCAATTGGGATATCCGCTATCTTTTCAACTGGAGCGAGCGCGACGCTCACCTGAGCTGGGTCGATGATGCCACTTATGCCTGTATGTACACAGCGCGCTTCGTCAATCCCAATCCGGATAAAACGGTCAAAAAGATTGTCTCCACCGAGCTTGAACAGCTCGGAATCCTGTTCATCGCAGGACTCACCCGGGCCGACAGCTGAAATATCCGTCAGTAACAAGTATACAAAAAGGGCTGCTGCAAACCTTTAAACAGGCAAGCAGCAGCCCTGATTTTACCGGGTTGTCATATACCGAGTTCTTTGTTGATATCAATATCAACTCTACGGCGTTCTGTGTATGACTGCACCGCCCGGTAGGCGATGATGTTGGCGGCGGCTCCGTCGTAGAGGTTGATTGGCGACGGCAGATTTTCTGCGACACATTTGCGGAAGCGTTCCATTTCCTCATAGTGTCCCTTGGCAACTTTGATCTGACGGTGGTAATAATATCCGTAGGAACGCTCCTCTTCGGTGATGCTGAAGCGGAATGCCCTGCGCTGTTCATCAACGTCGAGGCGTCCGGCTGTGAACTCTTTTCCGGCAATAGTGTAGGGGTAACGCTGACGGATGAATGTTCCATCGCTGGCTGTAACTTCAAGTTCGGTAAAGTTATAGCCTGCGATGACAGTGTGGTTTCCGACAATTTCCAGATACTCTTTCGGGAACGCCGCTGTACTGTTATCTCCACCGATAATTACAGCGGTGACATTATTTGGATACTCAAGGGTGATGATATTATCCATATTGCCGCCGCCGGAGGTATTGACACTCAAAGGATAGTTTCCTGTCAGGAAACGCAGAAGCTGAAATATATGCGTCAACTCGTGGACAATAGTTGATTCTTTTCTATCCACAACCGCAGTATAGTGATGCTTCGGCCACAGGTAACTCTCACCGATGATACGGTAGAGAATGGTGGTGTTTCCGGCAGTACAGCGTTCTTTATAATACCTGAAAGCATCCTGCATCATCGGAGAAAACTCCCGGTTGAATCCGACAAAGATCTTATCCTTGAAGTCACGCATCATTTCGACGGCTTTGAAGGTCTGCTCTTCGCCCCAGCAGAGGGGTTTTTCAACAAAAAGGGGTTTGTTGTATTTTTTGGCAAGCTCCATAATATCGAAGCGGGCATCCGGCTTGGTGGCGCAAACCACTCCGGAAATCTCCGGATCGGCAAAAAGTTGCGCCATATCAGTTGTAATAACTTCACAACCGAATGATTCAAGCCCCTCCGGCTTCAAATCGCAGAGGGTTTTAAGCCTGACCTGCGGATTTTTCAGCAGATTGGGAATATGAGTTCCACGGCAGAAACCGCCGCATCCGATAACACCGAGAGTTGTTTTTTCCGACATTATATTTTCTCCTGTATTAAAAATATTGATATTCTTCCAATTGTTGTGAAAAAATCTGACCGGCGGCGGCGCATTGCGGTCAATCTCACGCCTTGCTTCTGCGTTGACACAGTCGTGTACAGTAGTACACTCCTATGTCGTACTCGGCGCAAAACGTGACCTTGACTCACACTGCGTTCGCCGGATGCAAACAAACCGTTCTGCGTATTTGACAAAACATCAGCTGAATGTATGTTCTGACACGCTGATCCAGTATGACAACAACGTTTTGTATGTCCATTTCACCAAATTCAGGACATTAACAAAATATTACTTTGCTTATAATATATGCGGAAAATCAGGAATAAAACAGAGCATTTTCCTTGAATATTATGCAAAAATCACATATATTATGGCAAACTGCGGTATTTTTTATGGAAAAATCAACTCAAAACCACACATTATCCATTCATTTATGCGGATACGGCTTTGAAGACACCTCTCTGTTTTCAAGCAAGCTGCACTTTCACCCTTTTTACCAGATGAATCTGGTGTGCGGCGGCAGGGGATCATTTGATACAGCGCAGGGCAGACGCGAACTGCTGCCGGGAGATATCGTACTGGTTCCGCCGGGAGTGCACCACTGTCTGCATCTGGAAAAAGATTGCGGTTTCTGTGATTATTCATTCAAGTTTTTTCCGGGTGAAAAACTTGACTGCGGAACAGGACGCGCCATATTCTCTCCGCCGGAAATGCGCGCCCAACAGCTCATCTGGATAAACGCACTGGGGGATATATTCAAGTCGATAGCTCCGCCGGAGCTTATCAGCGTTCCGGTGGAGTTTCCGATTGCGTCCGGAACGCCGGGCCTTGAACTGCTGTCAGAACTGCTCTACGGCTTCTGCCGCAGACTGTGCGGAAACAGAAATCCGCAGGAGTCCTGGGTAGTCAGCAAAATAAAACTTCTGGTGCAGAGCCGCAAAGGCAAACCGGTCACGGTCGAAGAGTGTGCCGGACACCTCAACACGTCCGCCGGGCACCTGCTCTCAATAGTAAGAAAAGAGACCGGCATGACCACAAAAGAACTTATAGACCGTGAACGTGTACGCATCGCGCAGGAGCTTCTTTCGTGGTCGAATGCACCGGTTTCTCTACTGGCAGAAAAGATGGGATTCAGTGATTTGATCTACTTCGACCGTTTTTTCCGCAAATACAGCGGCGAAACTCCGCGCAGTTACCGAAAGCGCAACCGGCAAACGGTCTGATCATCACCGGGCGATCTGCAGCATGGAAGCAATCGCTTTTGCCATGCGTGCAAGATTTTGCGGAGCAGAGTCGATAGACTCCTGAAGAGAAACGGCTCCTGACGAAAGAGTCAATACGCAGGAAAACTTTTCTTCAAGCACTTCTCTACCCTTACCCAATGCTCCGGAAAGCAGGATTACAGGAACGCCCTTTTTTCCGGCATGTTCAGCCACGACTGCCGGAAGTTTTCCGCAAAGCGTCTGGCTGTCTGAACATCCCTCGCCGGTAATGACGACATCTGCACCGTCAAGGGCCTCATCAAACTTGAGCAGATCGAGAACCAGTTCTGCTCCGGAGCGGGACTCCGCTCCGAGAATGGCACGCAAAGCAAATCCGACGCCGCCTGCAGCTCCGTCGCCGGGAGAGTTGAAGTTATCGGCAAGACGGGAGTCGACACACACCCTGCCCAGATTTTCCAGACTCTTTTCAAGAAATTCAACCGTATCTGAGTCCGCCCCTTTCTGGGGACCGAACACCCGGGCGGCACCGTTATTTCCGCACAGCGGATTGGTGACGTCAGAAGCGATCAATATCCGGCAGTTTTTCACCTCTTCTGCCAGATTGGAAACATCAACCCTGCGGATAGAACTGACAGCTCTGCCGTCTGCCGGAACCGGGATCTCCTCTCCGCAACCGTCAAAGAATTTCACGCCGAGAGCCTGAAGCATACCGACTCCGCCGTCGACAGTGGCACTGCCGCCTATACCTATAGTGATTTTGCGGATACCGCAGTCGGAAATGATATGACGCAGAAGCTCACCGGTTCCAAAAGTTGTAGTCTTCAGCGGATTCCGCTCTTCCGGAGAAATCAGCTCTATTCCGCTTGCCGAAGCCATTTCAAAGACCGCTGAACCATCGGGAAGCTCTCCCCACTGCGCAGAAACTTTTTTCTGCAGAGGACCAGTGACTTCAAAAGCATGCATAACTCCGCCGCAGGCATCTGTGACGGCGCGGGCAGTTCCCTCACCTCCATCGCCGAGCGGCAGGGATACCACTTCAAAGTCAGGAACAATTTCCGCAATCTGCCGCTTGAAGATCCGGCAGATGTCAGGACTTGACATACAGTTTTTGAACGAATCAAAGGCAAGGACTATCTTCATACAGCAATTACTTCTGCTCAAAGAGCCAGCTTGAGAGATAACGTTCTCCGGAATCCGGTATCACGACACAGATATTTTTACCGGAAAACTCCGGACGTGCTGCGACTTCCAGTGCGGCAAAAAGCGCAGCACCGCCGGATATTCCGATGAGCAGTCCCTCGCTGACGGCGGCACTTCTTGCAGTGCGTCCGGCATCTGTGTCGCTCACGGCAATCACTTCATCTATGATTGAACGGTCAAGGGTATCCGGAACAAAATTGGCTCCGATACCCTGAAGTTTGTGCGCTCCGGCAACACCTTTGGAAAGAAGCGGCGAATCTACCGGTTCTACAGCAATCATCTTTATATCGGGATTCTGCTCCTTGAGATATTTGCCTATTCCGGAAAGAGTGCCTCCGGTACCGACTCCGGCAACTACTGCGTCGATTTTCCCATCTGTATCGCGCCAGAGTTCACGGGCGGTGGTTTCATAGTGGCACTGCGGATTCGCCGGATTTTTGAACTGCTGGGGCATAAAACTGCCGGGAGTGTTCCTCACGATCTCTTCGGCTCTGGCGATAGAGCCTGACATACCCTCACTTCCGGGGGTAAGCACGATTTCGGCACCGTAAGCCGCAAGCAGTTTGCGTCTTTCGATACTCATCGTATCAGGCATGGTCAAAATAAGTTTATAGCCTTTCACCGCAGAAGCAAGCGCAAGTCCGATACCGGTATTGCCGCTTGTGGGTTCGACAATCGTCGCTCCCGGAGAGAGTATGCCGCGCTTTTCGGCATCGAGGATCATCGCTAGTCCGACTCTATCCTTGGCTGAACCTGCTGGATTTGCGAACTCCAGTTTGGCAAAAACATTTGCGTTTGAAGTATTGAGTTTATTGATCTTCACGACCGGAGTATTTCCGACCAGTTCGAGGATATTATTGGCGATGTTTGACATAACAGTTCTCTCCTTACGGCTGATAATAATCTTCGTGATGGCTGACCACGCTGGGAAGACTGAAAACGAGCACCAGCATAAACAGTGCTCCGAGAGCGCAGAAAATGAATACCGTCTGAAAGTTGCTGACCGAAAGATTGCCCAACATCCAGGAGCTCGAGAGTATTCCATTGCTCAGCAGAAAACTTCCGGCAGTACGTCCGGCTGCTTTACCGATACCGTCATAGGTACAGGCAAAAGCTGAAGCCATGGCACTGTTTCCGGGACGGGCAAGAGCCAGACACTCCTGACTGAAACAGCAGGAAAAAAGAGAAAATACCATATAAGAGAGAAACAGCAGAATACCCATTGCAGTCATAACCGCAACGGAGTTCCCGGTACAGCAGAAGAAGAGTATGGGCAGAAGTATCGCCATAAAATGGATAAGCAGCTGCAGATTCCGCATACCTAATAACTTATGCAATTTTTTATAAATCAGAAAAGCGGAGATATTTCCTGCGATTCCCGCTGTCGAGAGCATCTGCACCGTATCTGCATCAAATTTAAGTCCGTTTTTCATATAGAGCAGTGCGAGAGGCATAACAGCTGAAAACGCCAGACAGAAAAAGCAGGTATAAACCGAAAAACCGACCAGTGGAGCATTGTGGATACTGATCGAAAATGTTTTCTTTACATCAATTTTTTCACTTCTGATATCCGAAAGCTTCAACTTCGAAATGCAGTAATATCTGCCGAGTGCGAAAACTCCTGTCATCGCGATAGCTGCCTGAAGGTACCAAACAGGCGGTTCCTTACCCATAAAAAGACCGATAAAATAGAATGAGGTTCCGGTGATGGCGGTATATGAAAATCTCATTTTGCCCAAAAATCCGGCACGCTCCTCCGGGAGCAGGATATCTGTCAGGATAGGATACCACGAAACGGTCCATATCGGACGTCCGACACAAAAGACAAAGATACCCAGCAACACGATATACGGAGCAGCCGCATTACCCCAAAGCGGAGCAGATGCCATCAGCAGGTATCCGCTGCACGAAAGCGAACAGCTTACGCCGACCATATTCTTCACCCCGAAACGCGGAATGAAAAACGACGCCGGTATCAGCAGCAGCATGGAGACGATTCCGGTAAGAGCCGATGAAAACATAATGAGGGAGTTACCGGCTTTGAGCAGAGTAAAGTAGATGATGATCAAAGCACTGCTGTCGAGCATAACATCGGCGAAACATCCGAACCAGGTCGAAACGTAGGCATACCGGATATTCCGTTTGCGTTCAGCGACAGAGAGAGTTTCAGCGAAAGAAGCCATTTCAAAAAATTCCTTGATTATCAGCGGGCTTTACGGGCAAGAAGAACAGCGGCTTGAGAAGCGATACCCTCTTTTCTGCCGGTAAACCCGAGCTTTTCTGTTGTGGTGAATTTGACCGACACCCGGTCGGGAGATAGTTCAAGCTCATCGGCAAGGCGTCTGCGCATCTCATCCCGGTAGGGAGAAAGCTTCGGAGCTTGAGCTATTATGCACACATCGACGTTGCAGATATCCCAACCGGAAAACTCCGGCAGGGAAATAACGTGTTTCAGCAGTTTCATGCTGTCCGCTCCGCGGTAACGCTCGTCGGTATCCGGAAAGATCATGCCGATATCACCGAGAGCAAGCGCACCGAGCAATGCATCCATCAGAGCGTGGACGGCGACGTCGGCGTCACTGTGTCCGGCAAGTCCCAGCTCGCTTGGCACATCGACTCCGCAGAGGATAAGTTTTCGGTCAGGAGCAAATCTGTGCACATCAAAGCCTGAACCAATACGCATCATATATCACTTTTCCTTATTTGAGAGAGCCACGCAAGAGCGCATCCGGCGCATCCGAGGGCGTAAAAGGGAAGATGGTCGAGATAGCGGACACCGAGTTTTCTTCCCGAAAAAATCATGACCGCTGCCAGTCCGAATGCTGCAGCTGAACACGCAAAGCGCAGCAGAAAAATTTTTCCTGAATATCCGGCGGTACGCCTGAACTTCAGCAGCCCGATACCGGAAACCATCAGAAGAGCCGCCATGCCGTATCCGCTGACGGAGTCACCTCTGCCGAACCAGATAAGACAGAAGAAGATCACGGCAAGCAGAAGTGCAGAGATCATTCCTTTGCTGTTTTTCACATTGGCCAGAACAGAGATGACAGCACCGGATAGAAGGAAAACAAGAAAATACCGGAACCATCCGGCGGCACAGAACGGATCGGCTATAAGCAGAACCGCCATAGCGAAAGCTCCGGCGATGCGCCAGAGTGAAAATTTCGCCCGGTCATCGAACAGGATATTTTCCCAGAGCTTTCCGGCTTTTTTCAGAAGATCCTTCATTCTGCGAGTCCGCGTTCCGTCAGTACAAATCAGTTATAATAAAAACCCCGATACAAAGATAACTTCGCATCGGGGATTTTTCAAGTCGAAATTGATTATTTCTTCTTGTTAGCCATCGCACGCTCGTGGACACGCTCGAGGTAGGCCTTGCGGCGGCGGCGTTTTTCGATCTTGTTATGCTGCTGACCCATATTGGACTCCTGTTGATTTGGTTTGATTAAAAAACACAATATATTAAATATAACCCTGATTAAACAAAATAGCAAATGTTTCCGGATAAAAATATACGCTTTTTTTGCTTATTTCGGCGTTTTATCCTGAAAAACTCAAAGATTTTTCAACTTTTCGTTGCGCAGACGGGTGATATACTCCTCTCCGTAGAGATCGCGCATAAGATTGATATTGAACTCGTAGAAAAGCTCGGCATCCGGACGAGTCACCATCTCTCCCATCGACATTTCGACCATCGTGCGGCGTTTGTTGCGGTCATTCATATAGATCTGGAGATAGCGCATCAGAGTACGCGGCGACAATTCTGTGAATTTCTTCTGCCCGAACTCCTCAGTGTAGTCCGCTCCTATGAGGGAGATCAACTGGTGCGGCGGATTCTTCAAGCCGAATGAAAGCAGAAAATCCTCGATCATCTCGGTACAGCGCACCTCGTCGAATACCGGAAAACTCACTTTGCGTCCGCGCGAGAGGATACCTGCCGGAAATTCGTAGTTCGATGAGAGAACCGGCATGACATTTTCAGGCATGGAAAACACTCCGCCGACGTGGGTGCGGAAACTGTACCAATCCACAGAATTGGGATCAATGTCATCAAAAAACACCACAAAGAGATGATCTTTGCGCAGCGCAAGAGCGGAAACCAGCTCTATCCATCTGCCGCCGAGATCTTCGGGCTCCGGCAGGATCACCACTGAATTTTCTGTATCCAGAGCGTGCGACAGCGTCATGCTGGTTTTGCCGTATCCGGGCAGACTGTAGATGAGAAGCGGAACATTGCCTTTCCCCTCACGGAAATCCTTGAAGTGGTCACGGTAAATGTGGCGCACGCCGCCGAAACCGAAAAATTTATCGACCGGTTTTACGGCATCCGGCTTCACGGCAACAAGTCCGCCG
>JAZQTR010000189.1:0-3246 GCA_045630865.1 Victivallaceae bacterium
CGCGATGAGGCGCACCGCTTCGCCATCACCTACCACCGGGAACTGCGCAGACGCGAAATAGAAAAATCCCTGCTCGATGATATACCGGGCATCGGAAAAGTACGCAAAGTTCAGCTCTTGAGAGAGTTCGGATCAGTTACAGGTTTGAGAAAAGCCACCCCGGAAGAGATCGCAAGAAGAATTCCCGGTCTGGGAGAAAATACCGCATTCAGAATTTCAGAAAGTATCAGACGCAAACGCAGCAGCAACGGAGGAAAAAGTGAAGAGTGAAGTCCAGTTTTCTGTAAACAGTTCGGCAGTGCCGCGCAATATAGACGATATGCTCATTCCGTTTGCCGAAAAGAAGCTGCGCGTTCCGCCGGGAACAGTCAGTAAAATTGAAATCATCAGCAAGAGCATCGATTCGCGCAAAGCTCCGCCGCTTCTGGTCTACCGCGCAGTGGCAACGCTGCCGGATTCTTTCAAAAAGAAGTTTCCGGAGTATCAAAGTAAAGATAATACTTCACCGGTTCCTGAAAACGTCTGGCGTCATCAGGATAGTCCAGTTATCGTCGGAACCGGCCCAGCCGGATTGTTCGCAGGACTCTACCTTGCTCTTGCCGGAGCAAAACCGGTCATCCTCGACCGCGGTTTTCCCGTTCCGGAGCGCGATGAACGCTACAAAAAATTTCTTGCCGGACGCATTCTCGATACCGAAAGCAATCTGCTCATCGGCGAGGGCGGCGCAGGAACTTTTTCAGACGGCAAACTCTACACCGGAACCAGAAGTCCGTTCAGCCGAATGGTCATTGATGAGTTTATTTCCGCGGGAGCCCCGGCAGAGACAGGTTACCTCTCACGTCCTCATATCGGCAGTGACTACCTCAAGCGCGCCATTCCTGAATTGCGCAAAAAAATAATTTCCCTCGGCGGTTCTTTCAGATTCAACTGCAAAGTTGACGGAATTATTGAAAAAGACGGCGTCTGCAATGGTGTGATTCTTTCCAACGGCGAAAAAATAACCACCTCCGCCGGAGTAATTCTCGCCTGCGGTCTCGGCGGCAGAGAGCTTATCCGAAAAATAACTGCCGGTGGAAAAATTTCATGCGCCCTCAAGAGTTTTCAGCTCGGCTGCCGCATAGAGCATCCGCAGGAGTTCATCGACCTCAAACAGTACAAAATGAGCCGTCCGGAGGCTCTCGGAGCAGCAGAATATCACATCGTATCGCGTCCGAAAGACGCCCCCGGAGTCAGCAGCTTCTGCATGTGTCCGGGCGGCAGAATCGTCAACGCCACCGCATGGGAAAACGCCTCCATCACCAACGGCGTCAGCGACTTTGCCCGCGACGGACTCTTTGCCAACAGCTGTCTTATTTCCACCATAGAGCTGCCGGATAGCTTCAAAGCTGATGACGTATACGCCATAATGGAAAAAATTGAGCGCGAACAGTTTATCCGCGGCGGAAGCGATTACGCTTTTCCCTGCCAGACCGCCGAAGATTTTCTCCGCCGCCGCGCATCCGTAAAAATATCAGACCACGCCTGCGAAACCGGAATCGTTCCCGGACGCATCGATGATCTGCTGCCAAAAGAGTCTTTTGCCGCCCTTGCCGCCGCACTCAAGCACTTCGACAGAATCATGCCCGGATTCATCAAGTACGGCAAATTTATCGGTGTCGAAAGCTGCGTCTCATCCCCTGTACGCATTTTAAGAGATGAAAACTGCGAAAGCACAGTCAAAAAACTCTTTCCTGCAGGCGAGGGTCCCGGACTTGCCGGTGGAATCATCTCCGCCGCCTGCGACGGTATGAGATGTGCCGAAAATCTGCTCAGGAGAATAAACAATGCCTGAAAATGCAATAATTAAATCTTTCGCCAACGGAGGTGAAGCCGTCGGAACCCTTCCAAACGGAAAAAGCGTATTTGTCCGCGGAGCAATACCGGGCGAAAAAGTAGAAATCGAAATAGTTCAGGATAAAAAACGCTTCGCCAGAGCAAGATTGATCAGTGTTATCGAGAAAAGCGATTTGAGAATAACTCCGGAGTGTCTGATCTTTGACAGGTGTCCCGGATGCTCGTATCAGCACGTTCCTTATAATGTCGAACTCGAGTGGAAACAGCAACAGCTCAAATGGCTTTTGCGCAGCTTCGAAGTTGAAAATTTTGAAACACCCGTTCCATCCCCGAAACGGTACGGCTGGAGAAACAAAATCGTCCTCCATTGCGAAAACGGCGTCTGCGGATACCGCGCTGAAGATAATATATCGATCGTTCCGGTAACAGAGTGCAAAATAGCCGTGCCGGAAATAAATCAGATCATCCCAACTCCAGGCAGTTTCACCGGCAGCGATATCGTTCTGCGCAAAAGCAGCTGCAATAACGTATGCGCGTTTGAAAAAAATCAATCTTGCAGCATCATTACTGAAGATATTCCGGAATATGGAAAATTTCAGGTCGATTCATCAGGATTCTTCCAGACAAATCTCAATGTCGCTTCCATGCTTATAAGCAAAGTAGTGGATATCCTCAAAAATCTCAAATGCCGCGAACTGTGCGAACTATACTGCGGTACAGGAGTCTTTTCCATCGCCGCCGCCGAAAATATTCCGGATTTAAAATGCTCCGCATGCGAAATATCACAGCAGGCAGTCAAAACCGCCATCTCCAACGCAGAAATACACAACGTTGAAAAATCTTGCCGATTCACCGCCGCAGATGCCGGTAAGTTCTTCGCAAAATTCCACGCAAAGAACACAAATTATACCCTGCTCGTCGATCCGCCACGATCCGGAATGGATGACAACATGAGAAAAAATATCCGCAAACATCAGCCGCAAAATATAATTTATATATCGTGCGCAGCCGATACCCTCGCAAGAGATATATCATCACTGCAGGATATCTATAAGATAAAAAGTGTCTCCCTCTTCGATATGTTCCCGGCTACTTCTCACTTCGAAACTGTAACACTCCTCGAAAAAAGAATAAAAAAGGGTTGTTAATAAGTGGTTGGTAACTATGTTAATTAATAGTTCATATCCTGTTAAACAAGTGTCAACAGTTTTTAATATTAACATCTGTCAACAGACTCATAAACATAGTTATTAACAGGTATTGATGAAGTAAAGTCATTGCAAACAAAGATGTTATGATTTGTATTAACAGAAAATACCCCCCTCTACTACTGCTATATATTAATTTAAATATATTAATAGCAGTAGTAGTGCATGGAGTGATGATGATAATTGGAATGGGAGTATAAGGGGC
>JAZQTR010000190.1:0-7374 GCA_045630865.1 Victivallaceae bacterium
CCATCATCGCCATTCTGGCGGCGATCCTGATGCCTGCACTCTCACAGGCGCGCGGCAGAGCATCCGCCACCACTTGCACCAATAACCTGAAATCCCTCGGACTTGCTGTCCACAACTACGCCGACGACTTCAACGGTATCGTTCTGCCCCGCCGCGCCTGGAAAGACGACAAAAACCAGGCAATCTGGGGTTATGTGCTGTGGAAAAACAAATACCTCGGCTACCAGTCTCTGAAGTGTCCGGTTGCATACGATTATATGGTGAATGCAACTACAAAAGATCCCAACCAATATCACAAAGCAGCGTGGGCAAAGGGTGATTTCACCGGCGGCTCAAGTGCGACGTATTTCACCTGCTACGGAATCAACTGGCAGTTTATCTACGATGCCCACGACGCCCCTGCCAAAGAGCTGGTTGTCACTATGCAGAACGTCAAGCGTCCGGCACAGTTCCTCACTTTTGCCGAGACCAGAAAGCCGGAAACATATGGTGGCTATCCCTACTACAACGTGAGCAGCAACTACAACCATGCCAGCCCTGCAGACCGCGGATTCATCTATCCATGGCACAACGACAGTCTTGCCAACGTGCTTTTCTGCGACGGACACGTCAAGACCTACAACACAGCCGGCGGTTGGGAGGGTGTGAACGTCCTCTACACCGCAACCCCGGGACTGCTCAACCACGACCCGTGGACACGTGCCGGTAAGATAGGTTTCTGGCACCACGGAACCAAACACTCCGAAATCAAATAACATTGCCGATTTTACCGCTCCGGAATGCTCCGGAGCATTTTTTTGCAATTTTTTCAGCTCAACCCTTGCGGTTTTATGAAGATTGTGTATATTAGAAGAAGTATAAGTTACCTCAAACCTGAATTCAAGGAGCATTTTTATGAAACTCTCACAGCAGAACAAAAGAATTTCCGGCTTCACGCTGATCGAACTTCTGGTCGTCATCGCCATCATCGCCATTCTGGCGGCAATTCTGATGCCCGCGTTGAGTCAGGCGCGCGGCAGAGCGCAGGTCTCAGCCTGCCAGAACAATATGAAGGAGCTCGGTCTGGCTGTACTGCACTACGCTGATGACTTCAGCGGAGTGATCATTCCCCGCCGCTGCTACAGCGGAGACTACTGGCCGGCAAACCTCTGCGTCAACAAATATATTGCCTGGAAATCTCTTCTCTGTCCGGTTTCCAAAGAGGCCATCTTCGGACCTACCGTTCCCAACGAGAACTACCGTATCGCGTGGCGCACCGGAGCGTTTGTGAACAAAAAAGGCAACTACTGGTCCTGCACACAGGCTTGCGGCTACGCCATCAACCGCAGCTATATTTACGACTTCAACGACAAACCTGCGAAGAATACTCTGACCACAGCCGCGATGGTCAAGCGTCCGTCACACTGGCTGATTTTTGCTGAGGCGAGAACTCAGAACGTGTCTGCCTATCCGTTTTACCACGTCCGTTCTTCGTATAACACAAGCGATGAGGCGGCGTTCCTCTATCCGTGGCACAACGACTCTGTCTGCAACATTCTCTTTTTCGACGGTCACGTCAAAGCATACAATGCCGGAGCATCCGGACTGGATGGAACTGAAATGCTCTATACTGACGGCATGGTCGGCAACCACGATTGGGAAAACTCCAAGATCAGCCACTGGTACTGGAAGCGTTGAGAATAGAAATGGCTCCTGAAAAACTCTGTGGCAGAATAGATTTTTCCCCTGCCGGTAAATACCCTGAAGTAAAACGTTACTGGCAGGGGTGTCCCACTATCGCCAGAACGAAGAGCGGCATACTCTATGCCGGATGGTACACCGGCGGAACCAAAGAGCCGTCACCGCTCAACTGCAATATTCTGGTCAAAAGCCGCGACAACGGCGAAACGTGGAGCGACGTCATTCTGGCGATAGCAAGCGTTCCGGAAGAGAAGATACGCGCCATAGACATCCAGCTCTGGATGGATAAATCAGAACGTCTCTGGGCATTCTGGACAGTGAGGAACGACAACTTCGTCAACACTTCAAGTGAACACCTCTCCGTTTGGGCGATGGTGTGCGATGATCCCGAAGCAGATGAACTGGTCTGGAGCGAACCGCGTTATATCTCCCCCGGTTTTCTCCGCTGTCAGCCGACTCTCCTCTCTGACGGCAGGATACTGCTCTTCGCCTACGACTGGACAAGTGAGTATTATATGTATTCCGAATCCTGCGACAACGGCGTCTCGTGGCAGCGCAAGCAGGGCGGCAGAAAAGTTCCCACCCCCTTCGACGAGGGAATGGCTTACGAGAGACTTGACGGCTCCATCCGTCTTTTCGCCCGCTGTGACGCCGGAGCAATAGCCGAATCAACCTCAAGTGACGGCGGAAAAACATGGAGTGACGGAAAAGTGACGGATTTGATCGCGCCATCTTCAAGACTCTTTGTAAAGCGGCTTCCGTCAGGCAATATCCTGCTGGTGAAAAACGACTCTCTGCCGCCCGACCGCAAAAATATGACAGCATACTTGAGCGATGATGACGGCAGGACGTGGAAGTGGAGTCTGCTCATCGACGACGATATCCACGTCTCCTACCCCGATGCCGCTATAAGTGATGATGAAGTGATCTATCTTGTCCACGACCACTGCCGTTTCCACGGCAAAACCATCTATCTTTCACGCCTCACCGAAGAAGATATAAAAGCGGGCGGATGTGTTTCCCCCGGCTCCTGCATCAAAAAGATCGTCAGCAAGCCGCCGTACGACCCCATCGATCAGGCGGAGTACGACGCGCTGAGAGCCGCCGACCAGCTCTGGCTCGAAGAGAATAAAAAGTTCAACAGCAATAATTAAAGTATAAAGGAGAAAAATCGTGAACCGCTGTCTGTTTATAGTTTTTATGCTGTGCGGAATCCTCAGCGCCGCCCCCAAAGACAACTGGATAAGTGTCGCTCCCGGCAAAGGGGCATCTTATGAATTCAACTCAACCGGCAAGGGAGGATTTTCAGCAGTCATCAAAGCCAACGGTTCCAAAGAGCGGGCGGGCGTCATCGGCTGTTACACCTTTGACCGCAAAGAGAACGTCAAAGATCTCGCCGTCAACTTCAAAGTGGCGAACACCGGAAAAGTTCCGGTCGAGATTTCCGGCTCGATGAGTTTCCGCGAAGGCAGTAAGGGGCGCGTCGCCTATGGCAGAACCAAGTACAGCATCCAGCCCGGTATGACCCTCGCGATCTCAATGCCCTTCAAAGAGGAGTTCAAGGTAAACTCCGACACTGCCCATCTCTATCAGCTCAAAATCGGCGCGGCGTTGAAGAAACCCGCCGCCGGAACCGTTGCCGGCGTCACTGTCAAAGATGTCGAACTGGGCAAAGCGCGTTTTGTCACCCATTTTCCCATAGCTCCGGGCAAAGGAGCTGAATACGACTTCAAAAACATCTCCGCCGAAGAGTTCTCGCTCGGAATCAAACGCAACTCAGAAAACGGCAAAGCCGCCATTATCGTCTGCAGCAACATCGACCGCGCCATCCACTCACAGCATAAACTGCAGTTTTCCTGCCGCGTCGCCAAAGGTGACCAGCCGGTGATGGTCAAACCGATCATCAGCTATCTGGAAGGCAAAAGAAGCGTGATGTGCTGGGGCCCCGGACTGGTCGTCAAGGGAAGCACCTGGAAAGATTACAACTTCTCACTTGACTCCACCTACAAACTTGCCGATGCCGTCTATCAGTTCCGCCAGCTCAAATTCGGCGTCTCCATCGACGGAGCCAAGCCGGGAACCGAAGTTTTGCTCGAAGTCAGAAACATCCGTATCGTCTCCCCCGATGATGCCGGAAACAACACCGGGCTCAACGAGGTGATCGTCCATCCTCAAAAAAAAGCTGAGGCAAAACCTGCCGCTGACGCGCTCAAAGTCTTTGTCCACTTCGACAACGACGATCTGGCGACCGTCTACGACGGCAGAGGCAGAATGAGGAACCTCAAGGATAATCAGGCCTATCCGGGATTCCGCCACCTGCTCTTTGAGACCGTCAGCAAAGATGTCGCACTGGTTAAAACTCCGGAAGAAGCGCAGCTTATCGTTTACTCCGCCGCGCGTCCGGATAAAAAACTTGCCAAACGCATAGCCTCATCGGTCAAAAAGGGGGCAAATCTCATAGCCGCTTCGATCATCGCCGATCCTGAAGTGCAGGAGCTGCTCCCGGTCGAAGTTAACGTGCTGCCCTCAAATGATTTTCCCGAACGCAAAACCCTCGCTCCGGCAGTCGACAACGCTTTTCTCTTTGACGGACTCAGCAAAGCCGCATTCGGTGTCTACACCGATCTCGGTCTGCGCAACGGCAAAGTCCTGCTCACCTACGCCGACGGCAAGCCCGCGATGGTCGAGGGAAAAGCCGGCAAAGGCAAAGTCATCTACAACGCCATCGCCATCGGCTGCGACCTTGTGAGCGGCTATACCGCCCGCGACCCGTTTCTGCTCCGCACGGTCTCCTATTTGAGCGGTAAAAAGCTCGATATCGCCAAACGCCCCGCCGTTACACCGGATAAGGACGGCTATCTCACCGGAGCAGGAAAAGAGAACTTCGGACGCTTCGGCGTCATCCTCGGCGACGGTCTGCTCACCGAAGAGATCAACAACTATCTCTCTGTCATCAACAACTCACAGGAGTACCGCTTCACCAACAGCCAGACTCCCAAAATCAAGCTCGGCAAATGGAACTTCAAAATCGCTTCCCCCGGCAGTGAAACAAAAACTGTCGACTGGCAGTTTGAACACAACCACATCGGCAAGGTTGAGTTTTCCGTCGACTGCGACATTCCTGCGAACTGGAAAGGAGCCCCCATCCAGTTCGCCGTCCAGAACGGCATAGATGACCTTGCCGAAGTCTTTTTCAACGGCAAATCCATCGGCAAAGTCACTGCTGATATGAGCGAATACTGGATGCGTCCGCACCGCTACACCATTCCGGCAGACCTGATCAAATTCGGCGGCAGAAACGCCATTACCATCGTATCAGAGAACCTGCGCGGCATGGGCGGCTTCGGCAGCTGTCCTGAACTTGTCCAGCTCACAGCCGACAGCAGCAAGCCGTGGAAATTCGTTCCCGACCGTGTCAACTGGCTCGGCAAAGGCGGAGTCATCACCGAAGACAACGGCAGCAGCCGCAGATTCGATACCAGTCTGGCGTTCCCCGGTGTCCGCTGGGAGATTTTCTCCGACCGCACCGATATGGAAGTCACCAACCTCGCCTCCACTTGCGCCTACAAGGGCAAAGACGGCATAAAAATCATAGATCTCAACAAGACCGACACCATCCCGACCGACTGGCAGGAGCCGTGGCTGCTGCTCTTCAAAAATGACGCCGACCATCCGCTCATGCTGGTGTTTTCAAAGCGTCAGGATAAAATCGAAGTCGCCAAAGCCGGCGGAGCGGTCTCCGGACTCACCTTCAGCCGCAAAAACGGTGTCGGCATGATCGTTCCGGTCTGGCTGTACGGCAGAATGCCGGTCAAGACTTCCGGATGGGAAAAATCCATTTCTTCCGATGTGCAGAAGCGCATCACTTTCTGGATGAAAAAGGCCTTCAAGTACCCGGTTTCCGCAGACGAGAAGTTCAAACTCGACGAAAAGGCGAAACTGGTCAATATCCGCACCTCCTTCAAATACATCACCACCCCCAACGACTGGAACATAACGGCGTCTGATTACGCTCCGGTATCTCCGCTTGCGTGGTTCTCAAAAGGCAAACTCTTCAACTCAAATCAGGTCAGCGACTGGAAACTCGTCACCAGCTACGGCAACTACGCCGCAAGAGATAACGCCGACACCGTCGACTGGACTCTGCCTCTGCCGGAAATGGTCTATCCCACCATCCCCGGAACCAGAAGCCACAGCGATATCGTGAAAGTCGGCAACGATGTCTTCAAAGACGGTTCAAAATGGTCTTGCGGCGGCGGTGTCAGAGATTTCCGCTGGTCTCTTCCCTACCCCTGCGCCAGCGATTTTCCGCTCGTTCAGAGCATCGGTATGCACGGCTGGCTGATGGGACTCAATCAGGCGGTTACTGCCCCCTACAACCTCGATGATGTATCCATGTCCATCCTGCGCCGCCGTCTGCGCAAACGCTTCTTTGAAGCCGTGGAGTTCGCCCAGTACAAGACCGCCCAGCGTTGGAGAGAAGAGCCGATGAGCGGTATCCGCTACTCGGTCTACTTCGGCAACCGCCATCTGCACGCCACCAAATACGCCCCCGGAACCGGCACGACCATCAACTACGCCGACTGCAACGAAACCGTCTACATGATGCTCTCTCTCGGACGCATGCTCGCCGACCGCCATGGACAGCCGGATTTTGTCCGTGCCAACATCTCATGTCTGCTCGACGCCGCCCGTCTGCTGCTGGTCAGCGACGACTGGGGATATATGGCGTGCCACTGCCGCGAATCCGGACTTTCCGCCACCATCGATATGCTCAACTGCGAATACGCCGCAATGATGTCTCTCGCCCGCATCGCAGAGATCACCGGAGACGATGCCCTGCGCAGTCAGGCTCTCTATCGGGCAGCACGCCGCATGGTTCCGACCTACACCCGGCTTGTGTTCACTGACTATGCGGTAAAGAACAAACTTGCCGCCTACAGCGAAAACATCTCTTTCGGAGTCGGATTTTCTGAAAACGGTTACAGCTTCCGCACCAAAGGCACTCTGCCCAAAGAGCTCGACCTCTTCGATACCAGTCAGGGTATTCCGGAAGAGCTGAACGCCTTCTACAAAAAGTACGCCGCCAAAGAGCTTGAGCCGTACTTCAATATCCACGTCCTGCCCAAACTCTACGGCAAAGACGGCAGATACCAGCTCGGACAGTATATGCTCGGCGTTGCCGGTCAGGCCCCGGGACTTACTCCCGAAATCGCCGCCAAACTCGCAGGAGAAGCGGCAAAAGAGGCAGCGGATAAAAAGAACGGCAAACTCAAACGCCTCGGCAGAGATTGGCCGGGAATGTGTTTCCTTCCCTACCTCTCACAGGTGCTTCACCGTATCGACGGAAAGGTGAGAATGAGCGTTTCCCGCGACGTCGCCGTCAGCAGATTCATCTGGGATCCGGCAGAAAACAGAGTCGAGCTTGAAGTTACCCCGGGCAAAAATCCGCTCATCCTGCTCGAGAGCAGCCTTAAGGCCGCCGACAAAGAGCTGATGACCTCATGCGGACTTATCAAGGTTCCGCTCAAGGGCAGTGGCCGCCAGACGATCAAATTGCAACTTGTAAAATAAATATTATTCAAATTGTTGTGAAGAAGTCTGACCGACGGCGGCGCATTGCGGGTCGGTACGACCGACAGCGGGATAATGTACCCTCCTCGTTGGTCGGGTACAATTTTACGCCTCACACCT
>JAZQTR010000191.1:0-19760 GCA_045630865.1 Victivallaceae bacterium
GAGCTGGGTGTAGGTGTATCCTGCCAGACGCTCATCGTTGTTCATAAGCTCCACCTGCGGGGCGATACGGTCGAGGAGATCCTGTTCAGTTTCAAGGATAAGTCCGCCGTAACCCCAGCTCTTGTCTTCCGGATCGCGGAATTTCGGCGGAATATATTTGAAACCGCCGAATTCATCGACCAGACAGGGCTGACCGGAGTAGACGAAGCCGGGAGCTGAGTACTGGGTCTTGAACTCTTCTCCGGTCTCCTCGTTTTTGGCGATGAACTCCTGAAGTTTGTCGACAGTGGGGACGTAGCAGTGAACTGTCCATATGTCGGTTTTGACGTGGACATAGCCGCTGCTGTCCACTGCGGGACGGGTGGGGTCGAGCTGTTTGGTGATGTCGAAAATCTGGGTGATGTAATCCTCGTAGCGCATTATCTCGCTGTTGAGCGGTATCGTTTCGTTCTGCGGAACCCAGACGATGATGGATGGGTGGTTGAAATCGCGCTCGATCTCTGCCATCCACTCCCGGATATGGTTGTTTGCCGCCTGATGATAGACCTCGCTGCCGACTTTTGAATCACGGGTACAGCCCATGCCCCAGCTGGGAAACTCGCCCCAGGTGAGGTAACCGAGCTTGTCGGCGTAGTAGTGGTAACGCGGCTCAAAGATCTTCTGGTGAAGACGTGCCCCGTTGAATCCGCAGCGCATTGAGCGGAGGATGTCGTTTTTGAGTTCCTCATCGCAGGGGGCGGTCCAGAGACTCTCCGGCCAGAAACCCTGATCGAGAACGAGCCGCTGATAGATTTCACGGTTGTTGAGGAAAATTTTGTTGCCTTCGATATGAATTTTACGCAATCCGGCATATGCTTTTACAACATCATCGGTTTTTCCGTCGGCGGTTCTGATTGTGTAAACAATGTCGTAGAGGAAGGGATCTTCCGGACTCCAGGCTTTGGGGTTGTCAAGAGTTATGTCAAGAGCCGCTCCGCTCGCCGCCGGAATGCTCTTTTTGCCGACGCTTGTTCCGTTATCGAAAATTTCAACTTCAAAAATGGCATTGCCTCTTGACTCCTGATAGAAAACCGGAGTGAAGATGAAGCGTCCACCGTCAAAATCCGGAGTGATGCGGCAGGATTTGAGTCCGTAAATGCCGCAGGCTTCGAGGTCGACGGTCTGCCAGATGCCGGTTGAGCGGGTGTAAACGCAGTTGTGGGAGTGGTATTCCGGACTCTGTTTGCCTCCGCCCTGGGTGTGGGTGCGCAGCAGATCGGTGACGCCGACCACAAGATCGTACTCTTTGCCGGCTTCAACTTCAGCTGTGAGATCGACAGCGAACGGAGTTGAGCCGCCGACGTGGCGCAGCAGTTTTTTGCCGTTGAGGTAGATCTCGGCGATGTAATCGACTGCACCGAAGTTGAGCATGATGCGTCTGCCGTTCCAGAATTCCGGAATGGTGATCTTGCGGTGGTAGTACATCGCTTCGATGAAGTCAGTGTGTCCGACTCCGGAAAGTTTGCTTTCGGGGACGAACGGAACTGTGATGGCGTTGGCAAAACCGGTGCTTTTGAACACCTCTCTTTCGACTCCGCTGCGGCCGAAATCAAATTCATAACTCCAGGTGCCGTTGAGGTTGACCCAATTTTCCCGTTCAAATTGCGGACGCGGATACTCCGGACGCGGAATGTTCATAGTAAAATCCTTTCCTTATATGTATGAATACTGTTTAACAGACTGCTTTTTATATACTATACTCCGGAGTTGCGTAAAATGAAATATGTATAACAGGCGGAAATGATGTGTTTTTTACGCATATTTTTCTTTTCTGCTTAATATGGGGCAAAAAGCTGCAAGGCAGTTTGTATTTTATGGATATTACTGTTATATTACGGTATATACAAGTATTCAAATCATGTACCTTGAACAAGAGGAGCTGAAAAATATGGTTACCCAGAAAATTCCTTTGAGTTTGTGCATACATTCCTGGCCGCCGCTTACCGATGAGTTCTATGCAGAGTTGGATGATCTTGCTGCATCCGGAGCCAAAAATGTGGTTCTGCACAATGGCGTCATCAGATACCTTACGATGAATATGTCTGATATTCCCAAGGTCAAGGCGGAAGTCGAAAAGCGCGGCCTTGTCCTGTGTGATGCCCACGCACCTTTCGGAGAGAGAGAAAACCTCGGTTATCCTGTTGAGCGTGACCGCAAATGGATTCACGAGCTGCAGAAAAGCTCACTCCGGGTCGCCGGACTTCTCGGACTCAAGACTCTGACGATGCATATCGGCAGACTCTGTTTCCATCCTGACATTGAAACCAGCACTCCGGAAGCTGTCCGCAAATATACGCTTGAGTGTCTTGATGAGCTTCTTCCGGTCGCCGAAGAGAACAAAGTTGTTCTGGCTCTGGAAAACCTCTTCCATCCTACCGCGACCTGCGATGAGCTGCCTGCCTACATCGAGCATTACGGAAATCCGCAGTACCTCGGCATCTGTTTTGATTCAGGTCACGCCAACGTGGTCGAAGCAGAAAGCACCAAAACTCCCGACCAGATGGATGAGATGATCAAGCTTGCATGGCCTGAAAGAACGGCTGTCTACCGTACCGGTTGTATTGAGAAAATGCTTCCCTACATCGTGACCACCCATCTGCACGACAATAACGGACGCGGTGACCACCATCAGCTGCCCGGCGTCAAGGGAAATATCGACTGGGAACGCATCTGCAATGCACTAGCCTGCGCCCCCCGTCTGGTGAGCAATCAGAGTGAAGTTGCTTCCGCCAATTACGGAACCGCCAGTGAGCTTATTGCCCACTTTGCCGGTTACGGTTTCCATGTCTGATACAATACGGAGAAACGTTTAAGCTATGAACAGTTTCTGGTGCTGGATGATCGCCGGTGTGATACTGATGATATCGGAGTTCGTTATTCCGGGATTTATCATCGTCTTTTTCGGACTCGGTGCCTGTGTTACCGGAGTGCTGGCACTTCTCTTTCCTCAAATTCCGTTCACCTGGGAGATTTTTATCTTTTCAGCCGTGAGCGTGGTACTGCTTTTTTCATTCCGCCGCTTTATGCCCGGAGTGTTCAAAGGCAAAAATATTCCCGTAAGTGAAGATGTCGATCTCGATTCTGTTGCCGGAAGTACTGCAGTTGTCGTTTCCGACATCGATCCTGACGAACCGGGAAAAGTTGAGTTCCGCGGCTCTCTCTGGAACGCATCGGCGAAAGAGAGAATCGTTTCCGGAACTTGTGTGAAAATAATTTCAAGAGAAAACCTTACTTTGAACGTGGAGAAAATATAATGCCTGTTGCTGCTGTTGCCCTGATCGTTATCCTTTTTGCGATTTTTATCACTCTTTACAACTGCGCCTGTATCGTGCCGCAGAAAAAAGCCTACCTCGTGGAGCGTCTCGGACGCTACCGCGCCACCCTCGGGGCAGGATTGCACATCCTCGCTCCGTTTATTGACCGTGTCGCCTATAAACGTGACCTCAAAGAGGTTGCCATTGACGTTCCTCCGCAGCAGTGCGTCACCCGTGACAACATCATTGTCGAAGTAGACGGATTGCTCTATCTTCAGGTTATTGATCCAGTCAAGGCGAGCTACGGTATCTACGATTATCTCTTTGCCTGTTCGCAGCTTGCGCAGACAACTCTCCGCAGTGAGATCGGTAAGCTCGAGCTCGACCGTACCTTTGAAGAGCGCACTGCCATCAATGCAGCTATCTGCGCTGAAGTTGACAAGGCATCCGATCCCTGGGGAGTAAAGGTCACCCGTTATGAGATCCGCACCATCAAACCTCCGGCTTCCGTTCTGGATGCGATGGAAAAACAGATGAAAGCCGAGCGTGAAAAACGCGCCCTTATCGCCGAAAGTGAGGGTGAAAGACAATCCCGTATCAACCGCGCAGAAGGTATCAAGCAGGAGTCTATCGCTCTTTCAGAGGGAGAGTTCCAGAAGAGGGTCAACGAGGCTTCCGGACACGCTGAAGAGATCCGTCTGGTCGCACAGGCCACTGCCGAGGGAATCCGCAACATCGCAAGTGCCATCGCAGAAACTCCCGGAGGTCACGATGCAATGAATCTCCGCCTTGCTGAACAGTATATTTCTGAATTCGGAAAACTTGCCAAAGAGTCCAACAGTGTTATCATTCCCGCCGATGTCGCCGACGTCGCCGGATTCATCAAAGCTGCCGCAAGTGCAGTCAAACGGAGCTGATACGATGGCAGAATTTTACGTTTTTGATATGGATCACACGTTGCTGGAAAACGACTGTGATGTCAGCTGGAAAGAGTTTATGGTTTCCTGCGGACTTGCTCCGGAGTCGGCAATCGCCGAGTCAGACCGCTTTTTTGAACTCTATCTTGAGGGAAAACTTGATTTCAATGAGTTTATCGCTTTTCAGCTCAAAGAGTTTGCCGGAAGAACTCCGGAGGATATGCGCAAGCTCGCTGACCGTCACTTTGAGAGTATTGTAAAGCCGCGAGTGCGCCCCAAGGCTATGGAATACGTCAGAAGTGTCATCGCTTCCGGAAAGAAAACTGCGATTCTGACTTCGACCAACACCATCATCGCCGAACCTGTCGGCAGACATTTCGGCATCGATCTGGTCATCGGAGCCGATCTTGAGATCGCAGACGGACTTTATACCGGCAATATAGCCGGTATTTACACTGCAGGCGAGGGCAAGGCTCAAGTTGTCCGGCAGCTCTCTGAAAAGAGTGGTATCCCGCTGGAAAAATTTGCCGCTTTCGGCGACAGCATCAATGACTTTGCCCTGCTGAAAACAGTCGGCGAACCCTACGCTGTTTCCCCCAGTGCTTCACTGAAAGACGAGGCGGAAAAACTCAATATGTCAATGCTCGAATGGAGAATGTGAAATGATATTTGATCCGATGTATTTTGTCTTTGCGCTCCCCGGATTGCTTCTGGCACTCTGGGCGCAATTCAAAACCAAAAGCACCTTTGAACACTATTCGCAAGTTGCAAGTTACAATGGACTTACAGGTGCACAGGCGGCAAAACGTCTCTTGGATCACGCCGGAGTTACCAATGTTAAGATCGTCGAAGTTGACGGTTTTCTTTCAGACCACTATGATCCAGGCTGCCGCACGTTGAGGCTCTCACCTGCTGTTTACGGGGAGTCATCTCTTTCTGCCATCGGCGTCGCCTGTCACGAAGCGGGTCATGCCATCCAGCATGCGCAGAGCTACGGGCCGCTTGAAATGCGTTCAGGATTGGTTCCGGTAATAAATATAGCAAGCCCGATGTCCTATATCTGCATCGGACTCGGAGCGTTTATGCACGCTCCGGGATTGATCGTCTTCGGTATCATCTGTTTCTCGGCAGCGGTGCTGTTCTCTCTTGTGACGCTTCCTGTGGAATACAACGCCAGCAGCAGAGCCAAAAGCATGATGGTTTCAAGCGGTATCGTTTCCAGTCGTGAGGCAGATGGGGCAGGGGAAGTCCTCAACGCCGCTTTCCTCACTTATGTTGCAGCCGCCGTCAGCAGTCTGCTCACCCTGCTTTATTACCTCTGGAGATTGGGGCTTTTGAACCGCAGGGATTGAAAAAAACACGTTGAACGTGTATATTTTATGCGGTGTCAAGTAAATGTTTCAGATTTTTGCCAAGTGAGAACCAGAACAATGTCAAAAGGTAAGCCGGATATTATACAATCAGCGGATTTTAAACGCGATTACGTGGCATATTTTGCTGTGATTTCGTTTTTTGTCATTTTTATCGGTGAATTGATTCTTGCGGTCAGTATTCCTGCTTTTTTGAACCGCTCCAGCTCCATGGCGCGTGAAGTTCGAAGAATCAAACTGATGGAAAGTTTCGACTCTGTTCGTGGTCTGCTGCGTTCCGCGAAGCCCGGTAACGATAACGCCGTTCTGGAAAAAAATCTCATCACCTGGGAGCTTGACAAACTTGCCAACTATATGCGCAACAATCAGAAAGAGCTGTCAAGCGATGAGGTGGCGCAAGTGCAGAAACTTATTGATGAGATCGGCGGACTGGCAGGTCATTTGAAGCAGGGAAAGGCATTTTCCAAGGCAATCCGCCTTGATACCGGAGTTTATGTGAAGAGTATACTCAAACAAAGAGAAAAGAACTTATGAGTCCCAGCGGCGCAGATTATCTGTCAAAATTTTCCGGAGCAAGGGTGGCTGTAATAGGCGACGTTATGCTCGATGTCTATATTTGGGGACAGGTTTCCAGGATATCACCTGAAGCCCCTGTTCCGATCATCAACGTGAGCAGACGAACCAGCTGTCTCGGCGGGGCATCCAATGTTATGCGCAACCTCAAAACCCTCGGAGCGCAGGCATTTGCCTACGGTGTCGTCGGAAAAGATGACATCGGCAGCGAGTTGATTTCCTGTCTCCGAGATCTCGGTATCGAAAGCTCCGGTATCATCTGCGATCCCAACCGGAGAACGACTGAAAAACGCCGCATCGTTGCCGGAAGCCAGCAGCTTTTGAGAATCGACACCGAAGATACCCATGCCGTCGATGACACTATCCGGCGTCAGCTGGTAGACGGGGTTGTCAGACAGATCCGCAACGGAGAACTCGACGCAGTTATTTTTGAGGACTACAACAAAGGTCTGCTCGTGGCGTGGATGCTCGAGGAGATTATCTCTGAAGCCGGAAAATATGGTGTAATCACTGCTCTTGATCCCAAACCGGGCAATCTTGCTCCGGTGAAGCACCTCTCGGTGATGAAGCCCAACCGGGTCGAGGCTTTCGCCATGGCGGGAATTGCTGACGACGGAGCCATGACCGAGGTGAAAAACAATGCTCTGCTCCGGCAGGTCGCTGATAAACTTCTTGATATGTGGGAGCCCGATCTGCTTCTGCTCTCTCTGGCATCACAGGGAATGGCACTTTTCCGCAAAGGTGCTGACGTTGAAGTCATTCCGACAAGAGCGATTGAGGTTTTCGATGTTTCAGGAGCCGGTGATACGGTCACAGCAACCTACACGGTTTCCGCCATATCCGGAGCTCCTGCACGCACTGCAGCTGAAATCGCCAACCGTGCCGCCGGAATCGTTGTTGGTAAGGTTGGAACGGTTCCTATTGCATTTGATGAGTTGAAAAAGAGTTTTGAAAACGAGGAGTAAATATATTATGGCAAACAAGAGTGCCGTTGTCATTCCGGCGCGTTATGCGAGTTCCCGCTTTCCCGGAAAACCGTTGGCTATCCTTGCCGGCAAACCGATGATCTGCCACGTCTGCGAAAAGGCGGCTGCCAGTAAAGCTGATTATGTGCTTGTCGCTACAGATGATGAGCGCATCGCTGATACCGTTAAAGAGTATGGCTACCAGGCTGTGATGACACGCAGTGATCACCCCTCCGGAACCGACCGCATCGCCGAAGCAGTGAAAAAGGCCGCTCCCGATGTCGATGTTATCATCAACGTTCAGGGTGATGAGCCTTTGATTCCAACCAGTGCCATTGATGATCTGCTTGATCTTATGGTTAACAATCCCGCTTACGAGATGGCGACTATCGGAGTTCCCGGCAACCGCGAAACCATGACCGAAAACAACGTTAAAGTCGTTTTCGGCTGCGATGGACGAGCCCTCTATTTCAGCCGCTCGATGATCCCGTTTGCCCGCAAGGGAGGCGTTCCGGATCAGGTTTACCTGCACTGGGGAATCTATGCCTACCGCAGAGAAACTCTCGAGAAATTCGTTTCCCTGCCTGCCGGACGTCTGGAAAAAAGTGAAATGCTTGAACAGCTGCGCGCTCTGGAAAACGGTATCGGAATCTATGTTCTGACCTGTAATCTTGAGAGTATCGGCGTCGATACTCCTGAAGATCTTGCCAAAGCTGAACAACGTATCGCGGAGTTGGAAAAATGACACCGGTAAAGGTAAACGACAACATAACCATCGGAAATGGACGCCTGACTCTGATTGGCGGACCCTGTACCGCCGAGAGCCGCGAACTCTGTCTGGAAGTTGCAGGTTTTCTCAAGGCTCTTTGCGATAAACTTGACATAAACTATATCTTCAAGGCCTCTTACGATAAGGCCAATCGCTCCGGCGCAACTTCGGTGCGCGGTCCGGGACTTGAAACCGGACTCGGGTATCTTCAGGCTGTCAAAGATGAGTATGGAATTCCGGTGTTGACCGATATCCATGATTGCGTGACTGTTTCTGAAGTGGCGCAGGTCGCTGATGTTCTTCAGGTTCCCGCTTTTCTCTGCCGCCAGACCGACCTTCTGGTCGCTGCAGGAAAGACCATGCTTCCCGTCAATATCAAAAAGGGTCAGTTTATGGCTCCAGAAGACATGGCCGGTGCTGTCGAAAAAGTCCGTCTTACCGGAAACAACAAAGTTATGCTCTGTGAACGCGGAAGCTCTTTCGGATACCACAATCTGGTGGTCGATATGAGAGGCTTGGTCACTATGCGTGAACTGGGCGTTCCGGTAGTTTTTGATGCCACTCACTCGGTTCAGCTTCCCGGAGGCCTCGGCAATGCTTCCGGCGGCAGACGTGAGTTTGTTGCTCCGCTTGCCCGTGCGGCTGCAGCTGTCGGAATAGATGCTCTCTTCTGTGAGGTTCACCCCAATCCTGAAAAAGCGTTTTCGGATGGACCAAACTCTCTCGACTTCAAGCTTGCAGAAGAGGTGATTACCAAGGTGAAAAAGATATATGACCTTCAATAAGAAACTCTTTACGCTCCTTGCGGCGTTCTGTTCTTTGTTTGCCGCATCGGCAGCGAGCGATCTCACTGATTTGCGCGGACTTGCTCTCAACAACGCCAAGATTCCGGTCTACGGCAGCCGTCAGCAGCTTCAAATGATGACGTTTGTCGACAACGCTGTCCGCGATGGAAAAGTCATCATCGGCAAAAACACCGTTCTTGACCTGATAAAAAGCGGTTCCAATGTCGATGATATCAAAGATGCTTGGCAGCTGAAATACTATCCCTTGCAGGCGAAGATGTCGGATGTTTTCAAATTCTGGCTCAAGCGTCTGTCGTACAGCGAGGGCGTCGTTATCACTGAAAAAGCCCACATTGATCAGGATCAGGATAGAGCATTCGGCGAATCACCGGTTTATTTCCGCTCTCCATTGATCGACCTTGATGGAATCGGTTTTGATGTGAGTTTCAAACGCCGCACCATTCAGGTCAACAGCGATGTAAAGGTTGTGCTCCGGACGGCATCATGCGACCCCCGCAAGCTGAAGGAAAAAGATGCCGAAAAGCTGGAACACTCATTTGTTATGGCGTATTCCGATGCATTGCTGATCGATATTGAGCGCAACCAGCTTATGCTCGTCGGAAGCGTGAGAGTGATCGACCGGAAATCTGTCCTTACTTGCGACCGCCTGACCATATTCCTTGATGATCAGGATGACAAAAAAGGTAAGGCATCCGGAGAAAAACGGCATTCAGGAATAAACGTCGAGGGTGAAAAAGGCGTAGCCAGAATCCTTGCCGACGGCAACGTCGTGATAACCAACGGAACCGGACTTGCCGCCCAGCGCGCATTTGCAGATCACCTCAATTACGATGTCAGACTCGGAATTTTCCATTTTACCGGTGACAAAGTAAATCCGCGTTTCGTTCAGAAACAGGAGGTTGTCAGTGGAAAAAATATCATCCTTTACCGCGAGGAACAGCAGGCGAGGGTGATCGGCGAGTGCAGCATTGTCAGCCGCGCTGCCAACGGTGCTGTCCGCCATATCACATCCGACCGCGGTGATATCGACTTCAAGATCAATCGTGGAGCATTTGCCGGTAATGTGGTGATGAGGGATACCGGAGTAATTGTTTCAGGTCCGAGAGCAAATCTTGAGCTTGCAAACCGTCCCGGTAAAGATAAGAAGCGCAGTGAACCGTCAGACCGGATGCTTCCTGACGGCATGGGATCGTCAAGCGGCTTCGGCGGCGGCAGAGATCTGCGTGCCGTGGAGTTTCCTGACGGTATCAGGGTTGTTGATCCGGCAAGTCAGAAGGCTGGCAAGCCGATGGATCTGGCCGCGAAGACCGGACGTTACGATGCTCTTGGCAAGTTCATTGACTTTAAAGAAAATGTTGTCCTGAATGACAGTCAGATGACTCTCAATACCTCTGAAATGCAGATCAAACTTGACGAAAAGAGTTCGCTCGATCCGGTTTCAGGAAAGACCAGTGTCGAGCGTATCGTTTGTCAGAAAGGCGTTAAAATCATCGGTAAAGGCAAGAATGCCGGTACTCTCACTTCGCAGATAGGAGTCTTCTTCTACCGGCGCGATCTGCTGGTCTTTGTGAATGACGTCAAGGTGACCAATAAGGAGACAACTCTCACCTGCGACCGTCTTGATCTTTATCTTGTCAGTTCTTCCGGCGGTAAAAATGCTCCGGCTCAGACCGGTATCGCCGGTATCGGCGGCAGCAATAAAGTTTTATCCAAAGCCGTTGCCACCGGAGAACGTGTCCTGATGGTCGATCCGCAGAACCGGCTTGAAACCAAAAAACTTACTGTCAACTTCGAAGAGATCAAGGCGGGAGAAAAACCAACTCCCGGTATGCTTCAGTCAGGAAACAGCCGTGTCACCTGGATAGCCTGTGACGACGGAATGAGGCTTGAAAGCAAAAGCGACAGCAAGAGCACCGGCAAATCTTCCGGCGACAAGCGTGTGCTTTCAAAAGGCAAACGAATCGCTGTGGCAAAACGTTCGGAAACAGATCTCAAAAAGAACGTTGCCAGATTCTTCAGCAATGTCTCTGTTTACGATGAAAAAAGCCGCTTGGATTGCGACCGGATGACCGTTTATGCGGCTCCATTCGTCGCTCCGGCAGCCGTCAGCAAAGCTGATGATCCGGATGCTGATCCCTTCGCTCTCGGCAGAACCGAGGATTCCGTGCCTTCCAACATCATGCTCGGCAAGGATATGGAACTCAAGCGGGTGTTCTGTGAAGATAACGTAGTGCTTTCCACCACCGAAAACGGCAGACGTATTCAGGCCGGCGGTGATACCGGCGAGTATCTGTCGTCCACCAGAAAGATGGTTCTGAAAGCCAATCCTCCGCAGCGCACCTGGATGCAGGCAGAGGGCAGAAGGCAGTGGTGCGACAGAATCGTTTGCGATGTCGATGAGGAGCGGATCTACTCATCCGGACGCACTTATACCGAGCCCTACAGCGGAAAATAATAAAAAAATCAGTTTTTCTTGCGATTTCGACTTGAATGAAGCGCAAAGAGTGTGTATAATAGAATCAGACAGGCAATGGTTCGTTTGAGCAGAATGCCTGAGAAAGACAAGGTAATGACAGAAACAGCAAGACAGGAACTCGTCAAGGCGAGCGATCTGGTGAAGATCTACCACGGCCGCAAGGTCGTAAGCGGTGTGTCTCTCACGGTCAATGCCGGAGAAATTGTGGGACTGCTCGGTCCTAACGGTGCGGGCAAGACCACCAGCTTCTATATGGTTATGGGATTGATCCGTCCGGATGGCGGAAACGTGACTTTCCGCGGTGTGGATATTACCCATATGCCGATGTACAAGCGCGGCAGAATGGGTATGGGATACCTCGCGCAGGAGCCGTCTATCTTCCGAAAACTCACAGTCGAAGAGAACGTCATGGCGATTCTCGAAACTCTCGATATCAGCCGTGCTGAACGGAAAAAACGTCTCGAAGAGCTGTTGGAAGAACTTGATCTTGCCCGTCTGCGCAAACAGAAAGCGATGACTCTTTCTGGTGGTGAACGCCGCCGTCTGGAGATCACCCGCGCTCTGGTCACAAACCCCAACTTCATAATGCTCGATGAGCCGTTCAGCGGAGTCGATCCGCTGGCTGTCCACGATGTTCAGCAGATCATTCTGCAGCTCAAACAGCGCAACCTTGGTATCCTTATTACCGACCACAACGTGCGTGAAACTCTCGAAGTGGTCGACAGGGCCTACCTGATGTTTCAGGGCAGGATCCTGGTCGAAGGTCCCAGCGAATTTCTGATTAACGACAAGAAAGCCAGAGAGGTGTACCTGGGCGAGAGCTTCAAAATGTGACTTTGTACTGCGGGAAATGGGTCCTGCAGAGAATATGGAGGTGAATATATGGCTATTACTATCAATGCACGGCAGTTTACTGTCACTCCGGACATCCGCGCACACGTTGAGAGCGCGATTTCTCCCATACTGGATGATCAGGTGCTTAAAGTGTCAACAGCCAGCGTGGTATTCGACTATGAAAACAAAAAATTCACCACAACTCTCGTTTTGAACTGCAAGTATCACGTCTTTTCTGCGAAGACTACTGATTTTGACTGCTTCAAGTCCTTTGACGCGGCTTTTGACAAGATTTATTCCCAGCTGAAGACACTGCACGACAAGGTTGTGTCGCACAAGGGCGAGTCGCTCTCTGAGGCGGAGATCAGGATGGCGGCGCAGGAACTCGGATAAGTTTGAAGTAAAATAACCCGCAGGACGGTGCAGAAGTTGTACCGTCCTGTTTTTATACAGGAGAAAAGTTATGGTTATCGCTGTTGCAACAGAGTGGGGAGATAATTTTGACCGCTTTGCCTACTATAAAATTGAGCAGGGAAAAGTTGTTGAAAGCGAAGAAGTGAGGGTAGCTCCGGGAGGAGTTGATAAATTTGCCGCCCAGCTCAACGGACTTGAAGCTGACCTGCTCATTGCTTCAAAGGTCACAGAAGAACTCCGTGACGCTCTCGACAGTGCTGGGGTCATCCTCATTTCCGGTCATACCGGAAGAGCAGATGTGATCCTGAAATCATATCTTTCCGGAACTCTTTTCTGATTTGCAAGCGGATTATTTACCGGTTTTCAGTCTTTGGTTGTTTTCAAAAATAACCTTGAGTTCGGACTTGATTGCTTCGCAGGAGTAGGTGGCACCGGAAACAGCATCGACTTTATGCTTGTCTGCTTCTTTTATATGCTTGCCGTTCCATCTCTTCATAAATCCTGACCGGCGTATTTTGTCAATAAAACGGGGTGTTTCCCGGTGTTTCCCTATGGCGATTCCGGAGATTTTTCCATTGTTGTCCAGGATGACTGCTGTATTTATAAAACCGTTGAATCCTTCTGTTCGGGTATATTTTTCCTTCGGAGAGAGCTGTAAGCTGCCGAGAGTTTTCCCATTTTTGTCAAGCAATTGAACGTTGCGTTTATTAGCTTTGCCGAAGGCAGAAAATTCTGGCATAACTGCTGTAACGTCTTTCCTGTATTCTTCGCAATTTATATCTCCGGCGTAAACAGCTGCTGCGATGCCTGCAGACAGGATTATAAGTGATGCTTTCATAAATATATTCCTCAAGTTAATTAAACACCGGGTTCGGTAGGCATGATGGAGTGTATTTTGAATGATCCATCGATTTTTTTCAAAGCAACTGCGTACGTGCATTTGCGTTTTTGGCTGTAAAGTTTTACGATGACGTGTTCTGTCTTTATTTTTTCAAATCTTACCGGGGGATCTTCAGTCAATACTGCAGGACAAAAATCTTTGTCAGCAAAAATTCCATTGCTGTAATTTTCCTTGAATGATTTAAGATTTTTTCCTGCCATAAGCTTGAATAATGCGGACATATCGTCAGATTCTATGCATGAAATTGCTCTTTCGAGAACTTTTTTTGCATCATCCGGAAAAGGTGTTTTGATTTGTTTTTTGTGTTCCGCAAGCGGGTCGCTGGTTGTTCCGTTGAAAAATGATATTGAGAAAACTGCGCAAGCCAGCAGAAAACACCAGGACAGTTTGCAGTTCGAGTAATAAAGACGTGCAAATATATTCATCATAAGATCCTTAATTTTCCGGCAGATTTTCCTGCCATTGGGTGAATCGGTAATTTCTGGGTTCAAGACTGAGCCATCCGCAGTTGTAGAACGCAAGCACGCTGAGGTCAAGTTCAGCCGGTTGTTCGGTGGTGACGTGTCCATCGGCGTACGAGGTGTTTGCTCTGCCGTTGTGACGGAAACATGAGTTCCCGACAGTGTTTTGATGATTTACTTTCATATTTATTCATTGCACTAACCTGACTTTTCTTATATAATAATTTTATATATATAAAATTTGTAATACTTATTGGAAGAGATGATAAAATGGGCAGCCGCAACGGCTGCCCGAAGGGAGAAGATTATGGTTTGCGAAGTAGAACAAAGCCTTTTCATTGACTTTGTTTGATTAAGAAAGGTCGCTCTGCTGATTAGAGCGTTTTGTTTTTTTGCACTCGTGCTTTGCGCCAGCCTTGCGGTCACACTGGGCTTTTTTGCCCTTTTTGCACTCATGTTTTGCACCATCCTTCTGGTCGCGCTGGTTTTTTTTGCACTCATTGCTGATGACTGCAGGAGTTTTTGTGTTCTCGCATTTAGTTTGGGGGGCGATTCCGGTGCATCCAACTTGAACGAGTCCAATGACCATTGCTGCGCTCATAAGTTTTCCGAACATTTCTTTTTTCACTTCTTTTTCCTTTCTTTTTTTGCCCAAGTTAGTTCAGCCTAACTGTTGCGTTCTAAAAAAATGCGAATTCTGCTCTGAAGTAAAATCCGCCACCTGCGAGAGAGTTAGTCTCAACTAACTTTCATAATGTATATTGGAAATCATATTGTGTCAAGTCATTTTTTAGAAAATGTTTGAATTTTTTTGTTGCGACGATTGCGAAGAATAGTAGATATGGGGTTTATCTGAAGGAGATTGCATTCGCTATTTATAAGAAAACGTTGTTTTTTTGCAAAAAAAGCTTGACAATTTGAGCGATATGCCGTATAATATGTAGAAAGTAAGTGATTTGTACAATAAAAACAATATAATTACATAATTTATTGGGAAGGTTTTTTATTATGAAAAAGAATTTTACTCTAACTGAACTTCTGGTGGTGATTGCCATTATCGCTATTCTTGCCGGAATGACTATGCCTGCGCTCGGATATGCCCGCGCTGCCGGACAGCGTACCAACTGTCTCAACAACAAAGCTAACATCATCCGGGTAATGCAGATCTATTCCAACAAGAACGAAGATCTCATTCCGTTCAAGCTTGGCGGAAACAGCTATGCTTACGCTCTTGTCGGCGGCGAAAAAGACTCAGAGGACAAAGACCGTGATTACAAAACCAATTACCTCTCCAAGAAGACTCTTGTCTGTACTGTAGCCAATGTCGAGTACAAGGACGAAAAAGGTACTGCCAATAACGCCGTCGGTATGCTGGATGTTGTCAATGATGGTTGGACAAAAACTACCGAAGTCAAGGGCGAGAAGATTTTCAAGTATTTCGGACGTTTCAGTGTCAAGGCTGATGACGACAATATCGCTTACTCAATGGTGCGTATGAAAAATACCAGTGCTCTGCCGCTTTTTGCTGACAGCTATAAGCAGCTCAATGATGGTGATGACGCCAGAAATGCCCCCTACACCGAGTTCCGTCTTCTGACCCAGGGAACCGGTATGCCTGCGATGGTTCACGGCGATCAGACTACTGTCGCTTACGCCGACGGCAGCGCAAGAGCTGTCAGTGCCGGAGTGCTTTCCAATGAGTCCGGACTCGTTTACACTCTCAATGCAGAACTTGATAAAGTTTATACCAACGGCAAGTAACAGACTGCAACCAGACGTATCAAGGCGGAAACGCATCACAGCGTTTCCGCTTTTTTTTTGATGATAACAAAGTTTATTTGCCGTAAAGGTTGTTTTTCTGCAATTCAGGGTATATATTATGCAGAATTTTGTACAGTACAATAATTAAACATAAAAGGAGAAAATAATGCAGGCTGTTGTTATTTTTTGCGTTTTGTCGGTTCTGCTGGTCGTTGGCAAAGTATTGAGAGTCAGTATTCCTCTGCTTCAAAAGCTTTATCTGCCCAGTTCGGTCATCGGCGGCTTGATTGGATTGATCGTTTTTCAGTGTTTTCCGGGATTTATTGCTGCAGATACGGTCAAGGGAATATCCAAACTGCCGGGATTTCTGATCAATATCGTCTTTGCTTCGCTTTTCCTCGGTGTGGTGACCCCTCCGTTGAAGCGTGTTTTCAGTCTGGCGTTTCCGCAGCTCTGCTTCGGACAGGTTTCCGCCTGGGGACAGTATGTTCTCGGTCTCGGACTTGCCGGTTTTGTCCTTGCTCCGCTCTGCGGAGTCAACCCTGCTTTCGGTAATCTGCTTGAGATCGGTTTTCAGGGAGGTCACGGAACCGTCGGCGGTATGAGTCAGAGCTTTGAGGCTTTCAACTGGAACGATGGTATTGCCCTCGGATACACAATGGCGACTGCCGGTATGATTCTTGGAATCGTCGTCGGTATGATTCTGGTTAACTGGGCAGGGCGCAAAGGTTATGTCGAGAATGTCCGCAATTTTGACACCCAGGATAAGTTTCAGCAGATCGGTGTTTATCATGAGAACGCTCCGAGCGCAGGTAAGCAGACTGTTTACTGTGACTCTATTGACTCTCTCGCCTGGCACATTGCTCTGGTCGGCCTTGCTGTACTTATCGGATACCTTTTCCTGACCGGCTGCAGAAGTGTTGAAATCGCGCTCTTTCCGAATGCGACCAAGCGTCTTTTCGGCGGTTTCCCGCTCTTTCCGCTCTGCATGATCGGTGGTCTTATCATTCAGAAGTTTGCCCAGCGTTTCAAAGTCCACTCTCTTATCGACCACGGCCAGATGCAGCGCGTTGCCGGTGCCGCGCTTGACTTCCTCGTGGTTTCTGCCGTTGCCACGATCCGTCTCGAGGTGGTCGCCGCCAACTGGATACCGCTGCTTTCACTCATCGTTTGCGGAACCATCTTCTCTGTTCTGCTCGTGGTGTTTGTCGCTCCCCGTCTCTTCAAAGAGGCATGGTTCGAGCGCGCCATTGCCGACTTTGGACAGGCTCTCGGCGTGACCGCCACCGGATTGCTGCTTTTGCGTACAGTTGATCCTGAATCCAGAACAAGTGCGGCCCAATCCTTCGGCTACAAGCAGCTCATCCACGAGCCGTTTATGGGCGGTGGAATCTGGACAGCTCTCGCTCTGACTCTGGTGTTTACCATCGGATGGCTCAACGTCTTTATCATCAGCAGTGCGTTCTTCATCTTCTGGGTCATAATAATGATCGTGCTTATCAGGCGCAATAAGTAAGAAATTGGTGTTATGACCGGAATGGATACCGGGGTGCCGGCCAATATTCTGTCATTTTTTTCACAATTTTCATCCATTTGTTTTCAGGTGCTTCAAGTGTATTTTATACATGGAAGCACTTTTTTACTGCAAATCTAAGGAGTTTGAATTATGGGAAAAGAGATCAAAGTTGCCGTTCTCGGTCTGGGACACCGCCCCAGATATATCGTCAAAAATCTGCTCAAAGACAGTGAGTATAATGTCAAGATCGTTTCAGTCTTCGATCCTGATATGGAAGTTGCCCGCGAAACCGTAAAGCAATGGGAAATTGATGAGCCTTTCTACGCACAGGATATGCAGGCGGCTATTGATTTTCCCGGAGTCGAGTGGGTTATGGTCTGCTCCCCCAACTGCTTCCACAAAGAGCAGATAATTGCCGCTTTCGCTGCTGGAAAGCACGTCTTTACCGAGAAGCCGCTCGCAACCAGTATTCAGGACTGTCAGGAGATATATGACGCTTACATCAAGAGCGGAAAACTCTTCGCCACCGGATTTGTTCTGCGCTACTCTCTGCTCTACCGCAAGGCTTATGAATTGCTCCACTCCGGAAAATTCGGCAAACTGCTGGCTGTCGATGCCTCCGAAAACATCACTCCCGACCACGGCGGATATATCATGTGCAACTGGCGTCGCCATACCTCGATGGCCGGTCCGCACATTCTGGAAAAATGCTGTCACGACCTCGACCTGATCGAGTGGTTCGTCGGAGACATTCCAAGCCGGGTCGCAGCGTTCGGAGGCAGGGATCTCTTCAAGCCGGAAAACCGTTTCCTTGAAGAAAAATACGGCAAGAACACCTTTATGTCATGGTGGGATCCGCACCGTACTGAAACTCCCTTCACCAACGATACCGATATGAAGGATAATATGGTCACGGTCGCCGAGTTCCGCAACAACGTGAGAGTTTCCTTCACCTGCACGATGAGCAATATGATTCCCGAGCGCAGAATGCTCTTCTGCTGCACCGAGGGAACGATCAAACTTGAACTCTACGAGAAAAAACTCTCTTACCGCATTATGGGCGACGGAGTCACTCATACGCTGGATTTCTCCGGCGTTGACGGACATGGCGGCGGCGACAGCTTCATCATGAAAGAGCTGTACGACTCAATGGCTAACGGAACTGAACCCAAATGCAGCGGAAACGAGGGACTCCAGAGTGCAGTTTACGCTTTGGCTCTCGAAGAAGCCGCCAATACCGGAAAAGTATTTGACCTCGAGCCGGTGTGGAAGAAGCTCGGCAGATAAGTGTTTCTGACTTAATACAAAAAATCCCGCAGATTACATTGGTAACTGCGGGATTTTTATTTGTTTTTTTAGACCTATGCTCAATTTTTTTCAAAGTAATCAATGATCTCCTGCGGCAGAGGCGGAATATCCTGGGGCATATTTCCGTTGCGCATGGATTTATGTCCCAGCACTCCGGTCGCTACTGCGTAGCGGGCGGCGACAGGGGAGACGTTGGGCTTTTTGTCCAGCTGGACGTAATCAAAAAATGCTTTGACGATCTCGGAGTCTGAGCCGCCGTGAGAGCCGGTGCGTCCTTTGATCTTGTGGATGATATCCGGGGTCGAGCGTTGAGTGCGGCTGATCCAGACGTGTATTTCGCAATCGCCGTTGTCGCCGATATTTTCCAACCTGCCTTTATCGCCGATGAAGGTGTAATTCCGCTCGGCGTCAGGTGTATACATACAGTGCTCATACGATGCCTGCACGCCGTTATCCAGCTGCATAAGTATCATATTGTGATCTTCGACATCCATATTCGGGTTCAGTTTGGAGATTTTAAGCGGAGGCCAGGTCGTGTCGGTAAACGCTTTCTTGCGGTCCGGAGCTTCTCCCGGAGCAAGATGGTTGGTCGTTCTGTTATAAACAGAGAGTCTGCCCATACCGACTACTCTCGAAGTATATGCTCCGGTCAGCCAGTGGATGACGTCTATATCGTGTGAGCCTTTCTGAAGCAGAAGACCGGTGCTGTTTTTCTGTTCGGCGCACCAGTGGTGGTAGTAACAGCTGCCGTAGTTGACAAAGTGCCGTACCCAGACGCTCTGGATATTGCCGATAATGCCTGAATCGATGATCTCCTTCATCTTCAATATGGAGTCAAAGTAACGCATATTGTGTCCGAGGAAAATTTTACTTCCCGTACGGTAAGCTGTTTCAAGTATCCTGTCGCATCCCTCAATGGTGATCGCCATCGGTTTCTCAAGGTAGACGGCTTTTCCGGCTTCGAGTGCGGCAACAGCCAGCTCTTCGTGGAAAGTGTCGCGGGTCATAATAAAGACGGCATCCATTTCCTGCAGGGCAAGGAAATCGCTGAGGGAGGTGAAACATTTGACATCTGTTCCCGGATTTTCCTGCTTGTAACGCGTCAGGATATCAGGATTTATATCGCAGATGGCGACCAGTTTGCCGCGGTCTTTCGGGTAGTTCACCAGCACCATATTGGCACGCAAAGTGAAATCTGCGCCGATAATTCCGAATTTGATGATATCTTTCATAATGTTGATTTCATCCCAGCAGCTCTTTTATAAATACAACGCGCTCTTCTTCTTTTGAAAGTTCTGCAGCCTGACCGATTGCGGTCGACATCATACCCTGTTCAAATGTTGCACTCTGAACTTTCTCACCCCTGATGGCACGGAGAAAGCTGTCGAGCAGTCCG
>JAZQTR010000192.1:0-8125 GCA_045630865.1 Victivallaceae bacterium
ATGTATTACGATGCCCGTCCCTGCGCCTTCAACGGTTTGTTCGACTTCTACACCTATGAGCCGCTCAAGGGATATTATCCCTTTGTCGCTTTCAACGAGCTGTACAAGCTGGGAACCCAATACGCTTCAGCAAGTGATGATGCCGATATTTTCATCACTGCTGCCGGCAACGGAGAGGGTAAACGTGCCGTAATGGCGGTCTACTACACCGATGATGACAAAGCAAAGAGCCGCGGAATAAATCTTTCTGGAGATGATTTCAGCAGTTACACCTTCAAATTGCTCGACAAACACCTCGACCTTGAGGAAATACCCCTTTCCGCCGACAGTGATGGCTCAATACAGATAGAACTTCTGCCGAACAGCGTACTGCTGGCGGTCAAAAACTGATAAAAGGATCATACTTTCAAATGACTTTGCTTGAACTCTACCAACTGGATAAAAGCCGCTTCAAATCTTTTATGTTCGACATAGACGGCACACTTATGCTGGGAAACACTCCGATTCCGGGAGCTGCCCGTATGCTCGACTTTTTGAGAGACGAGGGAACGCCGTTCTTTTTTCTCACCAACAACTCCACCAACACTCACGAAGAGATCGCTGCGCGTCTGACCAAAGCCGGAGTGACCGCCGAACCCGATGAGATCGTCTCATGCTCCGACCCCGTACCCAAGTACTTTATGAAGCAGAACACCACAGGACGTGCGTGGAAATATTTTCTTATCGGCAGACAGACCGAGATACCCGGCGTCATCACTTATGAGAAAGACCCCGAAAAAATTATGGAGTGCGACGGAGTCATCCACAATGGCGGCGTATACGACTGGCGGGTGACGATGACAGCTCTGGTGAACTTTTTCATCAAGTTTCCGGAAAAACCTTTCATTGTCTCCAACCCGGATATCCTCAATCCGGTCAAAGACGGCTTTTCTGTCTGCTCGAATGGTCAGATGGAGCTGATAATCCGTCTGCTCCGTGAACGCGGCATCGAAAAGGAGCGCATCCACTTCGGCAAGCCCTTCAATCCGATCTACACTGAGGCGATTTCAAGGCTTGGGGAGGGCAATCATCCAGAAAAATCCCACGTTGCTGTCGGCGACTGGCTCAACAGCGATATCCGCGGTGCAAACCTTGCCGGACTCGGCTCCTGTCTTGTCCTCACCGGACTCTCAAGCCGTGCCGACGCAGAGAAAGCCTCCGCAGAATTCAAGCCCGATATGATCGTTGACTCCCTCGCATAAGGAGATGGATGATGAAGTTCAAGCTCATGCTTCTGCTTGCCCCGTTTGCTTTTTCCGCCATTGCCCAGAGCGTAGATTACCGTAGCTATCAGGTTCCGGAACCCGCGCGCAAGCAGGAAAATATCGTCTGGAACACCACATACTGCTACAACGCCCGTGACAGCAAATCACCGAGAGTACTTCTGATCGGCGACTCCATCTGCAACGGATATCAGGGACTGGTACGCAAGATACTTGCCGATAAGGTCAACGTCACCTTCTGGGCGACCAGTCTGTGCGTGACAGATCCGGGATATCTCCGCATGCTGAACGTCATTCTTGAGGATGCAAAATTCGATCTGGTCATCTTCAACAACGGTCTGCACAGCCTCTCCACCCCCAAAGACAAGTGGTACAAGTCCTACACACTCGCCCTGCAGTACCTGACCAAACGGCTGCCGGAAACCAGAATCGTACTGCTCAACTCGACTCCCAAAGCCAACCGCGACGTAAAAGTTGACGAGATAAACAAGCTGACTCAGCAGGCGGCACAGGAATACAAACTCGAGATGGCAGATATCCACAGCCTCTGCGCGCCATGGAACAAAAAGGCGTGGCGCGACAATTACCACTTCAGAAATCCGGAAAAGCAGAAGCAGGCACAATTCATCGCCGACACCGTATTGAAACACATCCCCGCCTCCCGCATATCAGGCAAGCTGATCCAGCACTCAAGCGAAACCGGACCAAACGGCAAACTCCGTTAGGTATACGGCGGAAGCCTTGTGGTAAATCTCACGCCAGTCAGGCGTACTGACTGTCACAAGCCCCTCTCAATTCAACAGGCCGCATAGGCCCGATAATTTTCCTATTCGGCCTATATGGCCTATCCGGCCTATCAAAAAAAACGCGGCAGCTGCGACATATCGCCTTCTGCAATCACCAATTAATATAACCGGAAGCTGCGAGGACGAGTTTCTGGAGAGTTATCTCGTATTCCGCAGTATACTTGTTGACACATTCGCCTCTCAACATTGCGGCGAATTCCGTAAGCTGATCGTCGTATCTTCCGGTTGTGTGACATGGGATGACATGTCTTCCGGCCTTGTATTCCGGGGTATCGTTTCCGATTTCCATGACGACTTCGAGCGGCTTATCGTTGAAAATCGGATAGCGGTGTACGGGATCATAAGTCTGCTCGATGGGATCAATTTCGATGTAACCGTTGGTTCCGCGCACGGTGATTTTGCGTTTACCGCACGCTGTGGACATACAGCTGCGCAAGGTAGCGGTTGCATTTGGATACTCGAGGATGGCTACTCCGTTATCGTAGAGATCATCGCCCATGAGTTTCTGCTTGATACAATGCACTTTTTGCGGTGCGCCGAAAATTTCAAGCGCGAGGTCGAGGATATGCGAACCGTAATCGAACATCGCACCTCCGGGGTATGATGCCAGCCAGTTTCGGAAGTTGGTTTTTCCGATATCGTTGCGGTGCATATTGGCATCCATCTCGAAGACATGTCCGAGAACGCCTTTGCGCACAATTTCTTTGAGGAAATTCATGTACGGATGTCCCCGGAACATATATGCGACCTGAAACGGCAGACCGGCTTTGTAGTAATTATTCACGAGTTCGGCATAGCGGTCGAGTTCCTCGCTGCCGCCTGGCTTGTCGATATGTATGGGAAGTTTTCTTTCAAGACACTTGTTTGCGGTGTCGATGAGTTCAGTCATCTCAGTTTCCACGAGGATACCATCGAGGTCAGGGATGGCAAGCAGCTCATCCTGACTCATCCAGTTCAATCCCTGGAATGCCGGGTGTTCGCACCGTTTTTCCTGCCATTCCGGAGATTCTGCCGCGATTCCGACAACTTCAAAAACATCTTGGAAGTTGATGCGCACTGCTCTCATCTTGCCGTCAGAGTGTTCGTGACGGACACCGATCTGTCCAATTCTTAATTTTCTCATTTACTGAATCTCCCTGATAGCTTCGAGATAATTTTTAATATCGGTATCGCCGTAAAGGTCGAGGTATTCCTTGTTTACATCAACTGCGAAGCTGGTGAAACTTTTGATCCCGTGTCTGGCGTATACGGCTATATCGCGCTTCATAAGGTCAGCGTCCTGACAGGAGCAGCGGCGGTGCTTGCCGGTTCCGAAGCTGGAATAGCTGCTGTCGATATGGTATTCGAGAACGTGGATACGGTCGGGTCCGAAAAGGGAAAGCAGATTTTTGAAGCACTCGTAGTAGCGGCGGTTCACGGTACACTCCGGATCATCGAGAGTGTGCAGATAACATCTTCTGAAAGGCGCAAATTCAGCAATGACACCGTCTTCAGGAGTGACTTTTGACGGCATCTGCATCGTGCTGAGGTAGAAAATCGAACCGAACTCTGCTTCGGGGTTGGTTTTGCGCAACTCTTTTACTATGGCATTTGAAGTCATAAGACACTGGTCAGCGTGGTTGAGAGAGGAGCATTTTGAGCAATGGCACCAGTCGTCGCCGCCCTTGTCGGCTCCCCAGTAGAAGTAACGGTTGGTCGATGCCGGAAGGCGTCTTGCGATATCGCAGGCGTTTTTTGCCACCATAGGCAGGGTGGGAGCTGAAACACACCAGTTGCCGTCACTTCTGCGCATCTGGAGCCGGTTGTTCTGATAGAAATACTCCGGATGCGTTTCGAAAAGCGAATAGTCAAAAAGCTGATGCGGAGCGTGCAGTTCGTATTCAAAATCGATATTGCGTTTTCTGCACTCGTTCCGGAATTCATCAGTGGCATAATATCCGAGTTTTTCAAAAACATCGTGAGCCTCTCCGCCGCCGGAGTGGATGCCCAGAGTATTGAGGTTGTCTCCGAAATAATCGAGCCAGTTGATGTCGAAGTCGCCTGGCGCAAGGACAACTCCGCGTCTTGTTTTACCTGCCATAATATTCAATCCTTCTGATGGAAAATTTTAATGTATGATTTGCCGGTGATACAGGTATTGCGGCAAATATCGGCTTTGTCGTGCAGAGCCTGAAGCCCCGGTCTGTTGGAGTGTACCTGAAAGTGCGGGAAACAGGATGAGGAAACATCCAGCCGCAGAGCATCGCCGGGATTTATCTCAAAAGAGTGATCTCCAAAGGTGTAATTCAACTCTCTCTCTTCGCCCGGAGTATATTCTTCCGTCAGGCGGCAGAGGGTATCTATGTCATCGCGCAGGGTGATGGCTCTGCCCTCTTTGACCAGACTGAGCCTGACGTAGAAACAACTGTCGGGAGCTGTGGATTTGCAGAAAAGTTTGACCTGTATTTTGCCGTTACAGATCATTTTACCGGTGAACGGAGCAGACACGAACGAGATGATGTCATACCTGGAGTTGGGGGCATCCTGTATCTGCATACCGCCGAAATTGAGGCAGGCTCCGCCCTTGAATGTTGCCGGAGCGTACGGGTTGTAGGTATAGGTTATCTCTTCCGTTTTGCCGGGTGTGTCTTGCAGCGTGCGGTCCTGTGCCAGATACAGCTGCAGTTCTGAGGAGCCGTTTTTCAAATCCTCTGCGGTGTGCCACTTGTTTTCAAAGAGCGTGTAGTAGGTGACTTTGCCCTTTTCGACAAAGCTGAGCGGAGTTCCGAGCCTGAAATGGTCAAACCACATATATTCTATGCCGGGGCAGACTTTTGATATCCTGCCGTTTTCAAAATCCGGCAGTTCAGACGGCACAGTACGCTCCGGAGGATTCCAACTGTGGTCGAACGGAGTAACGAACATCGAGCACACTTTTTTTCTTTCGGGCGTAAGGCTCTTCCACATATCGAAAATGCCTTCTGTGTAGATATCGTAGAAGGCAGTGCAGAGCAGGATGGGGAAATCACATTTGTTGCAGGCGTCGCTGTAATCCGAGCCACCGTCAGGAGTCTGCCAGAAGGGATCAGCCGGATCGGGATGCAGAAACTCCGCCTCGATTTCAGGAACAGTTTCGCCGAAGATGTGCTGTGTGATTCCGGCAAGCGGACGGGTGAGGAAGGTTTCAGAGGTGCACTCACGTCTGATTTTCCAGTTGCGCTTGTACATGCTCATCACCCAGTTGCCGTGGAGACCGCTCTTGAATACTCCGTTGCGGTAAAGGATATTGTAGCGTTCACTATCCTGAATGGCCAGAAACGCGGCTTTGACATCCGGAGGATTGGTGTTGATATAGCTCAAATGCACGGAGCAGCAGTAGCTGCCGCCCATAAGGTAGAGTTCGCCGTTGTAGAAGGGCTGTTTTCTGATCCAGTCGAGCAGATCGAGTCCGTCGTTGCGCTCGTTTTTATAAGCGACGCAGACGCCTTCGCTTTTGGCAGTTCCGCGGCAGTGTTGGAGAACGACGGCGTAACCGTGGGTATCTTCGCACCGCCTCGCCTCGATATCGCTTTCCATAGTCATATAGGGATTGCGCTTGACTATGACAGGAAACTTACCCTCTTTGTCGGGCAGTTGAATGATGGTGTAGAGCTCCACACCATCGCGCATTTTGACCTTGCACTCGATTATATGATTATTGATCAAACCAGACATAAAAAACCTCCCGGAAAAGTGCTTTCTGGAATATAGCACCATCCGGGAGTTTTTGCAATCGAAAAGAGTATTTTTCAGCGATACATATCGGTTGCGACCCAGGGGTTCAGCCACTGGACATAGTCGCTGGTGGAGTACATCGGACCATTGACCATCGCCGCGTGTCCGTCGCAGAAAAGGGTTCCTGCTTTCATATCGTGACGGGTGATGTTGATGTTGGCAGGTACTATGTACGGGTGGACCCAGTGCTCGTAGTATTTGGGATTGCCTTGCTCAGCATTTCCGCCGCTGCGCAAATGCACATTCTTTTTGCACGTTGGATTGGTTACAGGGTCTTTTTCAAATCCTCCGCAATCGACAAGCAATGGAGTTCCGGATGCTTTCTTTTGACTGTAAGCGATCTCTGTAAAGGTGTGATATCCGTCACGACGGGATTTTGCATTGGTTTTGAAGTATTTTGCTTTCTCAGGATCTTTGGGATCCATGCCGTATTGTCCAAGCATAACCACATTGTTGCAGCCGTAACTGACGTTCGTTTTGATGTCCTGGGTGGGGTCGTATGCCGGACGGGTATCTTCCGGACAAAGGAAGTAGTTGCCGTTGGTTTTGTTGAGGATGCTGCTGCGTGCGTGTTTAGTTCCGATGTAACCGGTCGTCCGGAGAATCGCTGGCCAGTAATGGGAGCCGCCATAGCTCGCGGTCCACCCCAGAGGAGGCAGGTCAGCGTTGTTTTCAGCGTAAGCGTGGAAGACCAGTCCGATCTGTTTCAGGTTGTTGATACAGGTGGTGGTTCTCGCGCGTTTGCGTGCGCTTGAGAGCGCAGGCATAAGGATCGAGGCAAGGATCGCGATGATTGCGATCACAACCAGAAGCTCGATGAGCGTGAACTGTTTTTTGCCGGATTTGATAAGCATCATTTCTTTCCTTTTTATGGATTTGAGACATTTTCTTTACTATTGCTGTGAAATATTATACACAAATATTTCAGTGTTTGCAAGGGATAAAGAGAAAATTTTGGTTAAAATTCTGTTAAAACCTCTCTTTTTCGCTTGCAAAACGGGAAAAAACTTGAATTTTCCGCAAAAAAAATTATATTCAACAGCGTACAAGATCCAGTACAAATATTTTACGGAGAAATCATATATGGCAAAGACCCAGAAATTCAAGACCGAGGTCAATCAGCTTATGGAGCTGATGATCCACTCACTTTATTCCAACCGCGACATTTTTCTGCGCGAACTTATTGCCAACGCTGCGGACGCCATCGACAAGGCGCATTTCGCCAGTCTGACCGACCAGAGTCTGGCGCGCGACTGGAAGATCCGTATCGACATCGACAGCGAAAACAAAACCATCACCATCACCGACAACGGTATCGGTATGAACGAAGCCGAAGTTGTCGAAAACATCGGTACCATCGCCCGCAGCGGAACCAAAGCCTTTATGCAGATGCTCAGCGAGCAGAAAGAGAAAGCCGAAGGAGCTCCGGAACTCATCGGCCAGTTCGGCGTGGGCTTCTACTCCGCATTCATGGTGGCTGAAAAGGTCGAGCTGCGCACAAAGAAATCCGGCAGCGATGATCCCGCAGTCCTCTGGATCAGCAAGGGAGAGGGAAGCTTCACTCTCGACGCCTGCGACAAAAACGACGCCGGAACCGAAATCAAGCTCTTCATCAAAGATGACGCCGCCGTCTATCTCGACCGCTGGAAACTTGACACCATCATCCGCCGCTACTCCGACTACATCGCCTATCCGATCGTCCTTCCCGAAAAGAAGATCAACGAAGACAAGAGCGAAACCGTCGAAGAGAAGATTGTGAACTCCCAAAAGGCCATCTGGCTGCGCAAGCCGTCGGAGATCACCGAAGATGAGTACAAGAGCTTTTACAGCCATCTTTCCAACTTCGGCGGAACCGAGTACCTCAAGGCCATCCACGTTGCCGCCGAGGGAGCAAGTGAGTTCAAGGCACTGCTTTTCCTGCCCAAAACCGCTCCCTTCAATTTGCTTATGCCGGATATCCAGAAAAAAGGACTTCAGCTCTACGTCAAGCGCGTATTCATCACCGACGAGTGCAAACAGCTCATCCCTGACTATCTGCGTTTTGTCTGCGGAGTGGTGGATTCCAGCGACCTGCCGCTCAACGTTTCCCGCGAGATACTTCAGGAAAATCCCCACCTTGCCAAGATCGAAAAGACCGTGGTCAGCAAGGTTCTTGGCGAGCTGAAAAAACTGCTTGAGAACGACCGCGAAAACTACGAGAAATTCTTCGTCGAATTCGGCAGAATGATCAAGGAGGGACTCCACACCGACTTCGCCAACGCCGAGAAGATCAAGGATCTCGAAGTCGGAGGGCCAAGCGGTCTT
>JAZQTR010000193.1:0-22208 GCA_045630865.1 Victivallaceae bacterium
TGCTTTGAGCAGTTTGAAATATTTCTGTGAAGAAGCTCCCGAATATGCAGTCATTGCAGCCGGAAGCCTGCTCGGTGTTGCCATGCACAAAGGAAGTCGGAGGCCAAGCGGTCTTAGGAAGACAATCCTTTTGTACAACTCCTTGGCTCACAGAACGACATGGCTACGATCCGACTTTGCTTTGAGCAGTTTGAAATATTTCTGTGAAGAAGCTCCCGAATATGCAGTCATTGCAGCCGGAAGCCTGCTCGGTGTTGCCATGCACAAAGGGACCAGTTTCCCGGTCGGTAAAGTTGACTTTCTGGATCTGTATCCCCTGAGTTTTACTGAATTTCTGAATGCCACCGGTAATGAAAATCTGGTGGATCTGCTGAAAAGCGGTGATTGGCAGTTGATTACCACATTCAAAAATAAATATATTGATCTTCTGCGGTATTATTATTTTATCGGTGGTATGCCGGAAGCTGTTCAAACCTATATTGATGAAAATGATTTCAATGCAGTCCGCAAAGTTCAACAGAATATTTTGACCGCCTATGAACAGGATTTTTCCAAACATGCACCAGTGGAAACTGTTCCCCGTATCCGTATGCTTTGGCAGTCGATTCCATCTCAACTGGCAAAAGAGAACCGCCGTTTTGTTTACGGAGCGTTACGCAAGGGAGCAAGAGCCAAAGATTTTGAATTGGCGATCCAATGGCTGAAAGATTGCGGCTTGATCCAGCAGGTCATCCGGCTTTCCAAACCGGCATTACCACTACCTGCGTATGCAGATGAAGGATTCAAAATGTTCCTCTCTGATGTGGGTTTGCTTGGTGCAATGAGCGGACTTGATGTCACCACGCTGCTGCATGGAAACGCTTTCTTTAATGAATTCAAAGGAGCTTTGACCGAACAGTATGTCGCGCAGGAATTGCGTTGCAGTTTGGGGCAGACACCCTGTTATTGGAGTGCTGAACACGCTACCGCTGAAGTTGATTTCGTGTTCCAATACAAATCCGGCATCTACCCGCTTGAGGTCAAGGCTGAAGAAAATCTGAAAGCCAAAAGTCTGAAAGTGTATTTTGAGAAATACACCCCTGCGATCGCCATTCGCAGTTCCATGTCAGATTACCGTCACGATGAGTGGCTGTTGAATTTACCGCTGTATGGCATCAGTCAAATCCTTACTGAATGTGAGAAGTTTATTTAACGTAATTCTTCAAGCAATTCACGGACTTTTCCGATAGGAAGGGTACTGATCAGGCGATGCAATTCTTCGCGGTCTGCGGACTCATCATCCCTTGTTTCCAAGCCGGTTAACATCATAAATTCCGGTAACTGACGCATCTGCTCACGTTTGGCACTTAAGCTGGCGTGAGCAGAATAATGTTTGGTCATTTCAGGTGTCATGTGACCTACAATGCTCTGCACGATGGATAACGGAATACCGTACAATCCGGCGTAGTAGCAAAAGGTATGGCGACAGCTGTGCAGATCCTTAACCGAAACTGCTCTGGAGCGTCCTTCAAGCGTTTTAGTGGTGGTAATGCGGCACTTGTTTTCAAGAAATTGCTTGATACGGTATGACACACCTGAACTGTTTTTCAGGTACATTTCAGCGTGCTTCGGCAACACATATTCTGATTCAGCAGAGTCCGTCTGCAACTGCGAAAGATAATCTCGCAATGGTGGCATGATCGGGATTTCTACCATATTACCGGTTTTACGCATTCGTTTGATGATAAGATCCTGTTTGAAGTCGACTTCTGACCACTTCAGCGTACATATATCTCCTTCACGCAAAGCAGTTGCAATAGCTATTGTAAAAAGAGGCTGAGTAAAATCATCAAGATTGTCACGAATTACACAAAGTTCTTCTTCAGAAAATGCCTCACGGGTTTCTGCGTTTTTCTTTAATCTTGGGATTGATGAAAATGGATTCTCTGCAATTCCTGCATCACGTGCAAGCAACTGGAACACCTCGGTCAAAACCTGCTGATAGGTATTTATTGTTTGTGAAGATAACTCTGTTTGTAACTGATAACTGCGTTCCTGAGTGATAACCGTGCCTTTGTAAGAGACGGTTTTATTGAACCGCCCATTTTTCCGGAGGTATTGAATATAGGCTTCGGCATGAAGTAAGCGGACTTCAGACAACTTCTGCAAATCAGGGTAACGGTCTTTCAGGAATGCAACAAAGTCCAGCCAGTATGACCGCTTGGAACGAACTTGCTTTTCTGAAGGCATTCTTGTCTTTGGTTTCTCCAATGATCTTTCATATGCTTCCGTAAGAAGTATGTCTTTGCTGCCGGTGAGTTCCTCCCGAAAATGCTCTATCAGTTGCTTGACATCTTTCTTGGCGGCGGCTTCCTGAACATACTTACGCAAGTTCTTTTCAAATTCTTCGGCTTCTCGTTTGGTTGTGCAGCCTTCGCAAACGCCCCGATACCTTTTTCCATCCTGAGCAAAAGCGTAATGGTATTCTTTGGTATATCCGGATTTTGTTTTGCGTTTTGCAACACTCATATTGCAGATTCCTCTTGTTTCGTATTCTGCCTTAATGTATCACAAAAACAGTCGATGTCAAACAAGAAATGCCACATTTCTGCCACATTTTGATTAAAACGATCATAATTAAGCAGAAGCAGCGTCTGCCTCCGGAGTAGAAGGTCGTGGGTTCGAATCCCGCCGGGTGTACCATTTTTTTGCCTTTTTTTTCTTATTTTCTTGCTTGTTTGGTTTTGTTGTTGTATGTCAAATTGTATGACAAACTGGCAAAAAAAAGACCGGCGGCTGGCCGGTCAGGGGATTACTGGTTGATCAGGCGGTCGAGTTCCTGCAGCTTTTCTATTACAAGTTTAGGGGCTTCGCGCCTGCCCGTTACATAAAGACTGATCATCTGCTTCTTTTTTTCCGCACAACTCCGCTATTTTTTCGTGTTTGAGTCAAGGCGCCCAATCAGTTCGGATACCTCTTTCGCTGTCATTCCGCTCCCTTCATTTATTATCGAGAAGTTCGTCACGGTATTCCATATAACGGTCAAAAAGTCCGTGAGCTGACTGATACATGGAGTAAGGACTCATAAAATGTGAAAACTCAAAAGTAATCGCCTTATCAACACCGCATTTGGCTGCGGCTTCAAGTTTGAGTTTCATTTTCTCCCACTTTATCGGCAGAAAATTTATCGGCATGTCACGGTCAAAACTTTCACAATTCGTCCAGCTCTTCATGCCGTATTTTTTTGCCAGATTGAGATTGATTTCCAGATAATCAGGCAATTCCTCATACAGACAATGGCCGTCCTGAAATGCGACAATATCAACTGCCCCCTGAATTTCAGAAAGAACCATGTTCCATGCCTCTTCATGTTCGGCAATAGTGGCGGCATTATCAGGACAAGCCTTGATACCTGCAATATAAGGTGAAATAAGAGTCGGAAGATTTCCGGAAATATTTTTGACAAAATTGCCGAGGTCACGATACAAATGAGCCATACCGATTGAACCTCTGGAAATTTCACAATTCAAATACCAGCCTTTAAAACTTTTGTGATGTCCGTATTTTGCCCAAACTTCGTCTGCCACTGCTTTTGAAAGTTCAAGCTCACGTTTACATTCCCCGTTGTGCCAATATACTCCTGAATCATACAGTCCGAAGTAAAAAGCCATATCATATTTGTCAGCCAGACGCAAAAACAAATCAACCAAATCCAGCGGCGGATTATAGCAACGCTCATTTTTCATCAGAAACTGAGAGGGATAAGTTATAAAACGCTTGTGTCCGCAACGAATAAGGATAACAGTATCAATTCCCGCAGTTTTCATGCAGGCAAAATCTCTATCCCACTCCTTCTCACCCCAATTCTGATGCGGAATATCATGGCTTATTTCATCAAGAAAAGTACCGGTTATCAACATTTTCAAACTCCCTGGTATTACAAAATATAAAATAGTTTCCACATTTCTATGATAATTTATCACAAGAAACAAAAATATCAATATCAGTAAACACCAAAATCAATATTTTATATTCCACAAATACTCCCGCCTTGCATAAGAGCAAATCCGGTTCCCGGTGAGAGCCTGACCGTCAATCCGTTATTCGAAAACCAGCCAGAGAGATTGCCACGCCTGAAGATCAAGTGTTATCCGGGAGCAGTTTTCACCCAGAACCTGATTGTTCCAGGCGTTGCGAACCAGCTTTACCTTGCGGGGCAGATTGATGTTGTATTTTCCGCTTTTGCAGCAGTGGATACTCATAAAAAAGTCATTAACTTCGCTGTAGAGTCCGGGAGCACTTACGGTATAAGCTCCTGCATCTGCGGCGATATTGTTGAGCAGTTCAGCATCAAGTCCTCCCGGAGCGGCGCAAAACACGCTTTGCCAATTGTCAAACCGTTTTACTGCAAGAGCAGCGGTTCCGTCGTTGAATCTTCCAAGTACGGAAGCATCTTTATCAGTGATATTGAAGCACGGCATCAGGTATGAGCTCCGGGCTTTGGCATCGGACAAATCAAAATAGCGGCGATAGACATCTGCACACCCCATATTGAGCGGCAGATTTCTGTTCAGGGGGTCGCCGGAATCAGATCTGTTGACTTGATAATTGCGCGGAACATCTGAATAAGAGAGCTTCATTCCGGTAAGCTCTTCAGAAAACTCCGGTGAGAACTTTTTACCGTTGCTTATTCCTGCTGTATAAATCCAAATCAGAGTGTTGCCGTTTTTCTTGAGATTTCTGTTGATAAATTTACGCTCGGCATCACTCATAACATTAGCGTTCAGGAAGACGAATATTTTGTGTTTTTTCCAGTCGCCGTGCTTGATCATATCTTCAAAGAAGTAGCTTGCTGCCGGAACACCTGACTGTTTCAAGCCGAACAGCATTTCATCGACAGCGACTGAGGCGAAACTTCCTGAATGGTAGAGAAACTTCACATCGTGAAAAACACTCTGCTGGTGAAAAACCAATGCAACGTCCGGAGTGAATTTATTTTCCGCTGATTTCGCGGCAACCACATCAGATACCTCCCGCAGTTTGCGGATCACTTTCATCGCCTCCGGGTGGCGGTATTCATTACTGCCGATATCAAAATACCAGTAACCGTGTCCGAGAGCGATCTGGCGGCCGGCATCTTTCATAACCTGATTTCTGAAGTCGTGACGGCTGCGCGGAACGCCGATCCACATATCATTTACTTCGTTGTAAATACAACGCATCCAGTTTCTGGTATCCAGTTCGGCGATGACAAATTTTCCATGGCGCAAGTAGGTGTTTGCCGCCATATTTATACCGCCGGTGTAGCCGCCGAGCCGGTACGAGTAGGTCGGCTGCGGAACAAAACCGTCATAACATGATGAACAGAGAGTATTGAAATTTTTCTGCCATCCGCCGCCCATACACCAGGTAAGTGCGAGCTTGTCTTTGCCGAATACATCTTTGAATATTTTGGCATAATATTCGCTGTTTTTCCAAATTTGAGCCTCTCGGAACTCCCGGTTGTCAATGTACATACGGTGGATTTCCGGATCAAGCACAGTTCTGCCTTTGGTTCCTTCGGGAGCCAACGGAGGCATCGGAGCATCTGCAAGAGTCACGTCTTTTTTCCACGCCTCTGACAGTGCTTTGTCGCTGCCGTAGCGTTCAGCAAGGAATTTTCTCCATGCGGCGAGCGCAGGCTTGCTGTAATCAGGACGGTGTATCTGGAACTGACCATCGTGACCACCGTGAATGAACACTCCGGCAATAAGCTTTGCGTAGGGACGCTTTTTTATTTTTTCAAGCACTGCCCGGAGCAGTTTACCGGACATTTCCCTGCTTTTTCCGGAATATTGGCTGGGCCACCAGAAGGAATAATTCGCCGGCATTTTATTGCCGAAGCCACGCATATGGATGTCACTGCCATAGCCCCGTTCGCCTTTTTCGTTTATCCAGGCCTCATCGGGATATTTTTCGGTAAAATCAGGAGGAAATGATATTCCTATACCGAGGATAAACGTACTGTGCGGAGCTGCCGCTATCGCGGAGTCAAGATCTTTGATAAATTCATCAACCGAATCAAGTGAGCCATTCCAGGGTTTGAGGAACGGTTTGTAACGTGTTGTTCCACCGAAATTGATATTGGCGACCTGCAGTTTTATGCCGCCGGAGTGGTGCATCTCTTTGTAGTCAGCTGTTGTCGGTCGGCGATTCATATAAAGAACCGGAGCAATTTTTTCGCCATTGAGAACAAGTGAGAGTCTGCCGTTATCTTCTTTCCCGACTTTGGCAGAAACAGCCTTGCGTGCACTGATGATTTTTTCAACTTCTTTTGCCGTATATTGACTGCGGGGAATTGTCGGAGCCGCTTCATGAACACGATAGTTCTCTGCCGGAAAACTCACATCGTCGATCCAGACAGTTGCCGGATTTCCGTACATAATGATCGCCGGATGCAGTTCGCGTTCCTCACTGCGCTGTTTGAAAAATATCGCACGGCGGCTCCAGGCATGATCCGGGGTATTGCGAAGTCTGGTCTGGCTCAAAATTCCGTGTCCGCGGTTTATCGAGGAGTCGTCGTGGTACATTGTTCCATTTCTGCTTATAAGGCGCGGAGTAAGCAGGGTGTTGTATGACGCGTCAGAACTCTTGAAGAAGAAACGGTAAACCCAATATTTTGACGTGCTTGGTTTCTCAACAGCCGGAACAGTCACCGGCTGCGTACTGATCAAACGGATATATCCCCTGCCGTTGGTTTTGGTGATTTTGAGCGACTGGACACCATTGCGGCTGACGGTATTATCGATGCAGTAACTGCCGGTTGCGCCATCTTTGAATTCGACTTTCCAGCCGATCAGCTCCTTGCCTTCGCTGCCTTCGAAATCTCCATCCGGAAGCATCGAACTGTTGCTGAGTGCCACAGGGGGATTCGCCCAATCAACAGCGTCGCGCAACTCTTCCGGAACACCATTTTTCATACCGCGTACGGTGGTCGCAACTGTCAGCGCAGCACGGCGCGGTGCGGTAAACAGAAGTCTTTTTATTACGGGATACGCCTCCTTGCCCATATTGCAAAGAGCCAACGATGCATGGACACGGATCGGTTCAAACGGATCATTTACGACCATATCGCTGATCTTATCGACCAACGGCAATGCCTTATTGCCCAAACAGCTCAATTTGTAACAGGCACGGTTGCGGACATCATTGTTTGAGTCATCAAGAGCAATCTTGAGAAGCTTGATGTCATCTTTCCGCATTATTGCAGATAATTTCTCTTCAGCAGAAAGTTTTTTGAACCATTCGCAAATTTCTTCGTTATTTCTGCTTTGCGGCTGAACTGATTTTTCTTCTGTTTTCTGCAAACTTATCCCGGTTAATACGATGTCACCGGAGATATTGAGCTTCAATGCGGCTTCACAAGTTTGAAAAGGCAGAAGAGAGGTGTCGAAGTCAAGACAGTATTGTTTTACTGCTTTGCTGTCAATGGTGCAGGAGTTGTTTTTTCCGCCCACTGTTTTCAGGAACTTGTTTTTTGCTCCGTAGGCATACATACAAAATTCGAGAGTTCCTTTGCCGGCGGCTTTTATTGTAAGACGAACCAATCCATTGCCCATCGCCTGCCGGGGAACTCTTATATTGTGCTGCTGGAGTATCATAACCCTCGAGTCGGTGGAAAATCTGATTTCACCCGGCTCATATATGACTTTTCCACCGTTTCCAACAGCAGCAGAGACCGCCCAGTGCTTCGGAGAAAGCCCGCCCTGATAGGCAAATTTCATCCTCTGGCATAATATTTCCTGGGCTTTGTGCACAGAGGTACTTTGTTTCAGGTTTACATTGCTGAATAGCTCCGCGGCTGCCAGCGGGAACAAAACAAACAACGACATTACAAAAAAAATTTTCTTCATATACCACCCAATCTGTGCATTATATGGCAAAGTCATTCACAAAAAACTCTCTGTGCGTAGAATATAACACTGTTTTCCAGTTCTGCCACCAAGGAAAAACTTTTCGTTATACTTTGAATACAAAATCAGCGTCTGACAAGCTGTTTTTCGATTTTTCCGTGGAATTTTGCAAGTATATCAGCTTTGAATTTTTTTGCTTCGGCAGTCAGTTTATTATAAATCGCCAGACGTGAAAGTTTTGCCTTGCTGTCCGACGGAACGGGGTATTCAAAAATAACTTTTCCGGACGGGTAACAAATGGTCATATTGTCAACTGTCATCTCGCCGTTTGTATCGCCCAGATAGACTCCTGCGGCAGAGCTTGAAACAATAAGTGAATTGGTGATTACATTGACCATTTTATTATCGCCTTTTGTCGGCAGGTAGATATCTCTGCCGAGAGCTCCTTCAATATAGATATTGTCGTGGATACAGACTGCCAGCTGGCAATGACAGATACCGGTTGAATTACCGAATGAGGCAAAATTTTTGACCTTTATAGTACAACTCTCGTGTGCGCTGACACCGTCATCTCCGCAGTCGATGGCGCAGACGGTATCGAATGTGGTGTTGACAACTTTATTATGGATGTTGTATCCATCGTTCCAGAAGTTGCGGCAGATAAAGTTTTTTATGATGATGCTGTCACATTTTCCGCTGAGTTCAACTCCGCATATCTGTCCGCGACGCGGTTCTTCGGCTTTGCTTTGAGTGATGTCTTTTATTGATTCATCCAGTTTGAGATAAATGGAGTAGGTACTGGTGTTTTTCACCCGCGACTTTTTATCTTCAATAATCGTCCACTCGTTTTCTTTCAAGTCTTTGATCTTTTTGTATCCTACTTTGCAATTGCCCTTGAAGAATCTGCCCATTCTGACCATCTTACCATCGATAACCATAAAGTATCGTTCTGCGAAGCCTCGACTCAGACGTATTTTCCGTTCCCACAGACCTTTGTCAACGCACTTCCATTCAGCAGGATCAAGGGGGAAAACTCCTGAAAAAGTATTGAAAGATCCATTGACAGTGAGCGGTTTATCAGGGGAAGCCTTGAAGTTTTTGATGATTATGGAATCACGGATTATAAAATCCACCGGCAGAATGGTGATAGTGTCACCCGGACGGGCAGCTTTCAGCGCACTTTTGAAGTTCTTATATGCAGTTGCATCTTTACCGGAGTAGTCAACTTTCAATTCAGCGGCATTGAGGGATAAAGCTGTTGCCGCGACAAGAAGAAAAAATTTTTTCATGTTTGTATTTCCACTTACTTGAGATTTGCAGCTCAAGCGGAATTTTACAGTTTCACTTGAGCTGCCGGAAAGAGAGGGTAAAATATTTTCAGCGAACAGAATGTATTATTTATCTGTCGGCAGCATGACACGGATAAAGCATCTGGATAACGGATGGCTCCAGGATTGTCCGGGGTTGTCGTTATCAACCATAAATCCGGAAGCATGACCATCAACATACGCCATCACACCACCTCCGGAATACGGAACTTCGATATTAAATCTGTGGCGCAAATCAACGCGCTGATGGTCATAGAAATAGGAATATCCCTTGGCTGTTCCATCGACAGCATCTTTCTTATATATGGAGTCAGTTATAAGACAGATCGAAGAAGGACGGGGCATTTTTGTCACAGAGCCATTGAAGCCGTACTGGCTGTTGCGCTGTCCAACGCGGTTGTTGTAGCCATAGCGTCCCCATGCACCTCTGTCAGTTCCGGTGTAGAAGCGGGGACCGCCATTGTAACTGTTGGGGCAGCGCATAACATTCTGGTTTCTCTTGAAATAAACCTCATAGAAAAACTGATACCAGCTTTTCCAGCCCGCAGCACCGGTGTTGCTTACTCTGTTCATATCAATTCCTTCAGCAACAGGGAAACCGTTGTATTCATCGTGATATAATGCCATCTGGTGGGCGATCTGCTTGAGATTCGAAAGGCAGGTGGATTCCTTGGCGCGCTCTCTTGCACTTGCAAGCGCGGGCATCAGAATCGCTGCCAGAATGGCGATGATGGCAATGACAACCAACAGCTCAATGAGAGTAAAAAAATGTTTCCCGCCTGTGGATCGGAATAATTCGTTTACACGGTACTGCTTCATGATTTCCCCTTTCACTTCGGTATTAAAAACACTTGCTTGCTCGAGAAAGCAATTTTCTACTTTAATGTAGCATACATCACTATATTTGTCAATAGTATTTTGTTTTGATTTTGGTTTATTTTTCTGCATCGCCCCAAAATGCTGTTGGCGTCAGACGGATTATCACGTTTGACAAAACGCAATTGAGGTAATATATTTTGTGCGTTGCAAGGAATACTCTGATGCCTTTTCCGTATATGATTTTTTGCAAAACTTGAGCTGCATTTGCGTTTTACAGCAGATTTTTTCATAAATTCAATTTAATTTTACATATTACGGAGAACAAGGATGAGTTGTTTTACTGATTTTCTGCGAGAGGATCTTTCGGCATCAGCCGCCCTGCAGAATGCCATTTCCACAGCAGCTGCCACAGACCGCGAACTGCATTTCCCTGCCGGAGAGTATCACTTTACCCCAGACGGATGTCAACAAAAGTACTGTTATTTTTCCAACAACGATGAAGGTGTCAAGACCATCGCCATGCTGCTGGAAGATCTGGATGACTTCACTATCAGCGGAAACGATGCTCTGCTGATTTTTCACGGACGTATCTCTCCCCTCTGCGCTTTCAACTGCCGCAATTTGAAAATTTCGGGGTTCCGCGTGGATTTCACAGACTCGTTTGTGTCGGATGCCGATTTGGTCCGCCGCGAAAAAAACGTTGCATGGTTCAGGTTCCACGGTCAGCACCGTGTGAAAGACGGCAGAATAATTTTCACAGAGGATTTCTACGACAATTTGAGCGGCATGCTGCCATTCACCCGCTTTGATACTGCCAGAAACGAACTGATAAGTGCAGACCGTCCTGTGGCAATAACTGTTCCCAACCGCGGAGTATTATACAAAGATGGTCTTGTCGGCGTCGAAGATCGTTTCGAAAATGCCGGAACTCAAGCGTTTGCAGTCAAGCACGAACTGCGGCTCTGTCCGGGTATAGTTATTGACAACTGCACAGGTATCCTGCTGGAAAACATAACGCTCCACCATGCTGCCGGTATGGGATTTCTGATTCAGAACAGCGAAAACTGCACGGTGGAATCCTGCACAGTCAAACCGCGCAACCGGCGTATTTCTGTATCTGACGATGCGCTGCATATCACTGACTGCCGCGGAAAGCTTAAGATTTCCAATTGCCATCTGGAAGGAACTCTGGACGACTCCATCAATGTTCACGGCGTTTTCCGCAAGCTGAAAAAACGCATTCCGGGCGGAAAAATGTACTATCTTGAGTCAGGTCACTATCAACAACAGGGAGTCTTCAATGTGAGAGCCGGAGATCATCTGGAGCTCCGCAATCGGGAAACAGGTGTTCCCTATGCACAATTACACCTTACAGGAGTAACTCCGGTAAACAAAGCATTTGTCATACTGGATTTTGACGAAAAGGAACTTCCGGCAGAATTCACAGAAGGCGACCCGGGATGGATTTTGGAAACGCAGGCGGATCTTGAAGTATCTGACACCTTCTGCAAATCACTCAATGGCAGAGGCGTGCTTGCATCTGGCTTGAAAAATGTCCGCATTTCCGGATGCCATTTTCACACCTTTGGAGCAGGAGTATTTGTTTCCGGAGATTACAGCTTCTGGTATGAATCCGGTCCGGTGGGAAATATGGTCATTGAAGACAATTTCTTTGATAACTGCTGTTATTTCAACTGGGGTGCAACCCATGAGCCGCTGGCGGTTTTTCCTGAATTGCGGCAATTGAAAGAGGACTTCTACTATCATAACGCAATTACGGTACGGAACAATCGCTTCAAAGGCAGCAAACAACCGCAGATTTCCATGATGTCAGTAAAAACAGCTTCGGTTTACTGCAACAGCTTCGAGCTGGATGAAACTTATCCGTTTGTTTTCGATGAACGGCCGGGATATCACTTTACTGACCGGAACTCTCCAATGATATCATTCTGCCACTGCGAAAAAGTTGAAGAGCACAGCAACAGCAACTTTGATTGATGGCTTTACGGATAAAACAGAAACTTTACTGAATGCTTGACAAATCGCGCAATGTGATATATTTTAACAGAGTGGTGATTACAATATCTGCTGTTTGCCGGAGTACAGGAAAATCACCTGAACAAGAAGAGGTTTTTCCATGTCCGTAAAAATGATAGATATAGCGCGCAAGGCAGGAGTCACCCGCCAGGCGGTTTCTGCGGTGCTGAACCATCCGGATACCTGCCGCATATCATCTGCGATGCAGGAAAAAATCCGGCAGATAGCTTCTGAAATGGGATATTCTCCGAATATTGCAGCCAGAATCCTCAAGGGGGCGAATTCAGGAACTATCGGAGTTCTTGATTCAAATCTCCAGTTCGGTGTGGCCGCAACCCGCTTCAGGGAAATCATTCTGCAATTGCGCGATCGCAGATTAAATGCTATTCTCAAAGTTGTTCAGGCTCCGGAAGCGGTTCCGGAATCCAGCATAAAAGAGTTTGAGATGCGCGGTGTTGATGGCATACTGTTCAACTCGGTTTCAGATTTGCCGGATATGAGATCCTGCAAGGTTCCTTATGTCGTGCTGGGACAGAGCAGCTGCCCGTTGAGCGATTTTTATTTTGACCACTTCAAGGGTGGAGTCATCGCAGTAGAACATCTCTACTGGCACGGCAGACGGAAAATTGCCATGCTCGCCCACAAACAGACCTTCTTCACCGAATCCGACAGCCGCGCCGAGGGATGGCGTTACGCATGCAGAAACTGCGGAATAGAGTGCGGCGAAAATCTGCAATTCTTCGGAGAAAAATTCAATTGGGACTTCGATGATCTGCTCGTTTTGATAAAAAAAGAAAAAGTCGATGCCATTATATGCCAGAACGACTATGTCGGAGGCAAATTGATATCAGAGCTCATCCGGCGCAACGTCAGAGTGCCGGATGATGTTGCAGTCATCGGATATGACGGAATGAGTTTCTGCGAATTCTGCGCCATACCGATGGCAACCGTAATCCAGCCGGTCAGAGATTTTGCCAGAATGGAAATCGAACTTCTGTGTGAACGCATAAAAAGCGGTTGTTGCTCCCCTGAACCAAGCAGGATTGCCATTGAGCCGGTACTTTGTCCATCGGCGAGCTGCGGATGTTCGTCTGATTCTGTTGAAAAGAGCTTCCTGAAGCTCAACTATCTGCAAACAATCGAAACCAGTCACTTCGTCAACTTTGACGAGCCGTTTATGCCCGGAAAATAAACATCAGCACAGCATTGGCATCTCTACGTATTGTATTGAAAAATCCAATGCGTTTTTTCTGCCGACACAATCTGAATTCAACCGATTTTTCCGGCGGCTTCAAGGATGAGTTTCTCTCCTCCGTAAAACACGGCTGTCTCGTGTCCATGATCCGGGAACGGCCAGAGTTGAGCCGCGCCGCCGTAGGAGTTATAAGCGGCACAAACAGAGGATGGTGTAGCGGCAGAGTCGGAATATCCGAGCGTGAATACTGCCGGAGCTTTGGCACGGCGTCCGAAAGCAGCTCCGTCAAAATAGCCGGTGTTGCGGTTTTCGACGGAAAAACCCTCTTCAGGATGAACCGTTGCGGGCCAAACTACCTTGCGTCCCTCCAACGCTCCGAGCAGATTGCAGTTCGCCGGAGCTTCTATCTGTGCATAGGTAACATCGTGATCAAGACCGGCAGCAACCAGTGATTGCCAACCGCCCTGACTACCGCCGTGGACGATCAGAGTTTTGCCATCCCATTCAGGACGGGATTTCAGATATTCCAATGCCCTCACCACCCGCAGTGCCATGCTGTTGAACGGGATTTTTTCCGGATCAGCAGATCGTACAGCCGAGTAGCCATTCCAGATACGCTGCTGCTCCTGCAGATAAGCGTCATCCATCTGGTATTTCAAGCCGAGCGCGCTTATGTTGAACGCAAGAAATCCACGCTTCGCCCAGGTCAGCGGCGGAAATGGCGGACGGATACCGGCTCCGTGCAGAAAGAGATAGGCCGGAAGGGTTCCCGGAGCGGCGTTTTCAGGCAAACTTAAGATACCGGATACCGGAGTTTCATCGACCGCACGGATACGGACACTGTAACTTTTCGTGCCGCCCCAGTCGGGGAATGAGAGTTCGGAATATTCCAAGATGTCTGCCGGTACTTCAGCGAGCCTTTTCAGCTGCTTTTGCCAGTAGGCGTCAAAATCATCCACTTCCGGAGCAGGTTTTATTTTATCAATATCAAATCCGATGCCGTAAAAACCGTCAACTCCGTTGGCGGAACATCTGATGCGGACAAAACCCGGTTTATCCATAGACACCATAATTCTGATACCGGATGCGGAAGTCTGTGTTTTTATTATTTCAGGGGCGGAAAACTCCGGAGATATCTCTATTTCAGCGTCTGCACCGTTTACAATGCAGTCATGTTCAAAATATTTGGCTTTGATGACGACATTTTCTCCGCAGGAAGCAGAGTGTTTATAAGCAAAGAATGACCAGCGTCCCACCGGTTCCGGAGCATCAGGATCGGTGTACCATTCAGGACAAAGCTGATTCCATTCAGGCGAAAAATCACAACGTTCAAAGACAGGCATAGTAAATCACTCCGAAGTTATTCTATAGAAAACAACTAAATATAACACCGGAGCAGAATTTTTCAAATAATTGCTTTCCGCTTAATAACTGCCCGGTGCATCAGTGTAAACTTCAATACAGATGGTAGAGAAAACAAATATCTCCGGTAAACCACGGAGATATTATGTCAACAATCAGGTGTTATGCAGACAAGTGATTATTTAATCTCTTTGATCTCTCCGAGATTTACAAAGTCTATCGCCTCACCGGCACCATCGGCCTGTACAGTGCGTATTCCGGGGAAATACAGCGTTCCGATAACGCCGGAGTTGTGCAGAAATACCACATCGTCTTTGTGGTGATTTTCAAGCGAAACATCCGATATTGTAAGCTGTCCGATATGGACGTCTTTTTCGATTTCTATGGAAGGCGTCGGAGTGTTTTCTTCGATCCGGTGGAAACCGGATATACTGACAGAACCGACGTCTCCTTCGTTCTGGATCCACACCAAACCCCAATCGGGGCAGCGGTTCCAATCCTCTTCATACGGCAGTGCTTTGCTGATGTAAAGATTTTCAAGCACAATGTTATCAAACCAGCCGCGCTCCATGTTCGTAAAGAAATGGGTGAAGCCGATCGCATAGCGGTAATAGGAGCCGGTCACGTTGCGGATGGTGATGTTTCTCACCGGACTTCCGCACGAAAGCATACGCACGGCAGAGTGGCAGCGGTCGGCAAAAATTCCGTCAACTACAATGTTTTCAATGGGGCCGAATCCGGGGGAATCCACAGCGACATCTTCGGCGTTGAACGCCAGCAGATCATCATAGCAGGCTCCCTTGAGATCGTTGATATAACCGTTGCGGCAGAAACCGTCAAAGTGCAGACCATCCATATTGTCCGGCGAGGGATTGCCCAAATTGAAATCAAATGTGATGTGTTTGAATGTAAAGTTGGAAAGTTTTGCAGACTGAACCGCATAACTCACCGGATCGCGCAAAACAATATTTTCCACCGTAAGATCATCAACATTGACAAATCGCCAGATAACTCCGTAATAACGCTCCGGATGGTACGCCATCTTATGAGCCTCGTTCCAATCAAGTGCCTTGCCTGCCACAGGATCGACAGGATAATTTTCCGGAATGGACATACGTTTTCTGGCATCGGGATTTCCGGCATTGCCGTTTTCATCGGCAAGCATTTGAGGGTTGGGAGCCTGCTCACGATTGTTTCCGTTCCAGATGCCGCCGGAAATGGCAATACGGCGGTTTCCGTTGACGTGGTCACTGTTGGAGAGCATCGGACAGTTGCTCCACGGCGCAAGGCGAACCTCGGTAAAACGATCGAGCCGCAATTCAAGTTCAGAGTGGAGCTTGAGTGTTTTGCTGATGAGGTAATATTTTTCAGGAGCAGGAAGATTTACCACTTTTCCATTGTCGATCATCTCCTGAATAGCTGCGGTATCATCGTGAACTCCGTCACCGTAAAGAATGTTTTTCATATTCCACCTTATTCTGTCTGTTGGCAACTGTCTGCAGGAGACATATTTCCCCGACAAGCAGTAAATTACAGGGATAATATAACTCCAATTCCCGAAAATTCAACGCTGCGCCTTGCTTTTCACAGAGTGAAATTGTATATTAATTGTGTGCAATATAACATATAATGGAGACACTGATTTTATGAAAAAAAACAAACCGCTTATTGGATTGACTCCGCTCTACAATGCTGATGGAGATTATTGGTGGATGCAGCTGACTTACATGCGTCACATAGAAAAAAACGGCGGCATTCCGGTCATGATCCAGCCGACAGACAACCTTGACACGCTCGAGGAAAATCTGAAACATTTTGACGGCATCCTACTCACCGGTGGACAGGATGTCCATCCGGCATACTACGGCGAAAAAATTCTTCCCGAGTGCGGTACGATCATCAAAATGCGCGATGAGATCGACTGCTTTATCGCCAAAAGAGCGATGGAGCTGGACATGCCGCTCTTCGGCATCTGCCGGGGAATGCAGGTGATCAACGCCACGCTCGGCGGCGCACTCTTTCAGGATATCCCAAGCCAGGTCGGAACTGCGGTCAACCACCGACCGGGACTTCCAAAACCTGACGATACGGCACATACTGTCACCTTCAAGAAGGGCAATGCAATGGCCAAACTGCTGGGACGCGAAACATTCAATGTCAACAGTTTCCATCATCAGTCAGTCAAAGTCCCTGCCCCCGGCATCGAAGTTACCGCCTACAGTCCGGATGGTGTTGCCGAGGCTCTTCTTCATAAAGAAAAGCGTTTTGTCTGGGGAGTCCAGTGGCATCCGGAAAGATTTGCCTATGATGATTTTTTGAGCAAATCACTCTTTACATCTTTTATCAACGCCTGCAAATAACTCCTTATGGAACTCGAACTGCTCGACAGCATTTTGCCCTCCCTGCGGCAGAATCAAACAGTCATCACCGGACCCGGCGATGACTGCGCCGTCGTGGAATTCAACGGAGGAAAACTGTTGCTGGCAGTAGATCAGGTAACTGAAAATATCCACTTTACAAGCTCTACTGCTCCTGAACGTGCCGGAGCAAAACTTGTAAAACGCAATTTGAGTGATATTGCTGCAATGGGCGGCTCACCGCTCTGGATGCTGCTTGCAGTTTCAAACGGCAGCCGGGATATAGAGTGGGTAAAGAGATTTATTGCCGGAGCAGAAGAAGCGGCAGAACTTTATAATGTTCCAATTACAGGCGGCGACACATCCACCCTTCCCGCTGACGGATTTACCGCCTCACTGTCTGTCATCGGATGCGCAGACACCCCGGTACTCCGCTCCGGAGCAGAACCCGGCGATCTCATCTATGTCACCGGCAAAATCGGAAACAGCTTTTACTCGGAACATCATCTGGATTTTGCTCCGCACCTTGCCGAAGGCAAAGCTCTCTCCGGCACAGCCCATGCAATGATGGATGTCAGCGACGGGCTGCTTCTTGATGCAGAACGCATGGCAAAAGCATCAAAGGCAGATTTTTATCTTGAGCTTGATAAAATTCCGCTCCGTGAAGGAGCTGCCATGCCGCAGGCTCTCGGTGACGGTGAAGACTACTGTCTGCTCTTCACCTGTGCTCCCGGTGCGGATATCAAAAAGCTGTTCGCAGACAGAAATTTGAAATCAACACCTGTCATGATCGGCAGAGTCGAAGCCGGAAACGGTACTTTATATGACTTGACGTCCGGCAGCAGGATAAATATGGAAAACTCCGGCTATGAACACTGAAAAGATCATCACTTCAAGTTACACTGAAACCGAAGAAGCCGGTTTCAAGCTCGCACAAACTCTCCAGTTCGGCAGTGTTGTACTGCTGTTCGGCAACCTCGGAGCGGGCAAAACTGTTTTTTCCCGCGGATTTGCCCGCGGACTCGGTATCACAGAACCGGTTTCAAGTCCGACCTACACCATCGTTCAGGAATATGACATTCCGGGCGGCGGCAGACTCTACCACCTCGACCTCTACCGCATAAGCGGAGTGGAATCCGCCCTTGCCTTCGGCGTTGATGAGTTTCTCGACGACAACCGTGCCATCAGCCTCATAGAGTGGCCGATGCGTATTGATGGAATTCTTCCTGACAACTGCATCAAAGTGACGTTGAATCATCTCGATGATGAAAAACGCGAGATCACAATAGAAAAATGACCTTTTTTTCCAAAAGCTGGACGCAGGATTGCTCACTTTTCAATCTTGCCGGAATACTGGTTGGTATCGCCGCCGTATATATCTATCCGCTCCCGCTGCTCAAGCCGCACGGCGGAGCTGTTCAAATGCTGCTCTTTGCCATATTTTGTGCTGCATTGACTGCAACATGGGTACTCTGGATGCTGAAGCTGTCTCAACCGGAGGGAAAACTAAAAGATAAGATAGGAATATCCCTGCCCGACAGAAAATGTCTGGTTCATACCTTGAGTTTTCTGCCGGTACTGCTCACCGGTGTCGCCGCTGTCACCTGGCACTGGAAATACACCCTGCGCAAACTTGAGATACCATTTGAAGAACAGCAAATGATGCTGAAAATGGTATCCTTTGACTCCGTTATTCAAGTGTCGCTTATGCTGATACTTGTGGCAGTTATAGTTCCTGTACTGGAAGAACTCATATTCAGAAGAATCCTTTTCGACCTCTTCGCACGGAGTATCGGATTCAATGGTGCAGCGTTTGTTTCAGCCGGAATATTTTCCGCCGCCCACAACTTCACTGCAGGTGCACCGGGACTATTCCTGATGGGACTTGCTTTTCAATGGGTGTATTCCCGCAACCAAAACCTTGCCTGCGCCATAATGCTTCACAGTTTGTGCAATTTATTTGCCGTAACAGTGATGGTTGTGTCAAAGCTCTGAATTGCTGTTCAGACACATTTACTGAAACAGCACGACTCCACGGTAACAAAGCACCCGTATCGGCAAACTGTTCAACCCTGACTTATTGGGGATCTCTGCCGAACTCTTTTTTGTAAAGTTTGCGTGCCGCCCTGTCAACGGCAGTCCAGAAGCTTTTGTCTCTTCTTACTTGCGGATCAGCTGAAGAATAGATCGCGGCAAAACGCATAAGCTCTCTTTCAGAGGGCATCAAATCAAAGCTCGAAAAGAGTATTCCGGCAACATCCTTTACCCGGTAGCGGAACGGAACACTTTTGCGGATCTGCGCTCTGTGCAGATCGATCACAAAGAGTTTTACATCTCCGGCTGCTGCCTTTTCAGGATCGAGCAGATAGTGGCAGATGTAACAGTCACGATGATTCACTCCGGCACTGTGCATTGCTCCGAGAGAAGAGGCAAGAGTGTCAAAAATCACCCGGCGCAGAGCAGAGAAACGCTCATATTTCACGAAATCCTCAAGACTGACCATATTCGCCAACTCTTCGGTAACGAGGAACGACTGTTGACGGGCGGGATTCCAGCCGCGTTTGCCGAAAGCCGCACTCTTCATTGTAGGAATATTTTTCTCCTTGAGAAGCTCAAGAGCTGAAAACTCATTCTGCGCTCCAAGAATCGGAAGTTTGAACTGAAAAAGATCCTTGAATATCTCCTTCCAGCCTATTCCGCGGTGAACTTTGGCAAAATAACCGTTTCCATCCAGTTCAAAGCGGAAAGTTCTCCGCGCTTTGACCAGACGGTAATCTTCGCCTTCCAGATGAAAAATCTTTTCAAAAGCGGTATCCGGATCGTTTGTAAAATGCTTTTTCAGCGGCTCAATGATAAAAAAGTTACTCATCACTCACCTGCTTTCACACCCGTTATTACATTCGCTGCATACTCACTGCGGCGATAAAAATCTGCGGTAAAGGCATATTCACCAGCCTGACGCTTCATATCGGAGATTCTTTCCGGATCGAGCAGAAGCATACGCAAAGCAGAGACCAAATCTGCTCTGCGGAACGGGACAGGAAGAACTATGCCTCCGGACTCCTGTACGATATGATCCCATCCATGGTTGGGACTTGCCAGCACCGGAGTACCGGAAGCGATGGATTCCAGCGGAGAAATGCCGGACATCTCGTTTCTTGCCGGATAAACCAGAAGATCCGCTGCCGGAAAGAGTTCAAGCAAATCCTCATCCGGAGGAACAAAACTGACAAAATCATCGACTCCAAGCCGTCTTGTCAATTTTTTCAACGGCTTCAGGTTGCCGCGGCAGGAAATAACAAGACGCACTCTCTCATACAGTTCATCCGGCATGGAGGCAAATGCGGCAACAGCCCGGTCAGCACCGATCACACCGGGATTTACGCCCTCTGAAAGAAGCATGATCTGATCGTCAGATATTCCCAGCTCTTTGCGGACACGCTCTCTTATTTGCGGCGTTTCGGGGCTGCGTTTGCGGTTGACGGGAATTCCTGCCGGCAGAAGATGTATGCGCTCTTTACTGATTCCGTAACAACGGCTGTATTCAAGTTTCTGCCGGGGGGAAACACAGAGTATCTCCGTTTTTGACTCCTGACTGAACAATTCGCGTTCAAGCGCGGCATTGTGTCTGTATCGTGGAGATAATTTCTGAAACAACCCCCTGCTCTGAATTGCAACCGGGCGGTCACCGGCAAAGTAAAAGTCAGCACCCGGGATACGGTTGAACGCAACCAGTATATCCATATTGTCGGCATCCAGACGCTCACGGAGGTTTCCGATAAAACGGCGGCTGCGTGCAGAGTTATTCCAGCCTTCCGCCGGAACATTGATCACGTTAAGCCACTGCGGAAGCTCGGGGGCATCGCAACTGGCGCAATAAAGAGAAACTTCGTTTCCGCGCTTGTGCAGCTCTTCTGCCAGAGGAAGAACATCACTCTGAATTCCGCTTGAAGGAGCAAAATACTTGTAAATAGCGAGGGCTATTTTCACTTTGCAGTCTCTCGTTTATCGGCAATCAACTCCTGATAACCGGAAAAACCCAGCTCTTTTGCTATCCGTTTTCTTGCACTCCGGCGTGACGTTTTACGGTCACCCGGGCGTGGATTTAAGATCGCCGTTGCGTGATTAAGGTGACGTACATACTTGCCCAACTCACCGGATCCAAGAAATTTCATTTCAAAACCGGCTGCAACCAACTTATGATGGACTGCCTCGCCGGCGGTACCGAAATCATTGAACCCTTTGGTGTGTTTTTTGAAAAGATCTGTACGGTAAACTGCACAATGGCTGCGCAGAAAAAGCGGTTTTTCTGCTGTTTTACGGTTTTTCTTACCTCGCAAAGTTCTAAAAACGCCCTCAATCTGCTGAAAAAACTTCTTCAATGCCCCCGGAGGAGCTTCCAACTTCCAGCTTCCTACTCCAGCAACGCTTTCGTTGTCAAACTCACCGATCAGATAGTCAAGCCACCGGTCATCTATCATAAATGTATCGGTGTGCATCACCATAAAAAACGGTGTTTCCACCTCCTGCACAGCTATATCCAATGCCTTGATGTGCATTTCAGTACCACTCTCAGAACCAACATCTTTACGCTTGATAAGTGTAATCCAATCAAGGCTCTCAAGATACGGAACGGACTCGTCGCAGGAGTCATTATCAACAACAATCACCTTCAGCTTTGAAAGATTGCTGTTTCTGTGGAGCAGACTCAAGCAAATTTTGGTCAGCTCCGGAGTTTTGTAATTCGGAACGATCGCTGTCAACAATGGCAGCGGGACATCGGGATCATTGGATTTCATAGGGGTAAAAATTTTTCCTTATATTGAGAGATGCTTCAGTCAAGCTGTTCAGCCAGCTCTTTAAGCTTGCGCAGGTCAAGTTTTCCGCTGCCGAGAAGCGGCAGAGCCTCGACGTAGTGGAAATCTCCGGCCTTGGGAATCCAGATATTAGGCATATCGCTGTTCTTGAGCTGATCGACCAGCACGGCGGGATCCAGTTCATTGTTGGCGTAGAAAACGATGATTTTCTCACCTTTGCGCTCATCGCTCTTACCGGTGACGGCAACGTCGCGGTTCTCGCTTTTGGTGATCTTCATGATCTCTTCTTCGATCTTCTCGTGAGGAACCATCTCGCCACCGATCTTGGAGAAACGTGAAGCGCGTCCGGTAATGTAGATGAAGCCGTCGCTATCCATCTTGGCGATATCACCAAGTCGGATCGTAGCCATGTCGTTCTGTGA
>JAZQTR010000194.1:0-15122 GCA_045630865.1 Victivallaceae bacterium
AGTCCCGGAGCCCCGGCTCTGGTTTCCGTCGGCGACAAAGTCACCCCTGATACCGTCGTCGCCATCATCGAAGCGATGAAGGTCATGAACGAGATCAAAGCCGAAAAGAGCGGTGTGATCCGTGAGATTCTGGTCGAGAACGGCAATCCCGTCGAGTACGGACAGCCCCTCTTTGTCATCGGCTGAAAATAACTGCGGAGAACCCGAACAGTGTTCAATAAAGTATTGATTGCAAACCGCGGCGAAATAGCCGTCCGCATCATCCGCGCCTGCCGCGAGATGGGCATCCGCACTGTCGCAGTCTACTCACAGGCTGACGCAGACAGTATGGCTGTCCGCATCGCTGACGAGGCGGTGTGTATCGGTCCTGCCAAAGCGGCGCAGAGCTATCTGTGCATCGACCGCATTCTTTCGGTTGCCGCCATCTGCGATGTGGATGCGATCCACCCCGGATACGGCTTTCTCTCTGAAAACGCCTACTTTGCCGAAGCCTGCCGCAAACACGGCATCACCTTTATCGGCCCCACTCCCGAAGCGATGCGCGCGATGGGCGACAAAGCTGTGGCACGTCAGACAATGAAAAAAGCCGGAGTACCGGTCACCCCCGGCGGAGAAGGAATCATCTCCGATGAGGATGAGGCTCTCAAGCTCGCCCATAAACTCCGTTATCCCGTAATCATCAAAGCTGTCGCCGGCGGCGGCGGACGCGGTATGCGTATCGCCCACAATGACGCCAGTCTGCTGCAGGGATTCCATTCCGCCCGCGCTGAAGCTGAAAGCGCATTCGGCAACGGCGACCTCTACATGGAAAAATTTCTGGTCAACCCGCACCACATCGAAGTCCAGATTCTGGCGGACAACCACGGCAACGTCGTCCACCTCGGTGAACGTGACTGCAGTGTCCAGCGGCGCAACCAGAAATTGATCGAAGAAACTCCGAGTCCTGCTCTCAATGAGAAACAGCGTCACGATATCGGAGCCGCCGCCGTCAAAGCGGCGAAAGCAGCGAAATACACCAGTGCCGGAACCATCGAGTTCCTGCTCAACGAAGACGGCGAGTTCTACTTTATGGAAATGAACACCCGTATTCAGGTCGAACATCCGGTCACAGAGATGATCTCCGGAGTCGACCTCATCAAAGAGCAGATCAGAGTCGCCGCCGGTGAAAAGCTGCGCTTCCGTCAGAAGGATATCAAATTCAAGGGTCACGCCATCGAGTGCCGTATCAACGCCGAAGATCCCGACCATGGATTTGCCCCCTTCCCCGGAGAAATCAAGCTCTTCTCCCCCCCGGGAGGCCCCAATGTGCGTATCGACAGCCACGTTTACTCCGGCTACCGTATTCCCGCCCACTACGACAGCCTCACGGCAAAAATGATCGTTTGGGGTGAAAACCGTCAGGAGGCCATCGCCTGCTGCAAACGCGCTCTCTCGGAGTTTATTGTCGATGGTATCAAAACCACCATCCCGTTCCAGCAGAAAGTGCTTACCAACAAGAGTTTCATCGACGGCAAGTACAACACCGGATTTGTCGAAAGTATGTTGCAGGACCCTGCGAAATCAGCCAAAAAGGAGGAGTAAAATCATGAAATCAACAACTTCTGCTCAAAAGGTAACTGAAGCCAAGGCTCCGACTGCCATCCTTGAGAAAGCTGAACTTGGCGAAGTTAAGATCCACGAAAACGTCGTCGCCCAGCTCGTCAGACGCGCCGTGCTTGAGATCGAAGGAGTTTCCCGCCTCGCCGGAAGCACTCTGGTCGATGATATCGCCACTCTCGTCGGCAGCCGCAGAATGCAGTCAAGAGCTGTTTCTGTCTTCCTCGGCGATGAGGGAAAAGTTGAGATCGAGGTCAAACTCATCCTCAAATTCGGATTCCATATTCCTGAAACTGCCGAGCAGGTTCAGACTGCGGTCGTCGAGCTAGTCGAAAACACCACCGGCATGAGCGTCACCAAAGTCGATGTTCTCGTTCAGGAAATCGAAGACGAAGTCACTGAAGATGAAGAAAACACCGTTGAAGCTGACAACGCTATCGCTCCGGCGATGCCGCTCAACTGAATTACGGTAAAGGAGTAGAAATATGTGTTGTTTTTCACAGTACATCAACTGTCCGGCAATCAAAGCTGTTCTCGCCAATGATTTCAAATGCGGATATGCTGCTGCAACGGCAGTTTTTCTGCTCCTTATCTTCGCCATTCTTCTGGCAAAGTTTCTGATCTGGCTCTGCTGCCGTGCTCCGAAATGCAGTGAAGTCACAGTTAAGCGTGATGGTGGAGATATTGTTATCTCAACCAGAGTCATTTCCGGTCTGATCTCCCGCGAGCTTGCGGCAACCGGAAGACTTGAAAACGCCAGAATCACTCTCCGCAAAAAGAGCAGCGGATATCTGGTTTATGCCAGAGCTGACTACACCGAGGGTGCGACCGGACTGCCTGAGATCGTTGACTCCGTGAAGCCGCAGATTTTTGCGCTTCTCAAGGAGCAGTTCGGCATTGAGAATATCCTCTCTGTCAACATTACAGTAGACCGGTTGACTGAACCTGAAGAAAATGCTGATTCTGGCTTCTGAATCACCCCGCCGCAAAGAGCTGTTAAGCTCCATTTGCAATGAATTTACCATCTGCTCCGCTGACGTCCGGGAGATGTCAACTGGAGCAGATGTTTTTTTGCTCCCTGAAATCAACGCCGGACTGAAAGCCCGGGCGGTTGCAGAACAGAACCCTGACGCACTTGTCATCGGAGCTGATACTGCCATCATCTTTGAAAACCGCTTTATCGGCAAACCGGGAACACTGGAAGAGGCAAAAGCTCTGCTGATGAGCTTTTCCGGAAAAAAGCACTTTGTCGTTACCGGCGTTGCGCTGGTCAGATGCGGCACAAATCCTCTTGAAATATCCTACCGTGAAACATCGGAGATACTGTTCAAAAACATCGGCAGTCGAACTGTAGAGAGCTATCTTGAAAAGGTTTACGTCCTCGACAAAGCCGGAGCCTACGCCATTCAGGAACACGGTTCCATGCTGATAGATCACTATACAGGCGAACTGGAAAATATCATCGGGCTTCCACTTGTGCGCCTGAAAAAAATTCTGCAGGAACAGCAGTTCATCGATTGACAATTGTTAAATACAAAAAAATTCCGGAAACGTTTTTTACTGCGTTTCCGGAATTTTGTTTTATGCGGTGACAGCAATCAATACTTTTTGATCTTGCTGTTTTCCTGCCGGATGAATTCCGGCGCGTAGTTGAGTCCGCAGAGATTTTTCATCATCTCGTTGAGGAACTCGGTTGAAGGCTCGGGCACAATCAGTACCGCCGCAACCTCGATACCCTTGATGTGATAGTCGCTTCTGAATTTCACCTCGCTGAACTCGGGCATGGTGTTCACCAGAGGACGCATATAGGGATATCTTGCGTCATCACGCAGGGGGAAATCCCACTTGTATCTGCCGCGCTCACCGGCTTTTCCGTACTGCGCCTTGTAGAAGTCAGTTGCGGGATTGATCGCAGATCCGGCAGGGATCTCCTTACCGCCGATGACCATGCGCAGCGGACGGCGAACAAGACCGTGCGGAGCAAGACGGGAGTCAAAACGGTTGACTGTCCAGATGGTGTATTTTCCGGCAGGCAGTTTGGGGAATCTGGCGATAAACTCGGCTCCGTCATTGATCATAACTCTATCCTGCACACTGCCGTCATCCTGCTTGAGGAATTTGGCACTGCGTCCGGGAGTCATCTCTTTGGCGGTCACAAAGCGGATATTTTTGCCGACGATGACATTGAGCTGCTTTTTCGCCTCTCCGTCGATGATCTCGAGAGTTTCAAAACGGGGAAGTTTTCCCTTTTCCGGAGTGATTTCAAGAACGCCGTCTTTTAGTCCTGCTTTGAGTGCGCCGTACACCTTGACTTGAGCATTTGCAGTCACACCGGTAACGGGAAGTTTCAGACTCTTGTCAGGCTCGACTGCAACGGTCTGGCGTTCAAATCCCGGAATCGTTCCGGTGTAGACGCCACCGTCAATAACTATCGGCTTGGCATCGACACGGTACTGGATGGTGACACGCGCTCTTCTGCCGCTCTGAGATTTGAGCGTAAGGCGGTTTTTACCGGGATGGAGTTTTCCGGTGATGATCCGCGGATTCATCATCAGCTCAGTTTCACCACGGAAATTTTTGACTTTCGCAATGGGGGCATTGACCCTGATCAGAACTTCGTGACGCGCCCTCACCTCGTAGACCAGTTTGCCCGCTCCATCGCGGTCACTCACTATCGGCTTGAAGGTCTTGCCGTTGTCGGTCGAGTACTCAAGGTCGACACTTTTGCCATCCTTGTCAACTGCCTTGTAAGCGGCGGCGACTATAGGATAGCCGGAATACACACGATAGCAGAAGCTGTAAGGTTTGATATTGACAAAGGCGTTGTTGGTGGAGCTGGGCGCACCATTGAAAATGATGAACGCGTTGGCGTAATGGGGGAAGAAGCGGTCGACTTTCCATACCGGACGGATATTTTTTTCTGCTCCGGTTTTGGCGGTGTAATCCCACTTTTCGACACCGTTTCCGGCACGCGGTTCATACTGAAGATCGTTACCGGCTCCGTCGTTCGAGAAGTAGATGCGGAAACTCTCGCGCGGATTCAGGATGATTCCGGTTTTGGATTGTATGCTCGGATTGTTCAGATAGGCTCCTCCGCGGGTGGTAAGGCGGATAAAGTGTCCGGGATTGCTTCCGACGCGCGGCAGAAGTCCGGCGTTGTCGTCGATCTCATCGAGCGTCGCAGCCGTGCTGTTGTCGAACGAGGGGAAGAACTTCTGGGCAGAGAGGTCGTAAACTCTTGTCTTGTTGTCGTAATGCACACCCTCGAAGCAGTGGGCGTAGCTGCCGATAAGACGCGCCGGAGCATCACCGCAGGAGGTGAAGAGGTTGGCGACCAGCTCGTTCAAAGGACCGCACTCAAAACCGCAATATCCGTTGAGCATTGAAAGAGAGAGGTACTCGACGCTGACAGGAGTGTTGCTTTGTGCAGGGAAATCCGCCTGATGGTTCATAAAGTAGTCGCTTGCACCCATAACGAAGCGGAAGAGTTTTTCCACTCTCTCGCGCCCGCTCATCTTGTCAAGCTGCAGACTGTTGCGGATATCTGCAAAACTGCGGGGATCTATCTCGCCCTCATTTACCACCAGCGGATAGTACATTCCTGCTCCGCCGGGATGGTTGGTGATCTCGATGTAATCCATATAGAGTTTATCCGGAGCGTCAAACTCAAAGCTCTTGCCGACGCCCGTCTCAAACACCTTGCGGACAACTTTTCTGGCAGAACGGAAATCCTCAGGACGGGGCAGCACCTTGTAGTTTACAGGATCAAGCACCTTTGCCGGATCATTATCCGGATTTATCGCCGTCGGATAGTACGCCTTTTTATCCTTGCCGTCAAACACGATATAGCGGTCACAGCGGGCATATTTGGAACGGGTCGAACCATTGATGAAGCGGTGTCCGTATCCGGAAGTACCGTCAAAACTGCGGTCGAAAGAGAAGAAACTGCGGGTATCGCGGTCGACAGCAGGAGATACCACAGGCTCAAAATCTCCCTGATAACGCACAACGTCAGAAGAGCGGATGTTATCTATCAAACCCTTGTAGTCCGGCTGCTGGATGCGGGAGTAGCGGTTGTCGCCGCGTGAGCGTGTCGACAGACAGCCGAAAGTCACCTGCATCGGAACGATCGCGTTGGGATGGCTCTCTTTTGATATGTCGATCGGTGCGCAGGACCACTTTTTATCATCCATCACCTTTTTGCCGTTGACAAAGAGCTGAACGCCGCCGTTTTTGCTCCACTGGGCAGCGACGTGATTCCATTTTCCGGCAGGGATCTCTGCCGCCGCCTCGCGGTAGACGCTCCTGTCTTTGGCGTCTTTGATCATTATGCCCAGCTTCTTTTCATTGGGCATATAGCGCAATTCAAAAAGGTTGTTGCGCGGAGGAACACTGCGTCCGCCTTTGATTCCGTGGGCGTTCCAGGTATTTACCAGAACGACGTGAGTTTTGGGTGCGACATATTTCCAATCATCGGGTTTCAGGAAAAATTCGACCGTTCCGTCACCGATCGGGAAGAAGAACTCTTTGGGATCTCTCACCTGCCGGGTGTCTCCCCAGACCGTCTGGGAGGCAGTGGGGTGGAAAAAGGCATCTCCGTCAGAAAGCTTCAGCGAAAAATCGCCCGGTTTACCGGTAACGCCCTCACCGAAAAAGCGGTCATCGTATTTGGGGAACGGCAGCTCTCCGGCACAGCGCAGCACCAGACGGCTGATCTCAAGTTTCGGTTCGCAGGACTCAGCCGGCTTTTTGAGCGGCAAGCCGTCAAGACCGTATTTGCGTTTGATGCAGCGCAGGCGGACTGTGAAACGGAGCTTTTTGACATCGGGGCGCAGTCTGCCGTTTTCGCGGAATTTACTCAACACCCCATAAGGACGCATATGACTTATCCAATCCATACGCACCGCGCACTCGGGCAGGACTTTGCCGTTGGCGTCGAGCTGTTCGATGGCGTTGATATTGCTCCACGGTATCGGAGTATCAGACTTGAGATCAAGCTCAAGACGAACCGGTTTTCCGGCACACTCAGCCGGAACATCAACGTCGCAGTACGCAGAGAACTCTCCCGGACGGCTGCTGTGGAACAACATTCCGTCCGGCGTTGCCTTTACTGTGACTCCGCGGTTGCATTTCCAGTTTTTCACAGATTTTCCGCTGAGAACTCCGGAAAAGAGATTCCGGCTCTCCGGGATCTCTGAGAGTTCACCCTTGCCGCCTGCTTTACACTCGAGAGCCGTAGTTCCGGCAGGAACGGTGAACTGCAGCGAGGTGGTATTTTTCAACGCGCCTTTGTAAAGCACGGTTTTGAGCGGTGTACGCTTTCCATCTGCGATGGCGGTGACTTCAAAATTGGTATCTTCCGCAGTTCCGGAGATCTCCGCCAGACGTTTGCGGTCAATTTCCACCTCATAGGGAACAGCGGTGTCGTAAGTGCGGTTCCACTCGAGCGGAAAAGTCACCTCTTTGCCGCTCAGGCAGAGCGTAAGCAGCAGAACACCTGAAAAAATCGTTCTTTTCATATCTCATCCATCATATTTCAATAAAAATGCCGCACTCAACAGATGGCGCGGCAAATTTTCTGTCGTTCTATCAAAGCGGATTGATATTTGAGTCGTACCAGGCGTTGTAATTGGTGATATAACTCAAGTTCGGCAATTTGATATACAGCTCGTTGCGGCTCATCAAATCAACGTGACCATCCATCCAGAGGAAACCGGCACGCTCATTGTGGACACCGTAAAAACGGGTCTTGCCGAAGTCGATCCAGTACCACTGCATTTTAATATCATCACCGCTGTTAGTGGTGGTACGGATGTTATCGGCGAGCATGTAGAAACGGCTGGGGCTTTTGATTCTGGTCGGATTCCAGGCAAAACCGCTTTTTCCGACAGTATCGGCATAGAAGTTGGGTTTATCTGCTCTCCAGTCATCTACGGTGGCATAAGTTCCGTCACCGGGATTGACATCAACACTGCCGGGAGCTCCGTATCGGCTGGTGTAGTAACCATACCAGTCACCCTTTTTTCTTCCGGTAAAATTGTAGTGGAGCTCCTGAACAGTAAATGGCGCAATAGCAGGACACAACGCGGCATTCTTGGAAGTAAGGTAGTTACCGCCGAGATTTTTAATCTTGGTTCTCCATGTGTCACTGTAGGAGTGCATCTCTTTAACCTCTTTATTAATCAGCATCTGCCAGGAGACATTCTGACCGCCTAAGTTAATATGCGCGATCAGCTGTTTATGATCATCGAGGTACTGCGAAATGGCAAGACCGCACTGTTTGAGATTGTTGGCACAGGTACTTGCTTTGGCACGCTCGCGCGCCTGACTCAAAGCTGGCATCAGTATTGCCGCAAGTATGGCAATGATGGCGATGACGACCAGCAATTCGATCAGAGTGAAATTACTCTTACGACTCTTTGGAAACAACATTTCAACACTCCTTTTTTACGGTTGTTTGGTGCATACATTAATTTAGCATATATCTCTTTTATTTTCAAACTGCGACCTGACCGATGATCTCTTTGACACTCGCAATATTGTGGCGGTCGAGGTATTCATTTATTCCCTCAATGACTTTGAGCGGAGCATAGGGGTCGACAAAGTTGGCAGTTCCGACGGCGACGGCAGTCGCTCCGGCGAGCAGGAACTCGATGGCGTCGGAGGCGTCACAGATACCGCCCATTCCGATGATCGGGATTTTCACCGCACGGTAGGTGTCATAGACCATTTTTATCGCCACCGGCTTGACCGCAGGTCCGGAAAATCCGCCCATTACATTGGCGAGCTTCGGACGACGGGTCTCGATGTCGATAGCCATCGCGCTCAGTGTGTTGATAAGAGAAACGCAGTCGCTTCCCTCCGCCTCGGCGGCACGGGCGAACTCGGCAATACTGGTGACGTTGGGGGAAAGCTTGGTTATGATGGGAAGAGTGGTAGATTTACGGACACATCTGATGACTTCAGAAGCAAGTTTGATATTGGTTCCGAAAGCCGCACCGCCCGCCTTGACGTTGGGACATGAAATATTGACTTCAAGAGCGGTGATTCCCTCTCTCTCTGCATCAAGCCTTGCCGCAACTTCACCGTACTCTTCAATACTGGTTCCCCAGATGTTGACGATCACAGTCGCTCCGGTAGTGCGGAGAAAGGGCATATAGTGTTCGTCAGAGAGAAACTTGTCGATACCCGGGCCCTGCAGACCGATGGCATTGAGCATGCCGCCGGTAACTTCAGCCATACGGGGCGTGGGGTTGCCGTGGCTGGGAGTCATACGGATTCCCTTGACTGTAACAGCACCGAGTTTTGCAATATCGTAAAGCTGATGATATTCCTGTCCGTAACCGTAGGTTCCTGAACCGGTGGTCACGGGGTTTTTCATAACAAATTTTCCAAGATCAGTAGTAAGATCTGCCATTTTTTCACTCTCCCAAATATACGTCTGCAAGCGGAAACACCGGTCCCTCGGAACAGCTTCTGGCGTAACGCCAGCCGTCAGCCGAACCGGGATCATTGACTTTTACCACACAGGCGAAACAGGCTCCGACGCCGCAGCACATATTGTGGTCGATACTCAATTCGCCGTCAAGTCCGAGAGCCTTGAGCTGTCTGCCCAGAGCCATGAGCATGGGATGGGGGCCGCAGCCGTAGAAAAAGAGTTTTTTGCCTTTGTACTCTTCGAGCAGCTGCGGAATAAGCTCAGTCACAAAACCTTTGTGTCCGACAGAACCGTCGTTGGTGGCGATGCGGACATCGAATCCGGCTTCTTCATAACGCTCGGTGAGAATGACATCACCATCGCTGCGCGCTCCGGCAAGCAGAACGCCTTTCTGCTCCGACACCCGTGAAAGCAGATAGAGAGCGGCACTGCCGTAACCTCCGGCGACAGCTACCGGAACCACATCTGCCGGGGGAGCGGAAAATCCGATTCCGAGCGGTCCCATAACATCAAATTTGTAACCGGTTGCAAGCTTGCTCATCGCAAGGGTTCCTTTGCCGACCACTTTGTAGGCGACGCTGACAGTTCCCTTTTCCGGGTCTGTCGAGTGGATGCTGAACGGACGGCGCAGAATGTTGTCTTTGCGCTCGTCTATGCGGATATGGACGAACTGTCCGGCGACAGCTTTGGCGGCGATTTCAGGAGCGGTGAAGACTACTTCAAAGTAGTCGCCCTTGATCTGCCGGTTGCTGATGATTTCAGAAGTCATATTTCCTCCCCGTTTTACGGTTGTTATGTTTCAAAGATAAGGATTGTATTTTTTCTCGTGGCCGATGGTGGATGGCTCACCGTGTCCGGGATAAATTATGGTATCTTCCGGAACAGTTTTGACCAGTTTTTCCAGCGATGCAGACAACTGCGGCATGCTGCCGCCCTCAAAATCGGTTCTGCCGATGGAACCGGCAAAGAGAGTATCTCCGGTAAAGAGGTGTTTTGAGCCGTCTTCACTCTCAAAAAGAATGCATACGCCGCCGGGAGTGTGTCCGGGAGTGGCGATCACGGTATAAGCACTGCCGGATTCATAATCAACTGTTTCCGGCAGTCCGACGGCAAGCGGTATATATGGCGGAAACGCATTGTCAGGACTGTGGTAAATCGCCTTATCTGCAGAAGCGAGCCGGACAACGGCGTTGTACTTTTCTGCGATATAAGGAACTGCTCCGATATGATCGGCATGACTGTGAGTGAGCAGAATCTCCACGCAGTCGAATTTTCCCTCAAAGTTTTTTGCAGCACGGGCAATAACTTCGCCGTCAGCACCGGGATCTATCACAAAAAGTTTGTTTCCGGTGTTGACCAGATAGCAGTTTTCACCGATGCATCCGGTTTGTACAGTTTTTATATCCATAGTTGAATTTCTGTTTATCTGGTTATCTTTTTCACAGCTCCGGTACGCGACGCCGCCCTTCCAAGAGCGTTCTGCACCTGTATCAGCCTGTCGAAATCATCAGGCTGCACCAGCGCGCCGGGAGCCTCGAACTTATAGTTATAACGCAATTCGCGTGAGATGACTTCTCTATTCTCCACCAGATGAGCGGTTCCGGTATCGCCGCAGGTGCGGCGGATATTGGCAGATTCACCTGCGGTGTACCCTGCCGGAACAGCGACTGTACATGCGACAGCAACTCTCACCGGACGGCTCCGCATCCACGGAGTCTTGCGCTCACTGCCGGAAACGGCGGCAAGATCGCGCAGAATACTGTGGCCCGGAATTTCGAAGGTGAGATAGTTTCCGGAAACAGCGGCAAAACGCGGAGTCGTAAAGCTGTACTTCACAACGCCTTTGCCGGAGCTGAAATCAAAACTGTATTTGCCGTCAAGTTTTGCCGCCTCATCAATCCGGCAGGCCTCCTGCTCAAAGTGACGGCGGAGCAGTTCCGGAGTAAGTTCCGCAAGTTTACGGTGGTGCTGTTCAAAAAATCTGCCGCTGTAATTTTCAGTCACCGCAATATGCGCTGATCCGTCAGGACGGAGAAACACTTTGCTTTTGAACACGACGGAATCCGCATTGGAGGCCGTTGCAGAAATCGCCGTCAATCTGCCGTTTTCAAGCGCGACACCGATTTTTCCATTGTAGTTGGTGCTGCCGCAGCTGGCATACTCTCCGGAGCAGTTGAAATAAGCAGAGAGTTCAGGAACGTAGAGCAGAACTCCGTCAAACACCATTTCAAAACATCCGGAAAGCGTTCCATAGACAGACTTGACGAAGGGCAGCTGTGACGCAAGATAAAATTCATGCCTGATTCCGGCACGTTCAAACAGACTTGAGAGCAAAACGGCACGCTCAAGCGATGTGACAGCTCCACGCCGGAATATCTCATCCGGAGTGGAGATCTTCGCCGTATCGATATCATTCACTGCCGGTCCTGCAACGCGTACCGCTTTGGCAACGAAGTCACGGATGGCAACCGCCTGCTCCCTGACGCTGTTTTTCTCTGTTATCTGCTTTGCCTTGAAAGCGTTCCATGCGGCACTGCTTTCGCCTGATGCCTTCTGTTTCAAAACTTCAAGCAGCTCACGGCACACCTTTTTGGAGTCTATGGCAGAATAATTTATGCAGGGAACAAAAAATCTCAATGACGGCTGTCCCTGCTCTTTGGGTACTGCCGGAATGTTTTTTCCGCTCCATGAAATAACTGTCCGGCTGCCGTTCAGTTTGCGGTCGCGCCGGAGCTTTGCCGGAGTATCGGAATACTTCAGCTTGATGCCTGTGGGCGCATCTATCTCAAAACGCCAATTCAGAGTCGGCACATGACCGGCAACGATTCTGGTTCCGGCGACCGGATAAATGCCGGTTCCGGAACGTTTTTCCTCGATCTCAATGACCGCTCCGGGCTCAACTCCTGGCAGTGCGACAACGGTTATCTTTTCGGGTTCAAGGTGCTTTATGTCGGCACACCACGGAGAATCCATCACCCGGATATCGCCCGGAGTAATTTGGCGAACTTTGCCGGAAGTCTGGATGACACGTCCGGAAATATCCAGTTTTTCACGCGACGGAAAACTGCGGAACTTGAGTTCTGCAAAGTTTTTGACTCCGGCATAGTTCAGTACCTTGATCCTGCGGCGGCTTACCGAAGTATATTTACGCTCATCTTCAAGGCGCAGAAATTCTCCGGCATCAAGCATCACCGCCTCGGCGTGAGGATAGAGTTTTGAGCTGTCGGTCTTTTCGATACTGCTGCTGTCAAAACCAGTGACCGGCAGGTGCCTTGAGGCATAGCTGCGGTACTGCAGGGATTCACGGAAAGTTTTATACTCCTCCGGCTCGATCCGGACACCTGAAAGCCGGGTGACATATGTACCTGAAAGTTTGTTATTTTCAACACTCATACTGTTCTGCCACGAAATCACTCCGGACTTACCCTCTCTTGCAGGCGGCACTCCGTCGATGACGATGTGCGGCGGCAGGGCCAGCTCGTATATCTCATCTATCAGGCAGGTGGATTCAAGTTCCATCGGGAAACGCCGCTTTTCCCGCGCCATATCCGGCAGCAGCCAGTCGAGCGTGCCGAACACACCGGAGAACTGCGGAGTCTGAAGTATTCCGCAAGCGTTGGTATCGGTGACGGCATTGGGAGATTTGAAGCTGAAATCCACGGTAAAAGCCCGGGAGGTATCACGGATATTATCAGGTTTCACTTTGAACTCGCCGAGCGTTGCCCCCGGAATGGCACGGCGCAGTCTGCCCTGCCAGAATTCGCGTCTTTTTTCCGGTGTCCAGCGGGAAAATGCAGAACGGTAGATCAAATCGTTGATACCGCCGAAAGCTATCCGGCAGGAGCCGGTCATCGTGCCGTCACCGTCGATGGAGCCGGTCGTTCTGATTTCCATCCGGTTGCGCTCCGGAGCAATCACCGGACTGCGGCGCAGTATATCACCGTCAGCTCTTGCCACAAGAAAACTCTGGTTCGAGAGATACTCCGGAAAAAGTGTACGGGTATTTTCATCAGTGGGATCCATCAGCACATAGTCGAAATTCCCCTTATCGACAGCCGTCACCGCATGGTTGAAGTAACCGTTGGGGACATCTGCATCTTTGGGGTCGCCCGCCATGAACAACGCCGGAAACGCCTTGAATCCGGCAAGTTCAAGCATAGAGGCGAGCAGAGCCGCCTTGTCGCGGCAGACTCCGTGCTTCTGGGCGAAGGTGTCTTTGACATCGTGGGGTTCAAAGCCCGGAGCAGTCTTTTCTGTCGTCACTCCGGTATAGCGGATATTCTGGGATACATACCGGAAAATCCTGCTGATTTTCTCATCATCATCCTTCGCCCCGGCCACCAGTTCGGCAACCTTTTTTCTCATCTCATCCGACACCGCATCCATGCCGGGGCGGCAGAGTTTGTAGTACCATGAGGAAATCTTCTGCCAGTTTTCTGCAGTTCCGACAAGCAGACGCTGACAACAGGTATAGAGTTTCGGCATCCCCGGCTCCGGTATCGCCTGCGGAACGTTGCGCGCCTGCCAGACGTAAGTGATGATGCCGTTATTTTTCACCGGATCAAAAGTTTTTACGCTTCCGGCAACCGGATTCTTGATCACCCGTTTGACCAGCGGGAGACTTTCCGGCATATTTATTTTCACCTCGTAGAAGAGAATGGGAATATCCGCCTCAAGCGAAATGATTGTACTGAACTCCCCCGGGATGATCGGTTTGTGGTAAGTGCGGCTCACGGCAAGGTAAAGGATATCTCCAACCTCAAGTTCCGGAACTGCAAGCGTTCTCTCCTTCATTTCCGGATCATAGATGTTGCTCTGCATCTGACCGGAAGAGGTCGAAAGAGTGCTGTTCTTCTTTATATCCACCGGAATTTTTCTGCCGTGACGCCAAATGTACGCCTCAACAAAATCGGCAGTGCCATAGTTGCCGTTGATAAAAAGCCGGTTTTCCCGCAGGTCGCGGCGTCCGGATTCAGTCAGCACCTTGTAGAGCATGACATCAGTCGAAGTGTATGAACCGTCAGCTTTGCAGTTGATCTCTTCGCGGTCATACAACAGGACATTGGGGGCATCCGGATATTTTTGACTTGTGACCTGACCAGCAAGTTGTGCAATATCCGGCAGCTCCGCAGCGTCAAGAACCGCTGCGGAACATACAGCCGCCGCAACAAGCAGCAGAGCAAGAAACCGCCGGAACACTTTATTCACCCCTTACTGCAGTTTGGCAAGGGCGTTGTCGATACGGCGCATGGACTCCTCTCTGCCGAGAAGCACCATGATCTCACCGGGACCTCCCGGAGTGACCGGAGTTCCGGAAAGTGCAATCCGAACCGCCCACATCGGCTGACCGAGTTTGACGCCGCGTGCTTCAGCACAGGCAGTCAGCAGAGCAGTGATCTCTCCGGCGGAAAATTCAGCCATGGCGGCAAACTTTTCACGCATTTCAAGCAGGATATCACGGGCGATTTCCGGAGTGCATTTGCTCTTTTTGTTGTTGAAGAGATCGGCGGTGTACTCCGGCTGCTCCAACAGAAATGCAATTTTTTCCGGAATCTCTGCGAGCAGCTCTGTACGCTGCTGGAGCAATCCGGCAAGCATATCCCAGTTGCTCTCGAGAACTGTTCCCTCAACTCCGGCAAAAGCTTTTGCCCGGGCGGCGAACTCTTCAGGTGAGAGCTGACGGATGTATTCTGCGTTCATCCAGCGCAGTTTGTCATAGTCGAAAACCGCGGGACTCTTGTTGAGTCCGGCAAGTGAAAAGAGTTCAACAAGTTCGCTGAAGGCAAAAATCTCACGGTCGGACTTCGATGACCACCCCAGAAGAGCAATGTAGTTGACAATCGCTTCGGCAAGGTATCCATCGGCAATCAGGTTTTCAAAGCTGACAGAACCGTGGCGTTTGGAAAGTTTGGCAACTTCTCCATCGGCATTGCGGCCCATGATCAGCGGCAGGTGGACGTAAGTCGGAATCTCCCAGCCGAAAGCCTTGTAGAGCAGATTGTATTTCGGAGTTGATGAGAGGTACTCCGAACCGCGCACGACATGGGTGATCTGCATCAGGTGGTCGTCGATGACGTTGGCGAAGTTG
>JAZQTR010000195.1:0-1811 GCA_045630865.1 Victivallaceae bacterium
ACATGGCTACGATCCGACTTGTCACGCCGGATGATCTGAATGTTACCTCCGGCATTTTTTATGCGCTCTTCGAGAATATCGATATTGCTTTCCGGAATGACGGTCTGATCCTGTCCGGGGCGGATTGCAATGATCGGAATACCTGCTTCGGCGATGCGCTGACAGTTGTTCAGCGGATTCAGCGGATGTTTATCCAGAGCGTCGGCGTCAGGAGCGTTGTAGGCGACAAAATGCTTGGCTGACTCCTCGCGAAAATGAAGATACCGCTGGCATCCTTCGGTTCGCTTGGCGGCAAACGCCAGGTCGCAAACCGGAGCATCAAGGTAGATGGCTCCGACAGTTTCCGGATGCTCTTCAGCCCAACGCAGTGAAAATAATCCGCCGTAACTCATTCCGATAAGAGCCGCCTTGGGGTGGAAGTGCATCGACTGCAGCATTGCATAGAATTTTTCCAACAGTCTCACGCCCTCTTCGTTCATATAGGTGTCGAAGACGTTGAAGTGGACGTGGTGGAAACCTCTCTCCAGCAGCTGAAGCGCAGGAGTGCGGGGAACAAACGCCTCTGCCCACTGCAGACACCAGCTCCACGGGAGTCCGGGGGCGGGGTTCGGAGGCTCAACGATAAATCCGGTGTGACCATCCAGCTCGAAGTTATGGCGGCGGTAGCCGTACCACGTTTCAACTTCTCCCTCGGGATAGTTGATTTTTTTATTGGTTTCAAAAAAATACTTCTCACATCCGGCGTGTGCGAGCTTGGCGTACTGACTGTTGGAAAGTCGGTTGAGATCAGCCATAATATTCTCCCATATTATTTTGGAACCCCCCGGACATTCGACAGGAATAATCCCAAAGGCTCCTGTTTAATTCAACAAAAAAAGCTGTCGTTGTTACGGACAGCTTTCAGATACTTGATCAAGCGACCGTGGAAAAACTCCCCGGTCACCCGTGATTGCGGCAGCTTACTGCTCATCCATCTCTTTGAGAGCCGCTTTACGGCTGAGACGGATCTTACCTGCATTGTCGATGTCGATGACTTTGACGGTCACGAAATCACCCTCACTGCAGATGTCGGTGACTTTGGCGACACGGTAGTCAGCCATCTCGGAGATGTGGAGAAGTCCATCCATACCGGGCAGAATCTCAACGAATGCGCCGAAGTCACGGACAGTGACAACTTTGCCGCGGTAGATCTTGCCGATCTCAGCCTCGGCTGTGCAGGCGATAACACGCTCTTTGGCGGCATTGAGCTGCTCAAGGTTGGAAGCCATGATCTTGACGGTACCGTCTTCAGCAACGTCGATGGAAGCGAGGGTTTCCTCGGTGATGGCACGGATATTCTTACCTCCGGGACCGATGAGGGCACCGATCTTTTCCGGATTGATTTTGACAACATCAAGACGCGGAGCGCGGGGGCTGATGTCGGCGCGCGGAGCGGCGATGCAGCTTTCCATCACGTCGAGGATCTTGAGACGGGCAACGCGGTTGCGCTCCATAGCCTCACAGAGCAGGTCGATCGGAATTCCGGGGAGCTTGAGGTCGAGCTGGAATCCGGTGATACCGTCGCGGGTTCCGCAAACCTTGAAGTCCATATCGCCGAAGTGATCCTCTGCGCCGAGGATATCGGTGAGCAGCAGACGCTCGCCGTTGTTTCCGGTGACCAGTCCGCAGGAAATACCCGCAACGGGAGCGGTGATCGGAACACCGGCATCCATCAGAGCCAGAGTAGCTCCGCAAACGCTCGCCATTGAGGTTGAACCGTTGGAGCTCATGATTTCAGAGACGCAGCGGACAACGTAGGGGAAGTCCTCGGG
>JAZQTR010000196.1:0-2794 GCA_045630865.1 Victivallaceae bacterium
AAGGTGCTGCTGGCACTCTTGATGCCGGGAGCAGTTCCGATGCAGTGGAAAGCGGCACGCAGCATGTCGGCGGTGGAAGCAATACTTCCGGCAACCAGACCGTCAGCCAGTTTACGACGGCACATCATAGCGCCGAAGTAGATTCTGCTGGACATCATTTTGCGGGCTTTTTCAATTTCCAGTCCCTTGGCTTTACGCATTTCGTAAAGTTCCTGGGAGAATTCTTCAAACAGGGGGCTGTTGAGGTAGTCAAGGCACTCGAACTTGCGTTCGGTGATCTTGGCATCAGCACAGGCCTTGGCGATTTCTTCTTCGCTGCCCAGAACGATCACTTTGGCAACGACTTTCTGTTCCATAGCCATATTGGCAGCGATGACAACACGGGGATCCTGTCCTTCGGGCAGAACGATGGAACGCGACACGGAACGGGCGCGCTCGGCAAATCTTTCAATAGCAGACATGATTATGTTCCTTATATGTTTTTACGGCTTACTTCGCCGCAAGTTTCATGGTGTGACGGGCAATCATAAGCTCCTCGTCGGTGGGCATGACGATAGCTTTGATATTGCTGTCATCGGTGGAAATGACTCCGGCTTTGCCGAAGCACTCGCTGTTGCGGGGTTCGCAAATCTTGATGCCGAGAGCACCGAGACCGTTGATGATCTTTTTGCGGATCTCATAGGAGTATTCACCGATACCGCCGGTAAAGACGATAGCTTCGGCTCCGCCGACCAGACAGTTGTAGGCTCCGATATATTTGACCACGCGGCGGACAAACATCTTGACGGCGAGAGCAGCCTGCTCGTTTCCGGCGTCAGCGGCGGAGAGCATATCACGCATATCGCCGGTGTTGATTCCGCCGACACCGAAAAGACCGGACTTCTTGTTGAGGATGTTGTCAACCTCTTTGGCAGTGTTGCCGAGTTCAATCATGCGCAGAACAGCAGCGGGATCCATGTCGCCGGAACGGGTTCCCATCATAAGTCCCTCAAGCGGAGTGAGTCCCATGGTGGTATCGACAACTTTGCCGTTCTGGACAGCTGCCATGCTGCAGCCGTTGCCGAGGTGGCAGGTGATGATGTTGACGTCTTCAACATCCTTGCCGAGGAACTTGGCAGTGGCAAGAGTGACATAGTGATGGCTGGTTCCGTGGAAACCGTACTTGCGGATGCCGTGCTCTTTGTAGTACTCGTAGGGAATGGCATACAGATAGGCCTCGGGAGCCATGGTCATGTGGAACTGGGTGTCAAACACACCGACGTTGGTGACTCCGGGCATCGCTTCTTCGCAGGCTTCGATACCGGCGAGGTTGGCGGGGTTGTGGAGCGGTCCGAGAGGGAAGCACTCTCTGATGATGCTCTTGGCGTTTTCGTCGATGACGACAGGAGCAGTGATTTTTTCTCCGCCGTGGAGAACGCGGTGTCCGACGGCATTGATCTCAGCGAGATCTTTGATCACCCCCATCTCGGGATCAACCAGCTTTTCGCAGATAGCTTTGAAGGCTTCGACGTGATCTTTGACCGGAATAACCTGCTCAAATTTGAAACCGTCAGGACGTTTGTAGATCATATTGGGGGCATCTGAACCCAGACGCTCGAACTGACCTTTTGCGAGAACGCTCTCATTTTCCATTGCAAAGAGCGTGAACTTCATCGAGCTGCTGCCAGCGTTGATGACAAGAATCTTCATTTTTCACCTTCTTTATTGTAAATACAGTTTATTTTTTGCGGAAAACAATACGACCTTTGGTAAGATCGTAAGGGGACATCTCAAGGGTAACGGCATCACCGGGCAGAATGCGGATGAAGTTCATACGCATTTTGCCGGAAATATGGGCATTTACCACATGTCCGGTTTGAATTTCCACTTTGAACATCGTGTTGGGAAGGAGATCCTTCACAACTCCATCTACGCGGATTACATCGTCTTTTGCCACGTTAAAATCTCCGGTTCTTTATCTGTTATCAATATCATATGTTCATAATGCGCACTCAAACTTGAATCGGCTGTTCTTACAGTCCATTTGTCGGTACGGTCGATATTGACCTTGTGTGTACCGAGAGTCAGCATGGGTTCAAGACACAGCACCATTCCGGGAACAAGAACGGCTCCCGGACCCCAGCCGGTGTAATTCGGCACCTCGGGGGGTTCGTGCATTTTTATTCCGCAGCCGTGACCGACGAAGTCCCGGACGATTCCGAGCTTATGTCTCTTCGCAGTCTGTTCAATGGCGCGGCTGATGTCGGATACTCTTTTTCCTGCCACGGCGGCGGCGATTCCCTCGTTGAGGGCCTCTTCTGTTCCGCGGAGCAGACGCTTTACATCATCAGACGGATTCTGCGCCAGACATACGGTTCTTGCCGTATCTCCGACCGCACCGTCGATGGTTACGCCGACATCAATACTCACAATATCGTTTTCACCGATGATCACATCAGGACGTCCGATACCGTGGATCACTACTTCATTTATGGATATACAGATATTGCCCGGATATCCGCAGTAGCCTAAAAAGGCACTTTTACCGCCGGTCGAACGGATGATCTCACCGGCGGCCTGATCTAAATCGAAAGTTGTCATACCGGGACGTACAAGCTCCGCAATCCGGTCACGGACACCGGCTGTTACAGCAGCAGCGTGCCGGATGCGGATAAGCTCTTCGGCGGTATGAACAGTTTGTCCCCTCGACATAACGTATTATCCGAGTTGTTCCACGATGGTGTCGACGATCTCTTTGGCGTCAAGAGCCGTGACGGTCATCAGCATACCGGCCTTCTCGTAGTACTCGATGAGC
>JAZQTR010000197.1:0-7367 GCA_045630865.1 Victivallaceae bacterium
CCGCGAGCGCGGCGTTGAAAGACGCAGCGTTTCAAAAAACGCAGTAGGCAACGTCGGCGGCGATGCCACCGCAAAAAAACAGCCCATCAAGAAGATCAGCTTTCTGCTCACGCCCATCAGTGCTACGCGGCTCCGGATGGAAAATTCATTATTTCCGTGGATCTCGGATGTGACAGTATATTCTGTTATCCTTACACTCCGGGAAAAGGTGCTGACAAGAATGCCGTCATTGAAAACAAAATAACTCCTGCCGGTTCCGGTCCCCGTCATCTGGTATTTGATGCCACTGGTAAACGGGCCTATCTGCTCAACGAGCTTGCCAATACCCTTTTTACCCTGCATTACAGCAATGGACGTTTTGAAATCATTGACCGTGCCTCAACTTTGCCGCGCGGAGTCAACTGTGCGACCAAGGCATCGGCGGTGCGTCTTTCCAAAGACGGCAAGTTTCTTATTGCCACCAACAGGGGATTTGACAGTGTCATCCGCTACGATTTGAGCAATCCTGATAAGCCGCAAGGTGTTGAACTGCAGCTGGTGGGCGGGTCAAGTCCCAGAGATGCTGAATATCTCTGCAAGGGAAAATATTTTGCCGTCAACAATGAGTTCAGCGAATCGACACGTTTTTTCGATTGTGATTCTGCAACCGGCAGACTTACTCCCAATGGATATGAGTTGATAACTCCGCGTCCGCTTTGTCTGCTTGAGCTTTGAGAGACGTCAAAAAGAGAAAAAATGCAGTTTTTTTTGAAAAAAAGATAAAAGCTGTGTAAGAAATATAACAACTTGATGCAATAATAATATAGAAGGCTGTTGTTTCGGAAAACAACGAAGGGGTTCGGGCGTTTTCTCGAATACAACAAACCTGAAACAGAATCTGTCTGAACGGCAGGATGACCACACACTCCGCATCCTGCTGCGATGGCAGATTTTTTTATATTTTGATATGAAAATCAGAATTCCGGCAGACCGAAGCCGATAAGCAGGCGTTTGTCTCTGGTCATATATACTGCCGCCGGAAAGTTTTGCTCAACAAGGTGAGAGCTTTTTATCAATATTTCGCCCTGATATGAGGGAACCTTCAGGCGTTTGTTTTCTTTTGTCCGCGGGGCAAAATAGAAATCACGGTCATCCTGCTTAAATCCTGAACTCTGCAGCAGGGCCTTGAGATTTATAAACTCCTGCGGAGCTACGTTTTTTATCTCGTATGCCTGAATGGTTTTCTGTTTTTCGGCTTTATCCCAGATGTAACCGGGCAGGGGGAAAAGGTTTTCCGCATCATACGGTTCGCAGCCGCAAAAAAAAGCCGATACGGCTATGCACGCACCGGCTGCAATTTTTTTTACCGTCGAAAGCGTCATTTATCGTCGTCTTTCCGGTTACGGCGGATTCGCTTGATTTCTTCGGTGGCAATTTTGGTGATCTCCAGCACGAGAGCTTCTCTCTCTTCTGCCGGAACTGCCAGATAGGCTCCCATAAGCTGATTTTCAGACTCGTTGAGGCTTGAAAATTCTGAACTCTGCCATCCGCTTTCAGCCGCTCTGGCAAGAATGGAAATCGCTTTTTTCTGCTTTGCAGGAGTAAGAACATTGAATGCGTCGAGCAGAACTTTCTGGTCGCTTACCATTTCAACCAGCTCGGCATGACGGCGGTATGCCGGACCGATACGCTTCGGAGCCGGAACCTCTTCCTGACCTGTGAGGTAGGGTTTTATGACGGGATAGACTTTATCCCATGTTTCGGCGCGGGCGTCATTGGCGGTCCGGTTGATGAAGCGGCGCAGAAGCTCGAGTCTGACACCGGTCATACGGGATATCTCATCAAGGGAAAGAATGTTTGCACAAAGTTTCAACGCCTTGATCTGTTCTTCTTCTTTTTTGCTGGCTAATTTTTTCATTATTGATACTCCTTATCGAGTTTTTTATCCAGAATTTCTGCACGGCGGATAAGTTCCTGAAACTCCTCTTCGGAATATTTGAATACCGTGTGCAGGGTACTTGCCATACGTTTTATACTCATTTGCATTTCAAGTCCGACCTTTTGAACACTGCCGTCCAGAAGCAGAACGTGAAAATACTGATTGTGACTGTCGGGCAGATCAATGATCAGCGGAAGTTTTCCGGAACAGCCCTTCTTCCAGCTGCCGAAGTAGACGTACCCTGTGTTATCATTGACCAACTGTACTCCGGGCTTCGGAGTGTTGCATCCTGAATCAGGACAGACAAAGAGTTCTGGTGAAAGAGCTTTGACTTCAGTCAGTTGATTGAGTCCGTCGGTGTGGAGTGAAGCCGGAAACTCTCCATTGTTCTGTTTCGCATACGCTTTTAAGCCGTCGCCTAGTTTAGTGAGTCGGCTGAAGCATTCCGGAGAATCTGCTGTTGTCTGCTGCTTCGGTGCATTTTTCCCGTTTTCAGTCTTTTCGACCGGGGGCTCTGTGAAAGAGGTGATAAGTCCGGCAATGTTGAAGAAATCCAGAATACTGTCACGGAAAAGATCGACGTTCAGGTCGCTTGATGAGATTGCGTGTAAATAAAATCCGTAATTGGTACGGGTAAGTGCGCCGTATTCAGTTGTTTTGAGCGGAGCTGAAAATCCCTTTCCGGCTCCCATGTAGAGTGTAAGTGATTTGCCTTTGGCAGCCCATCCGAGTCTTACGCATGGCTCTGCGGTTTGGGCAGGACTTGTGGAGAATTCAGGTATATCAGCAAGTTTTTTTCCGGGGGTGAGGATTTTGCTTCTGACTTCAGCAGAGCTGCAGATGACAAGACGATCGTTTTTGCCTGCAATGTAGAGTTTTCTTGTGTTGTCGAACGGAATTTCAAACTCTGCCGGAACATCTTTACCGGCGAATGATTTCAAACGGTTGTAAAGATGTTTTCCTCTGTCAGGTATGATCAGACAGTGATTAGGATCTCTTTGCGGAGGAAAAACAGCCATCGTTACAACTCCGCTGTGGCGGGCGGCAAACTTTTCCGGTGTTGTTCCTGATAAAGTGTTTATATAAGCCGCCAAACTGTTTTTCAGATCAAGTTTAGAGTTTTTCAGCGACTCCCAGAGTTTTGTCAAGTCGAGTGCCAATACATCGGCACCGAAGCAATCGGCAGGAAGTTCAGCTATGTAATTTGACAGTCCGGTATTTTCTCCGAAAACAGAAATGCCGTTCTTTTTATCAGTATCGATCAACAGAGCGGCGCAGTTGGTAAAAGAACCGTCTTTTCGGGGAGTTGAACTTGCTTTGAACCGCTTGATTTCATTTATTCCGCTGTACCGGAGCAGCAGTTTTGTTCTCAAAGCATCGGCGATTATCTGCTGGGATTCCGCCGGAGCAAGGGCGTTGCCGGTTGCCGCAGTTTTTACAACCGAGTCGCAAAGCTCCTGAAATGAGTCGGTGAGAACGGCAGGACTGCAGTCAATGTAGAAACTGCCGTTCTTGTCGACCTTCGCCGTGTCAAAATGCTCAGGCGAAGCGCATCCCGCAAGAGCGAGAATGATTATTGCAAGCCATGAAGAGCATTTCATTGACAACGGCATCCTTGATTATTCTGTTCAGAGAATCTCGGCGATCTGGACGGCGTTGAGAGCCGCACCTTTGAGAACCTGGTCTCCGGAAACGAAGATATCCAGACCCTTGAGGTCATCGCGGGAAATATCCTGACGGATACGTCCGGCAAGGATATTGTACTGCTCGGTGGCGTCGATCGGCATCGGATAAACTTTGTTTTCGGGATCGTCGACAACGGTAACTCCGGGAGCTGCGCTGAGAATTGCACGGGCCTCTGCCGGAGTGATGTCCTCGGCGAACTCAAGATTGAGGGCTTCAGAGTGCGCTCTCAAAACCGGAACGCGGACGCAGGTGCAGCTGATTTTGATGGAGTCATCGTGCAGCATTTTGCGGGTCTCGTTGAGCATCTTGAGCTCCTCTTTGGTGTAACCGTTATCCTTGAAGCTGTCGATGTGCGGGATCAGGTTGAAACCGATGCGGTGGGCGAAAGCCTTCGGATCGATCGGCTGATTGTCGAGCAGCTGACGGGTCTGGACGAGGAGTTCTTCCATACCTTTGGCACCTGCACCGCTGGTTGCCTGATAGGTTGAAGCCACCAGGCGGCGGAGCTTTTTGGCGCGGTGGAGCGGAGCAACTGCAACCAGCATGATGATGGTGGAGCAGTTGGGGTTGGCGATCACGCCCTTATGCAGTTTGACATCTTCGGGGTTGACTTCCGGAATGACCAGCGGAACATCATCTTCCATACGGAATGCGCTGGAGTTATCGATCATTACCGCTCCGGATTTGACCACATCGGCGCGGAACTGTTTGGAAATATCACTTCCGGCACTGAAAAGAGCAATATCAACACCCTTGAAGGAGTCGGATTTCATCTCTTCGATAACGACATCTTCACCCTTGAACTTCAGGGTCTTGCCGGCAGAGCGGGCAGAGGCGAGAAGTTTGAGGTTTGCAACTGGAAAGTTGCGCTTTTCGAGAGTTTTGATCATCTCGATACCGACTGCACCGGTGGCTCCGGCGACTGCGACATTGTAGGACTTTGACATATTGTTTTCCGTTCTGTTTTCTTGTTGAACTGCAAATAAGAGCAGTTTATCTTCTTTTATAAGTAATTAATATATACCCTGGTCTTGAAAAAATCAACTCCGCAAGCTATATTCAATACCATTATGGATACACAAAATTACAATCTTGATTCTTTGACGGTCGATCAGCTGGCAGAACTTCTGCGCTATCACAACCGGCAATACTGGGAACTCAATGCGCCGGAAATATCCGATGCCGAGTTCGACCGCATATATGAAAGACTGCGCTCGCTTGCTCCGGATCATCCGGCTCTGGATGAGATACATACGCCGCAGGTGGATGGCAGAGGCAAAGTCAGACACTCAACTCCCATGTTGAGCCTCGACAAAGCGTATACGCTTGAAGCCCTGCTTGAGTGGGCAAACAAATTTGCCCGCAGTGCAGATGAGCTTATACTTGTTGAACCGAAGTATGACGGCATATCTGCCCGCTTTGACGGCAGGACTCTGGTTACCCGCGGAGATGGTGAGTTCGGAGAGGATATCTCGGACAAAATTCCGCTGGTAGAGCTTGAAGCTCCCGGGTACACCGGTGTGCTTGACCGTCCGGCGCGCGGAGAGCTTGTGATCAGAGAGGATGATTTCGTTACTCTCTACAGAAATATCCGTAAGAAAGACGGTTCCAATTACAAAAACAGCCGCAATGCGGTTGCCGGTATAGTCGGTTTGAAAGATATTTCTGCCATGCTGGTACAGCACGCCAAGATCACGCTTGCAGACTATTCGCTCTACAGCTATCAGGTCAAATTGAGCGAGCTTGCCGGACGATGGGAGGAGCTTAAAACATCGCTTGCCTCTTTGCCTTATCCGCAGGATGGAATCGTTCTCAAATTTGCCGATGCTGCATTCCGGGCGTCGCTGGGAAACACCGCCCATCATCCGAGAGGCGAGATTGCCTACAAGTTTACCAATATCCGCAAATCCACAAAACTGATCGGCGTCGAGTGGAGTTTCGGTAAAAACTGTCTTACTCCTGTCGCGCTGCTTGAGCCGGTGGATATATCCGGAACGACCATCCGCAGAGCAAGTCTGCACAACGTGCAGAATATCAAAGAGCTTGGTGTGATGATCGGCGATGATGTCGTCGTGGAAAGGGCAGGGGATGTGATTCCGTATATTTCCGGAGTCACACCGGGGGCAGAGCGCAAAGATCCTTTGATAGACAAGTGTCCATCCTGCGGATCAGAGTTGGTGCAGATCGGTCCTGAATTGGTGTGTACCGGCAAAAGTTGTCCGGAAACAGAACTGCAGCGGCTTTGTGCCGCTGTCCGCAATCTCGGCATAGAGCGTCTGGGGGAACCGACCCTGCGGCGTCTGATGGAAAAATGCGGCGTCAGAAAGCTTTCAGATCTTTTTTCTGTGAGTGCGGCTGATTTGCTGCGGATCGAGGGGTTTGCTTCCAAATCAGCCTCAAATCTTGTGTCTGAAATACAGAAGGCACGAACAGTGAATGACTATCAGCTGCTTGCTTCTCTCAATATTCCGCATATCGGTGTCAATATGGCAAGGCAAATGCTGAAAACTCATACGCTCGAAGAGCTGCGCACTATGAGCGAAGAGGATTTTGCCATGCTCGACGGTATCGGTCCGGAGCGCGCACATGCGCTTGTCGAACAGTTTGACGTCCAACGGGATTATCTTGATGAACTGCTGTCAGCGGTGACGGTGATCCGCGATGGAGACTCTTCCGGAGTCAGGACAACAGTCTGTTTTACCGGTAAAATGCCGGAAAAACGCAGCTATTATGAACGCCTTGCTTCAGAAAACAATATGACTGCTGTCGATGCAGTAACGAAAGAGCTTTCTCTGCTCGTCGCTGCCGATCCGACAGCCTCCGGAGGCAAGCTGGATAAGGCACGCAAATTTAATGTAAAGATAATTTCTCTTGATGATTTTATTACCTCAATCGGCACAGGTTCAGGGGATGATGACGGAGATCTGTTTTCGACGGTTCCGTCACTGCCGGTTCCGGAAAAAGAAGATCCTTTTGCCAATGGAGAGCTTTTTTCTTTTGATGAGTTGTAAAAAACGGCTCTGTCAACGTTGAAAAAGAGCTGGTTCAGGTGTATATTAGACAAATTACTTATGTATTGCATATAAACGTTTATATATAACAAGGAGAAAAATCAGATGCAGTCAATCAATGATTTCCCGCAGGAAAAGTTTTCAATAGCAATCGCCGCTGATCATGGCGGTTTTGAAGCCAAGTCCCAACTTGCGGCTTACCTGACCGGCAAAGGTTATGCTGTTATGGATTGCGGTCCGTTTGTTTTTGACGCCGCCGATGATTATTCCGATTTCGGCTGTGCGGCCGGACGCGCTGTCAGCACCGGATGCGCCCAGGCTGCTGTTCTTATCTGTCGTTCCGGTATCGGCATGAATATTGCTGCCAACCGTTTCCACGGTGTCCGCTCTGTTGTCGCCGAGAATGTTGAAAGCGTCAAACTCAGCCGCCAGCATAACGCCAGCAACTGCCTGACTCTTCCCGGTGACAAATTCGATGTCGCCAAAATGCAGGAAATCGTCGATGCGTGGCTCGGAACCGCCTTCAGTGCCGAAGAGCGTCACACCCGCCGTCTTGAGAAGCTCGAGCGTCAGAGCTATGATGATATCGCCGCTGTCCGCGCTGCCGATCCGGAAATCGCCGGACTCATCGACAAAGAGGCGCAGCGTCAGAACGACGGTATTGAGCTGATTGCCAGCGAAAACTTTGCCAGCTGTGCGGTTCGTTCCGCCCAGGGCAGTGTCCTTACCAATAAGTATGCCGAGGGATATCC
>JAZQTR010000198.1:0-10348 GCA_045630865.1 Victivallaceae bacterium
TGCAGTAGATCATAAAGTTGCCGTAAACGTCGGCATCACGGTTGAGTCCGCCGTTTTTATTGAAATTGCCGAGACTCTCAACCGCATCGTTGAAGCGGTGCTCATCACTGCCGACAAAGTCGTTGTAGCGGATGACGCTCGACTCCGGACTGCCTGCCGTGATCGCCTGCGGTCCGGCAGGATGGCTGTAATACCAGCTGTTGGCGCGGTTGCGGGGATCGTGAATGTAACAACGCTCGACCACAACGCCTTTACCGCGGATGATATTGATCGCTCCGTTCATATTGATTCCGTAGCCGGAGGGCTTTTTGCCGATCTCGTGGAAACGTCCGTTGTAGTCACATCTCTGCTCGCCGACGATTCCCCAGCCGGAGATCTCGCTGTTGGTGATACGGACAAAACTGCAGCCGTTGACTTCGATGGCGTGCTTGTGTCCGCCCCTGACGTTGAGCTTGTCGAGGATGACGTACTTCGCACCCTGAAGTTTGATGACACTGCGTGCCTTTTTGAAATTGAGAACTGTTCCGGGCTTCTGGGTGTAGCGTATCCATGCGTCGGGAGCTCCGGCATCGTGGATGACAATGGTATCTTTGATCTTTGCCGGATCGAGGACTATGGTCTTCGCCACTTTGACGTTATCCGCCCAGGTGGTGAAAGTACCGGAGCGCAGAGTTTTTCCGGATTTATCCATAAGTTTCAGCTCATAGGCGGTGTTCTCCCTGAGCCGGACGATACTGCCGCGGTACTGTTTGACTTCAGGATCATAGGCGGCGGCAAGTCCCTGCTGCCACTTTTTGCTTCCCTTTTCACGGAAGAACGGAGTCACTGTGCCTTTGTTGTCGCCGGAGTAATAATAGGCGGCGTTGTTGAAAGTGGGCTGGATATAGAACTCCGGTTCTCCGCTTGCGATCTTCACTTTTCTGTCTGAAAAACTGATGTCGGAAAAGAGTGCTCCGGTGTTGCCGCCGGAAACATAACAGCAGAGCTGCAGAGTCTGTTTTCCCTCAAGTCCAAGACGTTTGGCAAGATTTATCTGGTATTTGCCCGGCTGGTTGAAGTCGAGAAAATTCACCTTTTTATTGCCGCAGAGTGCCTTGAACTCTCCAGATCCGCTCGCCTCTTTTACTTCGACGACCATCCACGGAGTAGCCGTGAGATCGACGGTAAAATTGCGGTGGATGGCGGCGTAATGACGCGCCGGATTGGGGTTGTAGAGGTAAACTCCGGCAGCACTTATAGTGCATTTGGCATCACGGGTGTGATTCATGGGACGCCACGCTTTATCCATGGGAACTTTGACCATGGCGGCACAGCAGCATCCGGCAAGGATGACCGCAGCGGCGACAGCAGAGATAAACTTCACGCTTCTCATAATTTAATTGCCCATATATTAAGGGGTGACAAAAATACGCGGGTCATCGGTCACGCAGGCAGAATCAAGATAGATCGCCTTGCGCGGAGCGATTTTAAGGACGTGTTTACCCTTTTTAAGATCAAGAGCCTTGCTCTCGTAGACGCGCCGCGCCTGCGGAAGCTGAGGCCAGACCCAGCTCGGAGTCTTGCCGAATGAGTAGGTAAGGAACTGCTCCACTACCTTGTGACCATCCAGCGACAGGAAGCAGGTGTTGGCGAGCTTCATCTCATTTTCCGGCACAAAGCCGCGCAGAAGCAGATAGTAAATGCCATCCTTCGGGATTTCAAACTCGTAGACTGCGAAATCCTCTTCAGTTCCGTGATAGACACTGCTCTTGGGTTTGAAAAGCGGTTTGGGACTGTTGAAGTCAAGCACTTTGCCTTTGGCACCTTCCGGATGATCTATCACCGGATACTGTTTTCCGCGGGTTACCTTTGTGAGGTCGATGTAATCGGTATACACACCCTCGGCACGCGGATAGACCGGATACTTGTAATCGGTGTTCATATAGACCGACACCGGACGGGACAATCCATCTTCAAACCGGACGAGGAATGCTCCGCGATATCTGATCGCTTTGGGTTCAAATCCCGGCTTGATACGGAGCTGGAGCTTGAGCTCATTTCCGTTTCTGATGACTCCGGATGACGGCGTGACCTCGAACCAGTCAAAATCGCGGTTCTTGGTGATGGTGAATTTTCCGCTGAACTTTTTGCAAATTCCTTTGACCGTCACCTCAACAGGAGCAGAGGCTTTGCCATCCTTGAAAGTGCAGTTGATCTGGCGCGGCTCGACGCTGACTTTGAGCGGACGCGCCGGCTGATCGCCATAGCGGTGGAAAGCTCCGGGATCGACATTGGCAGACGCAGTGAAGTTGGGGATGACACAACCCTTATTCTTGAACTTTGAATCTGCAGCGAGGCTGAGATCGCCCTGTTTGAGATCGGAAAATTTGACTTTTCCGTACATCGTGTTATCCATCGTGTAGAAGTTGTAAGAGGGATCGAACTCCTCAAAAATGTTGGAGCTGCCGGAGTGCTTCTTGCTGGCTCCGTCGATACGGCGTCTTGCGCCCCAGATGTTGTTGCGGTAATCCATACGCACATCGATATTGGTTCCGCCGCCGACTCCGGTGAAGGTATTGTTGAAGATATAGCAGTGATTATCCTTGCTCAAGGCTCCCCAGCGGTTTCCGGCGCAGCTTTTGAGAGTGTAGCCGCGGTATCCGAACTCATCGCCCATATTGAGGAACGTATTGTCGAAAACATAGCTGGGACCGGTCATACATCCCTGGATGGAAACTCCGCAGAAACTGCCCTCGAAGCGGTTGTCGAAGCAGCGGATGTTCTGCTGTCCGCCATCGAGCTCGATGTTGTCATCGCTGCAATAGATCATAAAGTTGCCGTAGACGTCGGCATCGCGGTTGAGTCCGCCATCTTTGCTGAAGTTGCCGAGACTCTCGACCGCGTCGTTGAAGCGGTGGTCGTCGCTGCCGACAAAGTCATTGTAACGGATGACGCAGGATTCAGGACTGCCGACAGTGACAGCCTGGGGACCGGCGGGGTGACTGTAAAACCAGCTGTTGGCTGTGATGCGCGAATCGTGGATGTAGCAGCGTTCGATGACCACACCTTTGCCGTGCATAACGTTGATCGCGCCGTTCATATTGATACCGTAGTTGGAGGGCTCTTTGCCGATTTCGTGGAAACGTCCGTTATAATCACATCTCTGCACGCCGGGGACACCCCATCCGCTTATGTCGCAGTTGGAAATACGGATATATTCACAGGCGTTGACTTCGATCGCGTGTTTGTATCCGCCCTTGATGGTGAGTTTGTCGAGGATGACGTAACTTGCTCCGGCAAGTTTGATGACGGTATCGAAAAATTTGGCATCTATGACCGTACCGGGTTTCTGGGTGTAGCGTATCCAGGCATCGGGTTTTCCCTGATCTCTGATAACAAGAGTTTTTGTGATCTTTGCCGGATCAAGCACGACAGTTCTGGCAATTTTCACTTTGTCAGCCCAGGTGGTAAAAGTTCCGGTCTTGAGAATTTTGCCGTCTTTGCCGACAAGTTTGAGTTCGTAAGAGGTATTTCCCTCAAGTCTCACAATACTGCCGCGGTACTGTCCCTTTTCGGCATCGAAGGCGGCTTCGACTCCCTGCTGCCACTTTTCAGTGCCCTTTTTGCGGAAATAGGGAGTTACTGCTCCGATATTTTTGCTGCGGAAATAGTAGGCTGAGTTTATGAACGTCGGCACGATATAAAATCCGGGTTCTTCGAGTTCCGGCTCCTTTTTATCCGACAGACGGATGTCGCTGAAACAGGCGGAAGAGTCTTTGCCGACAGAGTAACAGCAGATCTCAACGCGTTTTTTGCCATTGACTTTGAGAGCCTTTGCCAGGTTGATCTGATATTTGCCAATTTTGCCGAAATTGAACAGCACGACTTTGGTCTTGCCGCAGATAGCCTTGACCTCTCCGGTACCGTTGATGCGCTTGACGTCGAGCACCATCCACGGAGTTGCGTTGAGATCGATATCGACTCTGCGGCTGAACGCGGAGTAGTCTTTACCTTCAGGATTGATCAACTCTACTCCGCCGGAAACAAAATTGAGTTTCGCATAGCGGGTGTGGCTCATCGGTTTCCAGGATCTATCCATTTTGAGTGTTACAGATGCTCCGCAGCAGCATCCGGCGGCGCAAAGCGCAAGGATGAGTGCTGCAAAAAACTTGAATTTGGTCATACTACCTACCTCCCTGTTTTGGATTTTCCGTTAAGACTGCGATTCTTTAAATTAATCCTGATTTTATTTCTTTTCAAGTCCGCTTAACAAAAGTTGTCAAAAAAATGCCGGTGCCGCTTGAAAAAACAAAGCAATCAAATATGGTGAATTACGGGGAGCAAAACATCAGAAAGGAGTATATCTGTTATGACTGCAAGAATCATTTACCGCGGAGCCATCCTCGCCATCCTGCTGCTTCTGCTGAGTGCGGTTGCCGCCCTCTATCCGGCTGATGCCGACGATACGATGCCGGTGACCACCCAGAACTTTTCTCCGGCACGTTTCGCTCTGGCGGCGGCGGAGATCAATATCGCAAACCCGCAGAGTCCGGGAGTGAACACCACCCAGAAAGCCCTCTTCAGGATAGACAGCCTGACCGGAGAAGTGAGCGTCCTGCAGATGGCAGTCAGAGGCAATAACGATCCCACCATACAGTCGGCGGTCTGGGCTAAAATAAGCCCGTCCGGAACCTTCTACCCCTACGGAAATCCCGGCAATCAGTAAACAGGCGCAAAAGAAAGGCGCGAGATTGCCCACAGTGCGCCGCCGGTCGGATTTATTTGCAACAATTGGAACAATATCTGTTTTTTCATTTGCACTTCAAGAAAAGTGACGTTATATTACATACAAGTATAAATTGAAAATGTACAACAACGTAATTTTTTCAGGAGGCAATAATGTCCATCAACAAAAAAATCTTCTCCGTCGCTCTTATGTTTGTTCTCTGCGGATGCGCTTTCGCAGGTCCCTGGAGCAGTTTCGGCCCCAAACGCAAACCGGTGACTCTGGTCATCACTTCCAACTACGTCACCCCCAGACTGCTGGCTGAACTCATTCTCAACGAGAGCGGACAGCCATATCTGCTTCTCCCCGCCGCCGACGAAGCCGACAAAAAGATCTTCTTCTGCTCCCGCAAGAACCAGAACACCATGGTCATCGCTGAAAAGCACCTTAACCGCTTTGTGAATTTCCTCGGTGTCAAGCGCATCATCGTTCTCGGAAACGCCAACTTTGTTCCCCAGAGATATATCGATATGCTCGACCACAATACTCCGGTCATGCGCATCGAGAGCAACGACTGGTACCGCATTGCCGAAGAGCTCAACTACATGCTCAACCTGAGCAATCTGGACAAGAACTTCAAGAAACTCCGCGAAGCCCTCATTACTGAAGGACGCCGCTACCGTCCGCTCAAGAGCAAAGCAGCTCCCAAGCAGGAAAAAGCTGTCGAAACAGCCGCTGCTGATCCCGCCGCTCCTGCCCCTGCCCCCGTTCCCGCCGACGTCAAATAATCAACGTTACCACGGAATAACAAATGTTCAATCTCTTCAAAATCTCCGTCAACGCTTTCCGTGAGTCCCTGCGTGAGCCAGTCTACTATCTCATGCTGCTGGCGGCTCTGCTGCTCATCGGACACTATCCCAGCATCGCCATCTTCGTATTCTTCGAACAGATGAAGCTGGTGGTCGACAGCTCTATGGCTACAGGACTGGTTTTCTCTCTTCTGGTCGCCATCCTCTGTGCAAGTCACACCGTTTCACGCGAAATGCGCAACGGAACCGTTCTGCTTCTGCTCTCCAAGCCCGTCCAGAGATGGAGCTTCATCCTCGGCAAGATCATCGGCATCGTGGCGGCATCCGCCCTCTTTGCCTTTATCTGCAATATGGCGACCGTGATCTCGGTGTACATGGCTACTGACCAGTTCAGATTTGACATGTTCATCTACTACAGCTTCCTCGGAATTGTCTTCTTCTCAAGCTTGATCGGCATGCTCTTCAACTTCTGGCGCGGAAGCTCGTTTCCGGAGGTTGCGACCTACGTTTCTCTGCTCACTGTCACTTTGTTTGCCGTCTACTGCAAACTCAGCCAGCCCCTGCCGGAAGGCGTTATCGTCGGTGATCTTGTCCGCGCTCTTGCAATGATCAACCTCGCGGTGGTCGCCATGTCCACCATCGCCGTGGTCGGAGCGATCAACTTCGACGTCGTCCCGAACCTCTGCATCTGTACAGTTGTGTTCTTCATGGGTCTGGTTTCAAGCTATCTCTTCCAGCGTCAGACCGATTCGGAAATTCTCAACATCATCTTCAGCACCTTCTACGCCATCCTGCCCAACTGGCAGTTCTTCTGGCTGGCGGATGCTATCGCGGTTCAGAGAAATATTCCGATGTCCTATGTCATTGACGCGATGTTCTATGTCGCGCTCTACGTCATCATCCTTGCGATGTGGGCTGTGGCGATATTCCAGAACAAAGAGGTGGCGGGAGATACCCGCAACTGATTCCCCAAAGGAAAAAATAATATGGCGAAAAAAGCTCTAATCACCGGAATCACCGGTCAGGATGGCGCGTATCTGGCGGAACATCTGCTCTCTCTCGGTTACGAAGTCTATGGTCTGCTCGCACGCCGCAGCACTCCGACCACATGGCGTCTGGAATACCTCGGCATACTCGATAAAGTCAAACTCATCGACGGCGACCTTACCGATATGGCAAGCATTGTCCGCGCCCTGCTCGAGTGCAAACCGGACGAAATATACAACCTCGGCGCGCAGAGCTTTGTCGCCACCAGCTGGGCTCAACCGATACTCACCGCCAACGCCACCGGCATGGGAGCTTTGAACATCCTCGAAGCCGTGCGTCAGGTATGTCCGGAGTCAAAATTCTATCAGGCTTCCACCAGCGAACTCTTCGGCAAGGCACAGGAAAGTATCCAGAGTGAAACCACTCCCTTCTATCCCAGAAGTCCCTACGGCGTAGCCAAACTCTTCGCCCACTGGTCGACCATCAACTACCGTGAGAGCTTCGGCATCTTCGGCTGCTGCGGCATACTCTTCAACCATGAGTCTCCCCTGCGCGGTATCGAATTTGTCACCAGAAAAGTCACCGACGCCGTCGCAAGAATCAAACTCGGCAAACAGAACGAACTGCGGCTCGGAAACATCGACGCCCAGCGCGACTGGGGTTTTTCCGGCGATTACGTCAAGGCTATGCACCTCATGCTTCAGCAGGATAATCCCGATGATTACGTCGTCGCCACCGGACGCACCGCAAGCGTCAGAGATATGTGCCGTCTGGCGTTTGAATGTGTCGGCCTGAACTATGAAAACTACGTCGTAACTGATCCCAAATTCTACCGACAGGCTGAAGTAGACCGCCTGCTGGGTAATCCGGCAAAGGCGGAAAGAGTCCTCAACTGGAAAGCTGAAACCACCCTCGAAGAACTCGTCGAAATGATGGTCAAAGCCGACCTTGAACGCGTAAAAAATCTCTGATCATGCGCATCCTTATCGCAGGAGCCGCCGGTTTTGCCGGACGCCATCTGACCGAAGCCCTCTGTTCAAGAGGACACTATGTTTATCCGGCAGATATATGCCCGGATGAGAACGCTCCGTTTATGCTCGATATAAACGACAGCAAAAATGTCCGCGCCATTCTCAAAGTGAGCCGTCCGGATAGAGTCGTGCTGCTTTCAGGAATAAGCAGCGTCGGCGTCAGCTGGAAAGAGCCGTCAAAAACCTTTCAGGTCAACACTTCAGGCGCACTCAATATCTTTTCAGCCGTTCAGGAAAATTTTCCGCAGGCAAGATTCATCTTCGCAGGTTCCGCCGAAGAGTACGGCAGACCATCGGCTGCTCCGCTTAATGAGGATGCGGTCTGCACTCCGTCAAACCCCTACGCCTTGAGCAAGAATGCTTCCGGAAACGCGATGGCGATGCTGGCGGCAAAGCAGGGAACAGAGTTCGTCCATTTGAGATTGGCAAACCATTTCGGCCCGGGGCAGAAGCAGGGCTTCGTCATTCCCGACTTCGCCAGCCAGATCGCCGACAGAATGAGCAGGCACGACAACTCCGATATCGTCGTCGGAAATCTCGAGGCAAAACGGGATTTTCTCTACATAGATGATGTCATCGATGCCTATATCAGAATCATCGAGGCTCCCTGTGTGCGTCACTCAATATATAATATAGGTTCAGGCAGAACAGTTTCCATAAGAGAGATCCTCGACACCCTGATCGGACTTGCCGGAGTATCTTCCAAAGTTGTGATTGATCAGGCCAAGTTCCGTCCGGCAGACACCACCGGAACCCTGCTCGACATATCACGCATGGCCGAAGACTTCGGCTGGACTCCACAAACCAACCTGAAATCTGCCCTGAAACAAACCCTCGACAGCTGGCTGGCTCTGCCGTAAGAACAGTATTCATAGAGGTCACAGTATGAAAAGCTCAATTCTCGTATCAAAATATTTTACCATCGGAGAGGCGGAAAACACCCTCTTCGGCGGCTTCGTTGAACATCTGGGCAGATGTGTCTATCACGGTCTCTATGAGCCGGAACATCCGACGGCTGACGAGGACGGGTTCCGGCAGGATGTTCTGGAACTGGTGCGGGAACTCGATATGCCCCTCACCCGCTACCCCGGCGGAAACTTCGTTTCAGGATACAACTGGCTCGATGGTATCGGCCCCGTTGCAGAGCGTCCGGTGCGTCCGGAGTACGCATGGCACGCCACAGAAACTAACGAAATCGGTCTCGACGAATTCATGAAGTGGTGCCGAAAAGCCAACACTGAACCCATATATACGGTCAATCTCGGAACCAATACCCCGAAAGCCGCACAGGAGGTCGTCGAGTACTGCAACTTTCCCGGCGGAACTTTTTACAGCGAACTGCGCAAAAAGAACGGCTCTCCCGCCCCGTACAATATCAAATACTGGTGCCTCGGCAACGAGATGGACGGCGAGTGGCAGATCGGTCATAAAACCGCAGAAGAATACGGCAGAATCGCCCACGAAGCCGCAAAAATGATGAGACTCGCCGATCCGGAAATCAAACTCTGCGCCTGCGGTTCATCCACCAGACACATGCCGACATTCGCACACTGGGATGAAGAAATTCTGCGCCACCTCTACAACGACGTCGAATATCTTTCCATTCACGCGTACTTCGGAAACAGCGACCGGAATTTCCCCAAATTCTTCTCATCCGCCGAGCAGCTCGACCGGCAGATCGAGAATTCCATCGCCTGCTGCGATGCCGTCGGTGCCGAAAAGAAGTCGCTCAAAAAAATCATGCTCGCCCTCGACGAGTGGAACGTCTGGTACCGGAAAAACAGCACCCGCGATAATCCGTGGAAATGCGGCTACCCTGCCCTTGAGGAAGTTTATGATATGGCTGATGTCCTTGTGACCGGCTCCATGCTGCTGAGTATGCTCGACCACTGCGACCGACTCAAAATCGCTTGCATAGCCCAGACCTGCAACGTGATATCTCCCATTATGACCGAAGATAACGGCAAAGCATGGAAACAAACCATCTATTATCCCCTGTGCGAAACATCAAAATACGGCAGAGGAACCGTCCTGCGTCCGGTGATAACATCCCCCGGATACGAAATCGAAGGCGTCGGAAACATCAACTGTCTGCGCGCCACCTGCGTCTGGCAGAAAGAAAGCAACGCCATTTCTGTCTTCGCCATCAACCGCTCCGATGAAGAAATGCAGTTTTCAGCCGTCCTCAAGGACTTCTCACCCAAAGAGTGCTTCTACGCCAAAGAGATACGTCACGAATCCCTCGACGCCGTAAACACAAAAGATAATGAGGAAGTTGCCCCAACCAACATTCCGGCAGAACGGATAACTCTCGATGGAGAAACCCTCTCCGCAAAACTCGCACCATACTCATGGAACATCTTCAGAGTAAGTTTGTCGGTACGACCGACAGCGGGGTAACGTGCCTTCCCGTTGGTCAGGCACGAGAAAGCGGTTTGAAACATACTCTTACCTTGTTGGGATTTGGTTTGCGTTGAACGTATGCAAACTTCGAGTGTTATGGGCGGACGTTATATTGTGGTTACAGGTGTTCACGTTGTTTACCCCCTTGGGCGCACAGTCGTTTGTATCAGTGAACTTTTAATGTCACGTGTCACAGTGTCACTTGCCCCACAATTCAATAGGCCGCATAGGCCGGATAATTTTCTATTCGGCTTATACGGCCTATTCGGCTTATCAAAAAAAACGAGGCAGCTGCGACACCCCGCCGTCTGCTTGTCAGGGCGTAGCCTTGGCGAAGACTGATCGTACGGGCTGTCACAAGCCCCCCTCTCAAAAAATTCAATAAAGTCGGATCGTAGCCATGTCGTTCTGTG
>JAZQTR010000199.1:0-4081 GCA_045630865.1 Victivallaceae bacterium
GAAGAACACCCGCCGCAACCTCGATCTTCTGGGCAAGGCTCTTGAGAAACACTTCACCGGAAGCGAGAGCACCCCGATGGTTCAGATCCGTCTGAAGGTCATCGAGATCAGCCAGAACGACCTCAACGAGCTTGCGTTCAACTGGTTCTACGGTGTCAACACCGCTGCTCACAAGAAAGTTGACAACCGTCTCAACGACAGAACCACCCACATCGATACCAACAACCAGCTTCTCCGCTACTACGCCAATCCGAATGTGGAAAACAGCGGTTACCAGCAGGATGCAAACCTGATTTTCGAGTGGTCCAACAAGGGCGGTACTTATGTTCAGGCTGCCATGTATGCCCTCAATCAGGCTGACAGCGCAGATACCCTTTATTCTCCGCAGGTCACCACTCTGGTCGGAGTTCCCGCCACTGTGTCGATGCAGACCCAGCGTACCTTCCCGGAAGACTGGGAAATCAGTGACTACGAGACCAGCAGCGTCGGCGACACCAAGATTGACTCTGTCGATCCCTTCCCGAACCTCGACAACGTTCAGAACCTCGGTATGAGCTTCAAGATCACTCCGAGCCTGATCAACAGCACCGACGGTTCCGGAGCCGGACGTCAGCTGATCCAGATCAATGCTGACTTCGTATCCAACCCGATCAAGACTTTCAGCGGCTGGTACAAATATGATGCCCGCTACGAGGAAAGCGGCGGCGGTGTTGACGGTGAGTTCTACATGATGCCCATCTTCGACGAGCGTCAGTTCAAGACTCTGGTCACCATGTATGATGGCGAGACCGTGCTGCTGACCGGTATGGCGGTCGACACCAACGAGATTGTCCACGACAAGATTCCGATCCTCGGCGACATCCCGTTCCTCGGACGCTTCTTCCAGTCCCGCTACACCAAGGCGACCAAGAGCAACCTGCTGGTCTTCGCGACCTGCCGCCTGGTCAAGCCGGATGGCACTCCGCTCTATCCCAACTCTGTGAGATCTCACGGCGAGTTCGATTTCGGACGCAACTACTGATTTCCGGATGTACTTGAAAGCGCACTTCTCAAAGGAGTGCGCTTTTTTTATTGATATTGTTCCAATTGTTGTAAATAATCCGACTGGCGGCGGCGCCTTGCGGGTCGGTACGATCAGTCTTCGCCAAGGCTACGCCCTGACAAGCCGACGGCGGAGTAATGTACCCTCCTGGTCTTGTCACGGCGTAGTACAACGAAGCCGGATGGTTGGGTACATAAATCTGCAATCTTATTTACACCTTGTCACGGCGTGGCCTTGTGCGAAGCCGGATGCATCCGCCGGGGGCAAACAAGCTGTTTTGTGCATTTGACAAAATATTATCTCTGTGGTATATTCTGCTGTGGAGTAACAAATGCTGCAGTAGAGCTTTGTGTGCAAGTTTCAAAAATCCGGAACATTAATCTTTTTTTAACGCTCTGTTCCCGATCATGATATGTAATACGAGAATTGGAAATAGTTTTAACAGCTGTCTGACAGCACTTTCAGGAGAATGAAATATGCAGTTTATAATCAAGGCGGCAAGCTCACTTGAAAAGATCTTTGCCGACGAGGAATACAGCGGAGCGGATTACGACCGGGCGTCTGTACTGCGTGGAGAAGTTTTTTCCATGCAGCTTGCCCTCTGGTGCGATACTTATGCTGATGTGGATATCGAGGTATCCAGTTCACTTGAAAATATCACTCTGCGTGAAGTAGGACTTGCTCCCTGCGAATTTCCCGCCTCTGATCCTCTTTCAAATAACGTGCTTCGTACCACCTGCGGACTCTATCCCGATCCGCTTCTGCCCGGCAGCGGCCGTATACGTCTGATAAAAAATCAGTGGCGCAGTATGTGGGTCACGGTTGCAGTTGACCGCAACGAGGCTCCCGGAACCACTCTGCTGCGTTTCAAGGCTTCAGCTGCCTGTACACGCAACAGTGATACTGTCGAAGCGCAGACCAGCTTCATACTGGATATCCACAGCGCAGTTCTTCCTGAACAGAAGCTCATCCATACCCAGTGGTTCCACGCCGACTGCCTGTATGTCAATGACGGATGTCCCTGTTGGAGCGAACGCCACTGGGAGCTGCTCAAAGCCTACTTCAAAAACTTCACGGCGCACGGTATCAATATGCTGCTTACTCCGCTCTGGACGCCTCCGCTTGACACAGCTGTCGGCAAAGAGCGTCCGACGGTTCAGCTGCTTGATATCACAAAAGTTCAGGATACTTACACCTTTGATTTTACCCGGCTCGGCAGATGGATCGACCTTGCGCTCGAGTGCGGAGTGAAATATTTTGAGTTTGCCCATCCGTTCACCCAGTGGGGAGCGAAACACTGTCCGAAAATAATGGTGAACGAGGATGGTGCCGAAAAAATGCTTTTCGGCTGGCATACGGATTCTCTGGGTGAGGAGTATAAAAACTTTCTGCGCCAGCTTTTTCCGCAGCTCACGGCTTTTTTGAGCGGCAAAGGTCTTGACGGCAAGTGCTGTTTCCACATTTCCGACGAGCCGTCGATGGATCATATTGAGCGTTACAAGGCGTGTTCAGAGCTGATCCTGCCCCTTATTGAGGGATACAATGTCATTGACGCGCTCTCAGATATCGAGTTTTACCGTCAGGGACTGGTCAGGACTCCTGTTCCCGGCAACAATCATCTCGAGGAGTTCATTGCCGACGGAGTCTCCCCGCTCTGGACATACTACTGCTGCGGTCAGACGTGCGCAGTACCCAACCGCTTCTTCAATTTTCCGAGCTGCCGCAACCGGGTGATGGGCGTGTTGATGTACCTCTTTGATATTGCCGGATTTCTCCAGTGGGGATACAACTTCTGGTACAGCCGTCACTCTGAAAGGACGGATATTGATGTGTACAGAGTTACCGACGCCGACCGCTCCTTTCCCTCCGGCGACGCCTTTATGGTCTATCCGGGAGAGAATGGCCCTGTGGATTCACTCCGTCACGAGGTATTTTTCGAGGCTCTGCAGGATCTGCGCGCGCTCCGGCTCCACGAGGAGCTTGCCGGACGCGAAAAGACCGTCGAACTCATCCATCAGGGACTTGATTACCGCCTGAGTATGAAAGAGTACCCCTGCTCCGCCGCCTGGCTGCTCGATCTCCGGGAGCGCGTCAACAGCTCGATTTCCGCTATGAGCCGTTGAGGATCAGGCAAGATCACGGAAATTTTTGACCCGGTGCAGAGTTATCAGATTGGTATCGTGGCAGTTTTTGGCATTTTTATCGCCGGAGCGGCTCAAGACCAGCAGGTCACTGCCCACCGGAAGCAGAGAGGCATAGTGGCGCGATTCGAGGTAGGTTTCTCCTTTGGCTACCACACCGGCGGAGCTCCAGTCAAAGCAGTTCTGTGAGTAGAACAGCTCAAGCCGGTTGCGTTCCGAAAAGCGTTTGACTTCTGCGTTGAGTGCGTCATCTCTGGTAAATGTGGTGTATGTGCTGTGGCTGGCAATCAGCCAGTAGAGGCGGCTCGGCGCGTCGTAGATGATCTGGAATTTCATCTCTCCGCCCGGGAACGGTATATAAAAGAGCTTATCCGACACCGGGAGCAGCTCCGGAGTGCCGTCTGCTTTCTGCTGCGCACTTATGACTATTCCGGTATCCGGGAACAGGCAGCGGTTGGTTCGCAGAAACACCAGAAACCTGCCGTAGAACTCATTGGTTTCATCCCGCTCGAGTACGATATTGGATTCCAGCCAGGCGTAGGACTCCGCGCCTCCCGGGGCGGAAGCAGAAAACGCCGGACCGGTTTTGTCGTAGGAGAGAACTTCAGAAAAGAGCCAATTTTCACGTTTGCACAGATCTGCGTTCTCATCTGCAATCATCAGAACCGGATCGCCGCCTTTCCAGCTGTCCACGCGCGGATCGTGTTCCATGGTGATCCAGATTTTCCCATCTTTGCGCTCGTAGGCGCACGCGCTCTGATGCCAGACGAAGTTATCGTCCAGGACGGCGGGTTCTGACCAGCTTTCGCCGTTGTCGCTGCTGCGGCTTATAAGGAGCTTTCCGCCGTGTCCGAGGGCGTAGAGGTATTTGCCTGCGGCGAACACCCGGGCGTGGAGC
>JAZQTR010000200.1:0-9437 GCA_045630865.1 Victivallaceae bacterium
GTCGCAGACGCTTCTGGAAGAGCGGAAACGACTCCGACAAGCTCGAAGCTTACGCCACTCTGCACTATGTGCTTATCCTTTTCGCCAAGACCGCGGCTCCTTTCATTCCGTTCACCACCGAGGCGATCTACCGCACTCTGAGAACAGAAGCTATGCCCGAGAGCGTCCATCTCTGCGACTATCCCACTCCGGATGACTGCCGCGATGAGTACCTCGAGGAGCAGATGGCTCTCACCATGACTGCGGTTTCCCAGGGACGCTATCTGCGTACCCAGCACAACCTCAAGGTGCGCCAGCCGCTCGCCAAAGCGGTCCTCGCCGCCGGAGACGACAAGATCAGAAAGATGCTTGCAGAGACCTCATGGATCATCGCCGAAGAGCTCAACGTCAAGAGCGTCGAGTTCACAAATGACGAGTCCGAACTGGTCAAACGCTCCTGCAAAGCAAACTTCAAAGCTCTGGGCTCCCGCCTCGGCAAGAACATGAAGGCGGCAGCTGCCGTCATCGAGCAGTTCTCATCAAGTGAGATCGGCGACATCCTTGCCGGAAAAGCCCGCACTATCGAAATCGAAGGCAATCAGGTAGAAATCACCGCAAATGATCTGGTCATCAAGCGCGAAGAGAAACCCGGAATGGTCGCCGCAAGCGAGAGCGATGTCACCATCGCTCTTGCCACTGAACTTACCGCTGAACTGGAAGCCGAGGGTGTGGCAAGAGAGCTTGTCAGCAAGCTCCAGAACCTGCGAAAAGAGAACAATTTCGAAGTCACCGACCGGATCAGCGTCACTTACAGCTGCTCCGCCGAAGCCGCGGCACAGCTTGAGCAGTTTGCCGACTACATCAAGAATGAAGTCCTTGCCGATGTCTTTGAAGCCGGTGAGGCAGACACTGATCTTGATGTCAACGGCGTTGCGGTGAAAGTGAAAGTCACCCGTATCTGATGAAACGTACCGTCACAGGATTGCTGCTTGCGCTCCTGCTGGGAGCTGCGGCTGTGTGGCTCGCGGGATTCCGCACACCAAAGAGCTGCAGTCAGGTAATTCCTGTGATGGGTACAATTTGCGAGCTGCGTCTTGAGCTGGAAACCGGAGATCCGGACGCCGCCTTCAAGGCGGTGAACTGCGCGTTTGCCGACGTGATGCAGCTTGCAAATCTCTATGATCAAACAAGTGAACTTGCACGGCTCAATGCTTCGGCGGCAGATACTCCTTTTGTCTGTTCAAGAGAGCTGTACCATCTGCTCGGCGAAAGCCGCAAAGCTTATCGGCTCTCTGCCGGAAGTTTCGACATTTCGATAAAGCCATTGATGGATCTCTGGGGCTTCTACCGCAAACAGGGGAAAATTCCTCCGGAGCAGGATATCAAGTCAGCCCAACGCCTCTGCGGACTGGATAAGGTCATCTTTGATGATGCCGGACGCACCGTAAGTTTTCCGCAGAAAGGAATGGCTCTCGATCTTGGGGGCATCGCCAAGGGATATGCACTTGATCTGGCTGTCGCAAAACTCAAAGAGAGCAATATCACCATAAAACGCGGAACCATAAACCTCGGAGGCAACATATATCTTCTCGGGAAAAACCAGAGCTACCGCATCGGTATCAAAGATCCATCCGATCCGGCGAAAGTGAAAGATATTATTACGCTCACCTCTCCGGGAGCAGTATCCAGTTCCGGCGACTACGAGCGATTTGTGACACTTGAGAGGAAAAAGTTCGGCCATATCATGGATCCGGTTTCCGGAAATCCTGCACCCCGCAGCTACGCGGCAACCGTCTTTGCCGGAAAAGGAATTGACTCCGACTGGATGTCGACCACACTTTACCTCAAAGGGAAGAGTTTTGCTTCAAAACTCGATTGCCAGTCTTGGATAGTTGAAAAATGAAGAACTTTGAATCACTTGACCAGAGAGTAATACGCACCACCTGCGACTGGAGCTGTACCGGTCAGGAGCTGGTCAACTATCTTGCCAGCCGCTTCACCTACCGTACCAGAGATGAGTGGCTCCGCCGTATCGAAAGCGGAGAGATAACTCTCAATGGCAAAAAAGCTGTTCCGGAGTACCGTCTTGAGCTTCACGATCAGATAGAGTACCGTCCGGTGGATATCGTGGAGCCGGATGCCGACCTCAACTGCGAAATAATCTTCGAGGACGACAATTACCTCGTGGTCAACAAACCCGGCAACCTCTGCATCCATCCGGCCGGGCCGTTTTTCAAACACACACTGTGGCACGTCCTTGCCTCCCGTTACGGAGAGATCCACTTCGCCAGCCGCCTTGACCGCGAAACCAGCGGACTTCTGCTTGCAGCGAAAAACAAAAATGCCGCCGCAAAAATGGCAAAAAAGAATATCATCAGCCGCAAGACCTACCTTGCCGCAGTCCACGGAGAGTTCAGCAAAGAGATAGAGGCGAAAGGCTTTCTGGTATCCGCCCCTGGAAGCGCAGTCCGGAAAAAGCGTCACTTTGTGTATGACATGCCGCAGGAAAAAGGCTCTTTCGAGTCGGCACACACCTCTCTTGAGCCGGTCATTTGCCGGAAAGATTTCTCACTTGTCAGGGCAATTCCGCACACGGGAAGAATGCACCAGATAAGAGCCACACTCTGCTCATTCGGATTTCCGGTCGCCGGAGATAAACTTTACGGAGTTGATGAAACAATGTTTCTGCGCCAGAGCCGTGATGAGCTTACTCCGGAAGACAGAGCAAAACTGGTCATCAGCCGTCAGGCCCTGCACTCGGCACAGCTGGAATTCATCCATCCGGAAAGCAGAGAGTGCATGACTTTTGAAGCCGCCCTGCCCGCCGAACTGGAAAAACTCACCGCCAAAGGAGATCAATAAATTATGAACGACAACAAAAGTGACATTGATCCGGAACTCAAACTCAAACTGCTTGAGATCGAACATGAGGCGCAGAAAGAAAACAGCTCTTCACGCACTCCGCTGCGTTTTGCCCTGATGGGACTTGTGGTATTCGCAATTATTCCCCTTTTCGGCATAACCCATCTGTCAGCAGTTCAGGTAACAGCGGGAGTGATCCTCTTCGGGTGCCTCGGAGCATTTCTTTTTTACCTTGCCGGCATCTGCCGGAGCGCAAGGAAATGAGTCCGCACATCAGAGCGACGGTCTCCGGGAATAACATCTATGATTTTGAGTTTCAACGCAGGAACACTGCTGTTAAGTCAGCCGGATAATGATCTGCCCGATGAGGTAAAGCCGTTTTTCACATTTGACAAACGCACCGGCTGTTATACCGCCCGCGGCTGTGACTACGCCTCGTGTGTCATAGCTCTGCTCAAAAAAGGAGTCCGCTTCACTGACTGTGCGAAAAATTATTCCGCTCTTGAAAACATGCGATTGAAGCGCGATCTTGTTTTGCGTCAGCATCAGCAGGAAGCTCTTGACAGCTGGATAGCCAACTCCAGACGCGGTATCGCTGTTCTGCCAACCGGAAGCGGCAAAACCATCCTTGCCGTAGAAGCGATAGCTTCAACCAAACGCCCTGCCCTGATACTTGTTCCGACCATAGATCTGCTCACCCAGTGGGCGAATGTACTTGAGAGTTTTCTCAATGTTCCCGTGGGAATGCTTGGCGGCGGCAGCAGAAATATAGAGGATGTCACAGTTTCCACCTATGATTCAGCAGTGCTTAACATGGAATTTATCGGCAACAGATTCGGACTGCTTATCGCCGATGAGTGCCACCACCTGCCTGCGGCAGAATACAAAACGGCATCTGCGATGTGTATAGCCCCATTCAGACTGGGGTTGACGGCCACTCCGGAAATGTCTTCTGAACGCGAAGCAATACTTTTTGACCAGATGGGTAAAATAGTCTGCCGCAAACATATAGATGAACTTTCCGGCTCGATATTATCACCCTATGCCGTCAAAACCATCAGGACAGAACTTGATCCGGAAGAGCTTACCCGTTACCGTGCGGCAAGAAAACTCTACACTGACTTCATCCGCAAAAAGCGCATCTCTTTCAATACTCCGGAGGGGTGGAAACAATTCATGCTCCAATCCTCACGCAGTGATGAGGGCAGAGCGGCATTCGAAGCGTTCCTCGAACAGCGTGAAATCGCCCGGGGCGGAAAAGAGAAAATCGAACTTCTGCGCCGGATATTTCAGGAACACCGGGGAGAAAGAGTCATCATCTTCACGGCTGATAATGCCACCGCATACAGCATCGGAAGAAAATATATGCTTCCAGTCATAACCCACCATACAAAGAGCAGTGAGAGAAAAGAGTTTCTCGAACTCTTCCGGCAGGGTAAATACCTCGTACTGGTCACAAGTCAGGTGCTTAACGAGGGAGTCGATGTGCCTGAAGCGGCGGTCGGGATAATTCTTTCCGGCTCAGGCAGTGTCCGCGAACACGTCCAGCGTCTGGGCAGGATCCTGCGTCCGGCTCCCGGAAAATCGCAGGCGGTACTCTATGAGTTGATAAGCAGCGCAACTTCCGAGGAGTCAGTAAGCCTGCGCCGCCGTGACCACCGCGCCTACCGCAAAAGGAGATGACAAGGTATGTTGACCAGTGATTTGATCCACACCACCCGGAGCGGCACACTTATCAAGCCCTGTTTTATCGATCCGCAGACACCTGACCTGCTCGATCTTGCTGATAAACTTATCCTGCTCTGCCGCAAGGCCGCGGCCGGACACATTACCCGTGCGGTATTCCTCGAGAGCTTTGCCGGAATCAGAAGTTCGGACTGCAGAACATTTCCGGTAAATGCTCTTTTGAAACTGCTTGAGGAACGCATGGAGTTCCAATCTGGCAGCGGAGAAAACGATTATCCTGCCTTGCGCCGGGAGCTGTTTCTGAAATCATCTGAACTGCTGCAGAAAGGCTTTCCGGATGAGGAAAAATTCAATACGTTTTTCCCGCCGGACACCCCAGATCCCTACGGCGATCTGCCGGAGTTTGACACAGCATCCGGATTCCGTGACCTGACACCGCCGGAACTGCTCAACCGTTACAATACGGCACTGGTGCAGGCGATATTGCTCAAAGCCGACAAGCTGACAGTGGTGATCGGGGAGTCAGATCCTGCCGAACTGCGGAGGATGCTGAAATACCTCAAGTTTTTCCGGCTGCTGGCGGAAATTTCCAAAAACAGCGCAGGAGCACTTAAAATAGATATTTCCGGTCCGTTTTCACTCTTCGGCCCGACCAGAAAATACGCCCTCAATCTGGCGGCGTTCTTTCCGGCAGTAATACGCCTCGGGTCATGGAAACTCCGGGCTGAAGTAAAAACACGCTCCGGCAGTTCCGCTGTACTCAAGCTCGACAATACTACCGGACTTGTTTCGCACTACCGCCATTTCTCGGCGTACGTTCCGGAGGAAATCAGGATTTTCCACCGTGTTTTCAGCAGTAAAACTGATGATTGGCAAATCACAGGCGACACTCCTGTACTGCTTGCCGGAAACGGCAGATACCTCGTGCCTGACCTCTCTTTCAAACGCAGAAGTGACGGCACGGTCATCCATCTGGAACTCTTTCACCGCTGGCACAGAGGACAGCTCGAAAACCGCCTTGAATATCTGGAAAGAAAAAGTTCTCTCCCTCTTATTATCGGAATAGACCGCGCCATATGCGACGAAGAACTTTGTGAGATACTGACAAAAAAATACCCGGGAGCAATGGCGAAAAGTTTCCGTTTCCGCGATTTTCCCGGGGTAGATACCGTATTGAGAAAACTCAATTCATAAAGAGCCAGAGTACAGCTCCGACGGCAACCGGAATTGAGAAATTGTCGTCGATCTTCAGCTGTTTTTCAAAGAGTTCCACCAGACATCCGGCAACACTTGGAAGCAGAATGGCAAGCGCATTGCCTTTGAATGATACTCCGACTACTGAAGCAATGATCACAATACCGATGATCGAAGCGGCGACAAAGGCAAAAACACCCTCAAGAGATTTGCCGTTGACTGTTTTGTGTCTGCCGAATTTTCTTCCGACCAGAGCCGCAGCCGTATCACCGAGCAGCATAGCAGTCATACCGCTGGCGGCTATCCACGGAACAAAGAGCAGAAGCGAAAGAAATGCCGAACCGAAAACATACGGTCCACCGCTGATTATCCACATTCCTTTCTGCACTTCAAAGCGCAGCATTTTGCCGAAGAAGAAGTTATATACCGCATTGAAACGCGGATATTTCATCGAAGCGTAGATGTGTTCGACAATAACGTTTCCGGCTCCGAGCAGAAAGAAGAATCCCACCAGATACCAGCGGTATCCGGCAAAAATGAGCATAACCGCCGGCATCCAGAGCGAACTCAAGTGGATCAGCTTGCGTTTTACTTCACTGGCATAGCTTATCGGTTCTGACATTTGCACTCTCCATCAAAATCAAGTTCTATCAGCTCGTACTTGCGGCTTCCCATACCGATAGAATCGGCGTAGTCCAACTGGTCTGTACCTTTGAACTTCACTCCTTTGGCGTTGAGCATATCGATACAGGCGGCATCGATGGCTACGGGATCAGTGGAGCAGAACACTCCGACGTTGTCGGTGATTTTGCGCATCGGGTGAGGTTCGCAGTCACAGCCACGGGTGATATTGAGGGCAAAATTGATATAGATATTGCTTTTGCCCTTGTGTCCGGCATATGCGTATTCAACGAGTTTTTCCCGGAAATGTCTGCCGTTGAAGAGAGCGTTTTTCAATCCGGCAAAGCTCCATACCGAAACTGCGTGGCGGGGACAGATCGAGAAACAGGCTCCGCATCCGACGCACTTTGTATGGTCGATAAACGGCTTGGGAGCGAGAGTTATCGCCCCCTCATTACAGCGGCGGACACAGGCTCCGCAGCGTTTGCAGAGCCACTTCCATATACGCGGCTTGACTCCGAGGTGCATAGCCATCTTGCCGCCCTTGGAAGAGAATCCCATACCGAGCTGTTTGATCGCTCCGCCGAAACCGGCGAGCATGTGTCCCTTGAAGTGAGAAAGCACCAGTACCTGCGGAGCTTCAGCAAGCTGACGCGCCACCGCACAGCTCTCAAAGTGCTTGAGAGAAACTTCAACTTTGACCGAATCCTCACCGTTAGCACCGTCGGCAATTACGATATCGCGGTCACCGAATCCATGTTTTCTGGCAAGAGCGGTATGTTTTTCGGCTTTGAAACGCTCACCTCCATAGAGGACACTGGTTTCGTAGTAGGCGCACCGGATATTTTTTTCATCCAGAAATGATTTCACACCGCTGTAGGTGTCGCATGGAAGAAAAGTGGTGTTGCCCTTCTCTCCGAAGTGGAGTTTCAGGGGAACAAAATCCTGCAGAGCGATATTTTCGTTTTCAACGATATGTTCCAGAAGCTGACGTGCCGCAGCAGAAGCACTTTCGACACATTTGGCCGGAATAAAATAGACTTTGCTCACAATAAATTACTCCTCGAGAATAAAAGTCACAGGACCGTCGTTGCAGAGAGAGATCTTCATATCTGCGCCGAAGATGCCGGTTCCGGTCGGAATTCCGAGCATGCGGCACTCTTCGACAAAAGCCTCGTAAAGCGGATTTGCCTCCGACGGCGGAGCCGCAGGACTGAATGACGGACGGTTTCCGGAAGCTGTATCAGCGCAGAGCGTAAATTGCGATATGACCAGAAATCCGCCCTCAATGTCGCGGGTCGACAGGTTCATCTTGCCGTTTTCATCAGTGAAACAGCGGAGTTTGACACACCTTGCGGCAAGCTTTTTCGCCTGAGCAAGAGTGTCACCCTGCATCACGCCGAGCAGAATGACCAGACCATTATCCACACTGCCGGTAACTTTGCCGTCAACGGTACAGCTTCCGGAAGTGACTCTCTGGATTACTGCCCTCATCGGATGAGCCGGGTAAATTCGTTTCTGGTGGCAAGAGAACGGCGGAAACTGCCGCGCATCGAACTGGAAGTCATCACCGAGTGCTGTTTTTCAACTCCACGCATCTGCATGCAAAGGTGCTGACCCTCAACCACGACACCGACACCTTCGGCATCGAGAATACTCATCAACGCCTGGGCGATCTGGTTGGTCATACGCTCCTGAACCTGCAGACGGCGGGCGAAGACGTCGACGATACGGGCGATTTTGCTGACTCCGATGATTTTCTGGCGGGGAATGTAACCGACATGGCACTTGCCGAAAAAGGGAAGCATATGGTGCTCGCAGAGGCTGAAAAACTCAATATCACGGACGATGACCATATCATCCGACTCTGCCTCAAAAAGCGCACCGTTGACCACTTTTTCAAGATCCTGATGGTAGCCGCGGGTGAGAAATTCATAACTTTTCGCGACGCGTTCCGGAGTTTTGAGCAATCCCTCGCGCTCCGGATCCTCACCGAGCTCTATGAGCATTTGACGGACAAGTTCCGGATTCATTTCAGAAGCTCTCCTGCGTACTTGAGATACTGATCGGCAATGAGCTGGTGTCCGAAGAGAGAGGGGTGGACGCCGTCAACGAGAACCAGTTCCGGATTGGCTGCTTCGGCAGCCTTTTCGGAGATGATATCCTGAAGCGGAACGAACACAGCATCGTAATCCTCCGCAATTTTTTTGACCATCTGACGGCGGATGTCAAGCTCTTCGACCCAGGCGTCAGTGATAAAACCGAATTTGAGCAGGAAGGGCTCGAGCAGAATAAATTTGGTATCGGGCAGAGTTTCCTTTGTCCAATCCAGGAGCATACGGTAAAATTTATCATAACGCTCTGGCTCCACGCCATTGTTCCAGTTCTGCTCGTGCCAGGTGTCATTGACTCCGATAAGGATGCTGATGACATCGGGGCGGAGGTTGAGGGCGTCGATCTTCCAGCGGGCATAGAGATCGACCACGCGGTTGCCGGAAATTCCGCGGTTGATGAAATTGTATTTTTTGCTCCAGTCATAATTCTGGAGACGGGCGGCGACCAGAGCCGGATATCCCGGTCCCAGAGCCTGGCTCAAGTTGCGGGCATCGACTCTCACACGTCCGCAATCGGTAATGGAGTCACCCTGAAAAAGAATTGTTTCAGCCATAATTTTTTCTCTTTATATTTGAATTTTCAAGTTATAAACAATTTATTTGCGCAGACTCAAAACGTCGCGCTCATAATCTGCGACTTGACCGATCCATCCGATATCCGGAACATTACAGCGTTCACAATAGGCGTTCCAGATTTCGTGGAACGGCAGTGTGCGGCTCTCTTCCATCAGCGCAAGGCGGCGCGCATAGTTGCCGCTCTTTTCAGCTTCGGAAATCAATTCGGCAGGTTCCAGCAGAGAACGCAGCAGAGCCTTCTGCATATTGCGGGCTCCGATGACCCACGCGGCAATGCGGTTGATGGAGCCGTCGAAGTAATCGAGTCCGATATGGACACGTTTGTCGTAGTTGTGGCGGATGATCTCATCAGCTATCGCCTGCAGTTCATCGGTCAGGGTGACGACGTGGTCGCTATCCCAGCGG